>JBAUUG010000624.1:0-6129 GCA_049582585.1 Bryobacteraceae bacterium | reverse complement strand
AGCAAAAGCTGCGAGTGGAAGCAGGGCTGGAACTGATTGAGGTGGATTATGCGCTGAAAGATCTCGGCAAGGCAGCGGAAGTTGTGAACGTGCTTCGGCAGCTTGAACCCACCGATGCCGATATTTTGTACACCGCGCACCGCATCTACTCGGAACTGTCGGATGAAACCACGCTGAGCCTGGCAATGGTTGCTCCGGATTCGGCGCGAATGCACCAGCTTATGGGACACGAGCTGGCAAGGCAGGCTAAGGATGACGCGGCCATCGCGAACTATCGCGAAGCGCTGAAGAAGGATCCGAAACGGGCGGATGTGCATTTCGAGCTCGCTGAAATGCTGAACACTCAGTCCTCGGCGGCAGCGCAGGCGGAAGCGGAGAAAGAATATAAAGCCGCTTTGGCCGGTAATCCTTTCGATGAGAAGTCAGAGTGCAGATTAGGCGACATTTCCATGCGCCGGTCCGATCTGAAGAGCGCAATGGCGTACTACTCCCATGCGCTCGAATTGGAGCCGAACGATCCCGATGCCGAGCTCGGAATGGCCAAGGTTCTGATGTCCATGCAGCAGCCGGAGAAGGCCGAGCCGCACCTGGAGCATGCGGCGCAACTGGAGCCATTCAATGCAGCGACGCACTACCGGCTGGGCGTGCTGTATAGAGAGCTGGGGCGCAGTGACGATTCTCATCGCGAGCTGGCGGAATTCGAAAAACTGAAGAAGATGAAGAGCCGGTTGCAGGAGATTTATCAGGCGATGCGGCTGCGGCCCGCCGAGCAGGAGCAACAGGATCGGGATGTGCCGGAATGATTGGCTCGCGGGGCGCTCCTGCTATACAGATATTTCCAGGGCAATCCTCTAGCGAGATACACTAGCGATTGGCTTCACAAGCTGGAATTCACCGCTGTGAGCGCCAATTCAATCTATGAAAATTCACGAGTACCAGGCGAAAGCCATTCTCGCCAAGTACGATGTCCCGGTGCCACGGGGCGAGGTCGCTTATACGGTGGAGGAAGCTGAAGCGGCCGCGAAGAACATCGGGGGTAGCGTTGTAGTCAAGGCTCAGATCCACGCCGGTGGCCGCGGTAAGGGCGGGGGCGTGAAGGTTGCGAAGAACGCGGCTGAAGCTGCCGAGATCGCGAAAAAGATCCTGGGCATGACTCTGGTGACTCATCAAACCGGTCCGGAAGGGCGCGTGGTGCAACGTCTGCTGATTGAAGAAACTTTGCCCATCGAGCGCGAGCTTTATCTGGGGATCGTCCTCGATCGGTCTCTCGGCCAGTCGGTGTTTATGGGGTCGAAAGCAGGCGGCATGGAAATTGAAGAAGTTGCCGCGGCTACTCCCGAGCTGATTTTGAAAGAGCCGCTGCTGCCCGGCCGGCCGCTGCAACCGTTTCAGGCGCGCAAGCTGGCCTACGGCATGGACATTCCGGTCACGAGCGCCAACGCAGCCGCTTCCGCTATGGTGGCTTTATCTAAAGCCTACGATGCTATGGATGGATCGCTGGCGGAAATCAACCCATTCATTTTGACCAAAGACGGGAAAGTCTATGCGCTCGACGCAAAGATCAACATTGACGACAATGCGCTCTACCGGCATAAGGATCTGCTGGAGCTGCGCGATCTGAATGAAGAAGATCCGCTGGAAGTGGAGGCATCGCGGTTTGGGTTGAACTACATCAAGCTGGATGGCAACATCGCGTGCATGGTGAACGGGGCCGGGCTGGCCATGGCGACCATGGACATCATTAAGTACGCGGGAGGGCAGCCCGCCAACTTTCTCGACGTGGGAGGGGGCGCGAGCGCGGAGCAGATCAAGAATGCCTTTCGCATTCTGCTCTCCGACCCCAGCGTACAAGCAGTTCTGATTAACATTTTCGGCGGCATCCTGCGATGCGACACACTTGCGAATGGGGTAGTTTCCGCGGCGCGCGAGCTTGCAATTAAGATACCGGTTGTCATTCGCATGGAGGGCACGAACGTCGACCTGGGGCAGAAAATTCTAATGGAATCGGGCTTTAACTTTACGGTGGCGGACGGCATGAAAGACGCCGCGGAGAAAGTCGTCAGGCTGGCGCAATGAGCGTACTGGTAGACGAAAACACAAGAGTTCTCTTCCAAGGCTTCACGGGAAGAGAAGGCTCGTTTCATGCTGAGCAGGCGATCAAGTATGGCACGCACGTGGTGGGTGGAACCACGCCCGGAAAAGGCGGACAGACGCATCTCGATCAGCCGGTTTTTAATACGGTCGAGCAGGCAGTCGCCGCGACAGGCGCGAACGCTTCAATTATTTTCGTGCCTCCTCCTTTTGCGGCGGACGCAATCATGGAAGCGGCGGACGCCGGCCTTCCGCTCATCGTCTGCATAACGGAAGGGATTCCGGTGAATGACATGATTCGGGTCTGGGCTTACCTGAGAGCGAAGCCCGCGACACGTCTGATAGGCCCGAATTGCCCTGGTGTCATCACTCCGGGCAAATGCAAGATGGGGATTATGCCCGGCCATATTCACCTGCCGGGTCATGTAGGGATCGTCTCGCGGTCCGGCACGTTGACATACGAAACGGTGGGTCAGTTGACGCGGCTCGGGATCGGCCAATCCACTTGTATCGGAATCGGCGGCGACCCGATTATCGGGACTTCCTTCACGGATGCGATCAACTTATTCAATGAAGACCCGGATACACACGCGATCATCATGATTGGGGAAATCGGCGGGAGTGCGGAAGAAACCGCAGCCGCTTATGTGAAAGAGCGCGTGAAGAAGCCTGTCGTAGGTTTTATCGCCGGACAGACGGCGCCGCCGGGACGGCGCATGGGACATGCGGGCGCGATTATATCCGGCGGTGCGGGGCGGGCTGAAGATAAACTTGCGGCGATGGAAGAGGCCGGTATTGCGGTGTGCCCTTCCCCTGCACTGCTGGGCGAGAAAATGCAACAGGCGCTAGGCGCGAAAAAGGAATATTGAATGGCTCGGGAACGCACCTTGGGAATTATAAAACCTGACGCGGTGGCAAAAGGCCAGACGGGCGAAATTTTGAAGATGGTTCAAGAGAAGGATTTCCGTATTGCGGGCATGAAGATGCGCCGGTTGGCCAAATATGAGGCGGAGGCGTTCTACGCGGTCCACAGCGCGCGCCCGTTCTTCCCGGGCCTGGTTACATTCATGACCGAAGGCCCCGTTGTTCTACTCGTGTTGGAGGGGGGAAATGCCGTGGCTGAATGGCGTGAACTCATGGGCGCCACGAACCCTGCTAGTGCCGCTGAAGGAACTATACGGAAACGATTCGCGGAGAATATCGAGCGAAACTGCGTGCATGGATCGGACGCGCCTGAAACTGCGGCTCAAGAAATTCCGTTCTTTTTCAGTACTGCGGAACTGTTGTAAAGCGCGGCGGGAATTCCGCCGCGCCGCTATCGCGTTTCAGGCGACCTTTACCTCGAACGCCGGTACTTCCAAGGCACTGGCGAGCGCTCGCTTGGTTTTCTCGGCGAGATTGCGCAGCCGGGCATGCTTGGGCCGGCTCAATCTCCGCTCTACACTACGGCGAGCGCGAAGCAGCCTGATTCGTACCGCCGTTTCAGACCAGCCGTGCTGCCGTGCAATTTCCTGTACTTTGTATCCTTCAATGTAGTGGCCTTCGAGCACCACCCGATCGTTGGGCTTGCATTCCTTCAGGATGCGCTTCACGTCAATCGCGGCCACGTTCATGCGGGGCGGCGCTTGCAATTCGGGCAGAGTCTGCGTTTGGGGTTCGCGTCTCAAAAAAGTTCTATGTATGTTCAGCGCGATGCTGTTGGTCCACGTTAACACCAGGTTGGGGTCGCGCAACTGCTCTCTTCGCTCCCATCCTTTGGCCCAGGCCGCTTGTGCCGTATCGAGGGCGGCGTCGTAAGAGAGACCCCGCGAGACCAGAAACCGCACGGTAAGGTTAAATCCACGTTGATATGCCTTGCCGTATTCTTCTGTTGTCATTTAGCTCCATCGCTCCTCAGGTTAATTTTCTTGTGACCTCTTGCGATCATCTTGGTGGTGGATTGCAGTATCACCACGGCGAGACATAGGCAGTTTGGATGCCATGCTATATACCTTACGGCTTGAGGTGACGCCTAGGGGGTGAAGTAGCGGGAAATCAGGCATTTCCGATCTAGATCTCTCCGGGTTGGCGGTCGAAGAGCGGTGTGCGCCGCGTAGCAATTCTTTCCGGCGGGTGCAAAAATTTCTGGTCGACGTTCAAAAAAGACGAAACATTTGGCGCGGAAGGACAGCAGACCTAGTTAAAATACGTACATCTTCGCGAGGAAGGAAGCGGGTGGGCAGCGACTACTTTGTGGTGTCGTTGTGCGTGGAAGAAGGCGTCTCGATCTTTTCCGGCTCTTCAGCGGTCGCGTTCTTCATGCTGTCACGGAAAGAGCGGATGCCCTTGCCTAGGCCCTGTCCCAGCTCGGGAAGCTTCTTGGGGCCAAAAACAAACAACGCAACCACCAAGATGATCAGCAAATGCTGAGGCTGCAGAAGATCGTGAATCATGAGATTTCTCCACCCGGACACGCCAAACCTTGCCCGGCAGTTCTAATGTTATCACCAAACGGGGAGGGTTATTGCAATAATCGGGGATGCAGTCCGCCGAGCCTGAGCCGAGGCGGGAGACCGGCGACTCCGAGCTTCCCGTTGAGCGCCCCGATGTGTCCAGCGAGGCGATGCTCTACTGTCCGGCCTGCAATGAGCGGCTGATGGCGCGCCAGTGTAAGTTGATCTGCGAGCGATGCGGCTATTACATGAGCTGCGCCGATTACTACTGACCCAGCACTTGAGTACCTTCAAAGACCAGCGAAGCCGGCGTAATGCCTACCTTGCCTTGGCGGCCGTGTGCGTGTTTTGGGGGACTACGTACCTGGGGATTCGCATCTCGCTCGAGGCGCTCCCGCCGCTGTACCTGATCGCGATTCGCTATACCATCTCGGGCGGCATTTTGCTCCTCGCCGCTCGAATCGGCGGCGTGCGCTTGCCGCGCGGCCGTGAGTTGATGCTGACCGCGATCTGCGGGATTACTTGCATCGGGATTGGGAATAGCTTTCTCGCGATTGCTGAATTAAGGATTCCGAGCGGGCTCGCCGCATTGTTCTATACGACATGTCCGTTTTGGATGGTCGGCATGGACGCCTTACTGCCGGCGGGAAAAAGGCCTCTGGCTTCCACCATGGCCGGCCTTCTGATAGGCGTGGCGGGCGTCGCATTCCTGGTTTTTCCGGCAGCGCGTCGAGAAGGCATCGGCGGAAATACTTTGGTTGGGTTTCTGCTGCTGCAACTCAGCGCGGCTGGATGGGTGGCGGGATCACTGCTCCAGAAACGAGTGTGCACGCGCGCGCACCCGTTTGTCAGCGGGGCGGTGCAGCAATTCGCCGCGGGCCTGGCGACTTTTCTGCCCGCGGCAATATTTGAGAAAGCGCCCGCGGCCTTGCCGCTGCGGCCGGGCTTAGCCGTTGCTTACCTGGTTCTTTTTGGATCGATTGTCGGCTATAGCTCGTTCATCTACTCCATGTCGCGATTGCCCGTTGCAATCGTTTCCGTTTACACGTTTGTAAACCCGGTGGTGGCCGTATTTCTCGGATGGCTTTTTTTCCGCGAGCCGTTCGGCTACCGCGAATTGACGGCGATGCTGATCGTCTTCATGGGCATAGCCGTCGTGCGATGGAGCGAGTCGTCGAAACGAGCAACTTCGGCGGGTGAGATGGCGACGCCGGAAGTGGGAGCGATAGGCGGCTGACGACGCCACCCTATTCCGCGCGCCCGTTCCTGCCGAGAAATACTATAAGAACCGCGCAAATTTGAAATTACACAAGTCTTACAAATCACAGGCCAATTTCCTGTTAAGTTCGGGATGTAGATGAATATTGAAGATCGAGTAGTGACCCCTGTCAGCAAGATTTCCGGACCTCAGCGGCTGAATTGGCCAACCACGATAGTGATGGCGCTGTTCCATATCGGAGCGATTGCCGCGCTTTTCTTCTTTAGCTGGCGTGTTTTCGCCGCTTCCGTTTTCCTGTATTGGTTCGCGACCGGTCTTGGTATCAGCATGGGTTATCACCGTCTGTTGACGCACAGGTCGTATAAAGTTCCCCGACTGCTCGAGTAC
>JBAUUG010000623.1:0-12902 GCA_049582585.1 Bryobacteraceae bacterium | reverse complement strand
CCTTCATTTTGAAGCACTACACGCATACGGGAAAGCAATTTCGTAGATCTCATCCGCGCGATGTGATCTCGCAGGCCATCGACTATATGAAATTCAAGCGCCTTCCTTATGAATTGACGGAAGACCTGCTTGACCGGGCCTTCGCAGGGTGCTTCATCTCGGTAGCGGAACTGAGCGAGACGTAAGCGAGGGCATCCGGGACTTGATAATTTAAAGGTATGCCGATCTTCGAATACTCTTGCGACGATTGTGGAACGAAGTTTGAGAAGCTGGTGCGCCGGAGCATGGACGCTGACGGAGTGCGATGCCCGTCCTGCGGCGAAGATCACCTGACCACGCAATACTCGACCTTCGCGGCGAGATCAGGCGCGGCGAAGGAAAGCTCTCGCGCGTTTGAAGGCTGCGGAAGCGGCGCCTGCGGCGCAGATATGTGCCAGGGCGGCATCTGCGGAATGAACGTCAACTAAGCGTCTCCCGAGATCGCGGCGGAATACGGACATCCGTCCGCCCGCATGCCCGATAATCGTTTTCATGGCCTTCAAAGATATCGACCGACCCCTGGGCTTCAACACGCGAGCCTTGCACGCTGGCTACGACCCAGAGCCCACCACGCACGCCCGGGCCGTGCCGATTTATCAATCCACTTCGTTCACCTTTGATGACACGGAACACGCTGCTCGCCTGTTTTCTTTGCAGGAATTCGGCAACATCTACACGCGCATCATGAATCCCACGACGGCGGTGCTCGAAACCCGCGTGGCGTCGCTTGAGAATGGCGCGGCGGCATTAGCGCTTTCGAGCGGGCAAGCCGCGCAATTTCTTGCGCTGACGACTATTGCCGCTCCCGGCGACCAGATCGTTTCCGCCGGCACTCTCTACGGCGGGACCTTCACTCAATTCGACGTGACCATGCGCCGCCTCGGCTATGACATAGTTTTTGTCGAACCGGACGATCCGGAAAATTTCCGAAAGGCGATCACGCCCAAAACCAAATTGCTCTATGGGGAGACCATTGGCAATCCCAGGAGCAACGTTCTGGACATCGCCGCCGTTGCGAACATTGCGCACAGTCATGGCATACCGCTTGTCATTGATAACACTTTCGCGACGCCCTACATCACGCGGCCCATTGACCATGGCGCGGACGTGGTGGTCCATTCGCTCACCAAGTTCATGGGCGGCCACGGAACGTCCATAGGCGGAATTATCGTAGATGCCGGCAAGTTTCCCTGGAACAACGGAAAGTTTCGACAGTTTACGGACCCCTCGCCTGCCTATCACGGAATGAAGTTTTGGGATACCTTTGCGAATATCAGTTTCATCATCAAAGCGCGAGTGGAAGGATTGCGCGACATCGGCCCGTGTGTCAGCCCCTTCAACTCATTCCTGTTCCTGCAAGGGATAGAGACGCTCGGGATGCGCATGGAGCGGCACCTTTCAAACACCATCGCGGTGGTGAAGCACTTGGAGGCTCATGACATGGTGGAGTGGGTGAAGTACGCCTCGTTGCCGTCGAGCCCGTATTTCGCATTGGCCAAGAAGTACACGCCGCAGGGTGCCGGCGCGGTCTTCTCATTCGGAATCAAAGGCGGTTATGAGGCAGGGAAAAAGTTCATCAACAGTTTGAAAATCTTTTCCCACCTGGCAAATGTGGGCGATTCGCGTAGCCTGGTGATTCATCCCGCTTCGACTACGCATCAGCAGCTCGGTCTCGCCGAACAAGAAGCAGCGGGCGTTACTCCCGAGCTCGTTCGACTTTCAATTGGGCTTGAAGATGTGGACGATCTAATTTGGGATATCGATCAAGCGTTGGGCCAGTGAAACGGGGATGCTCCGGCGGGGAATTACCCCGCCGGAAGTTTAGATTCTGTGTGCGGAAAACAGCGGCTATAAAGCGCGTCTACGGCCGGCTAAGAGGCTAACCACAAACAGAATCAGAAAAATAATAAAGCAAATCTTTGCGATGCCGGCGGAAGCGGCAGCAATACCGCCGAAACCGAGAATTGCGGCAACAATCGCAACGACAAGGAACACCCAGGCGTACCAGAGCATCTTATTCTCCTCCTTACCTCTCTGGAGCATTTTAAGAGCCACAACCCCTAGTACACGTAAGTGTCGGACGATCTACGAAATCCGGCCGGCAGAGCCAACTTCCGGCAACCGGATGAGGGAAAATTTAGCGGTCGGCGGAATAAATTGCGTAGTTTACGAATCGTCCGCTTGCCCGAACCTGGGTTTACTTCTTACGCACTACGAGTACTGGTACTGCGCACTTGAAATTCTTTCTTCAGCGGAATCCACTTCACTGACCAGTTGCCGGCACCGTGGTATTCTGCATTAGCCGTAACAAAATAAGGAGGAAGGGCTTGACATCAAGAAACGCAATGCGCACGCTTCAGACCGTTATCGCCGGTTCGTTATTTCTGATACCGGTGGGTGCTCAGGCGGGCGATTTTAGCTATCAAACGATCAACAACCCCGCTGATCTGACGTTCAATCAACTGCTCGGAATAAACAACGCAGGAACGATAGCGGGCTACTTCGGAAACGGGACCACCAACCCGAACAAGGGGTATACACTGGCTCCGCCATACGGGTCGGGTAACTATACGAACGAAAACTTTCCGGGCTCGGTACAGACACAGGTCGTGGGCATCAATAACAGCGGTTTAACCGTTGGATTTTATGCCGACGCTCTTCCGGGCGTGAATAACTACGGATTTGTCGATAACAGCGGCACGTTCACCAAGGTGGTCGATCCAAGTACTCCTACGGTAGGTACCCAGGTCAACCAGTTGCTCGGAGTAAACGATCACAACGTAGCCGCGGGCTTCTATACCGATGCCGGCGGCAACAATCACGGATATCTCTACAACATCGGCAGTAAGGGGTTTACTCCGATAACCCTTTCCGGCTCCGGCGCGACGAGCGCGACGGCCACCGATATCAACAACAACGGCATAGTTTCGGGGTTCTACACGAACGCCGGTGGACAGATACTCGGTTTTGTAGATAACTACAAAACGGGCCACTTTATCAGCTTTGAGGCTCCAGGATCCACAAACACAATGTTCTTCGGTCTCAATAACGAAGACCAGGTGGTGGGAAGTTTCGTTGATTCCAGCGGGTTTAACGAAGGCATCCTGTACAATTTCGACAACGGGAAATTCGAAACCGTGAACGATCCCAATGCGGTCCCTGCCAATGGGGGAACCATCCTCAACGGCATCAACGATAAGGACCAGATGGTGGGTTTCTACGTCGACGCTGCGGGCAACACGGACGGGCTATTGGTCGCCACGCCTGAGCCGGCATCTCTCGGTTTGATGGTGTTAGGCCTGGGAGCGGCGCTCTCGTTCGCCGTACGGCGGCGCAAAGCCTAAAACTACACTTAGAAACGAACAAACGGGCCGCTGGGCATCAACCCGCTCAGCGGCCTTCGTGTTTCTGCGCGCTTGTTAGCATTTGGACATGCGGGTTCGCGTGCTCTTTTTCGGCGTGCTGAAGGACATCGTCGGACGCGCCGAGGAGTCTCTCGAAGTCGGCCCGAACTCCACGCTTGGCACGATATATGAAGCGTATTCTGAACGGTTCGAAACCCTCCGAGATAGGCGTCCGTCGATTCTATTTGCACGGAATCGGGAGTTTGCGGAGCCGGACACGGCGCTAGCTGACAACGACGAAGTTGCTTTTCTGCCTCCCGTCAGCGGCGGAACGGGTAATTCCATTCGCCGCACCGATGGGAACGTGTTCGGCATCGTTCGCGAGCTCATCGATTCTCAGGCATTAGCGCGGAGTTTGCAACGCCCGGAAGATGGCGCGATCGTTGTCTTCGAAGGTGTAGTACGGAATAACAGCGGAGGGCGCCGGACCGCCTATCTCGAGTACGACTGCTACGAAGAGATGGCGCTTGAACAAATGGCCAGGATCGGACAAGAGATTGCAGCTCAGTTTGCGCTGGGGCGAATCGCCATGCTCCATCGCCTGGGGCGGTTAGAGCTCGGCGAGCCGAGCGTGGCTATCGTGACCACCGCGCCGCATCGCAAGCCGGCGTTTGAAGCCGCTTTCGAAGGGATCAATCGTCTGAAGCGCGAAGTGCCGATCTGGAAGAAAGAGTACTTCTCAGATGGGGCCGTGTGGGTCGAGGGCGAGTGGGATGAACGGCTCCTGGCGGGTTCATCGAGCCATGAGGGCCGCTAAAACTCGGCTCCTGGGGCTCGGCCTCGCGCTGCTGTTCGTAGGGACTGTAGCGGAAGCGCAGTTCAAACCTGCTTATCCAACGCCCGAGGCGCCTGAACAGCGGCAGAGTACTCCGGCGCCGCCCACCTTCTCAGTAAAGGTAAATCTGGTCCGGCTCCTGGTGTCCGTTCGCGATCAATTCGGAGCGCTGCTTACGAACCTCAACAAGAGCGATTTCAATGTGGTGGATACCGGCGTTTCACAGGACATAGCGGTCTTCGAGCGGAATACGTCGTTACCGCTCTCAGTGGCTGTCCTGATCGACACCAGTGGAAGCACCCAGATAGATCTTCATTATGAAGTGAACTCGATACAAAGGTTCATCCCCACGCTGCTGGGCGGGGGAAATCCGGATGATACGTTCGCGCTGTTCAGCTTCAATTGGCGGACCAATCTGGAAGCGGATTTTTCTCGCAACCAGCGCCAGGCCGAACGCGCGCTGCATGGGCTAAGGGGCGAGGGCGGAACGTCGCTGTACGATGCGATTTATCTCGCTAGCGACTCGCTCGCGGGCAGGGAAGGCCGCCATGTCATGGTGGTGGTCACCGATGGCGGGGACACTACCAGTTACAAGCACTACGGCGACGCTCTCGCGGCAGCCCAACGCTCCGACGTGGTCATGTACCCGGTTGTGGTGGTTCCGATAGAGAGTGACGCGGGGCGAAACACTGGCGGAGAACACGCCTTGGCCACGCTCGCCGCTTCGACTGGAGGCCGCATCTTCTATCCGCAAGGTTTCGATGAATTGGACGCCGCTTTTTCCGATATCCTCCAAGAGTTGCGAACGCAATACCTGCTCGGATATTATCCGAAAGGCGTCCGCGAGGAACCGCGCCGGTTTCATACGGTAAAGGTGGAAGCTCACAATCCGTCGCTGCGTGTTACGGCGCGAACCGGTTACTACGAGCCGTGAACTACGGGCAGCACAATATGCGATGGTAAGCGCGGCGAGCAGTACACGCGCTGCACGGCGGTTTGAAAATCGCTCGCGCCGGCCTGGTAAATGCTCGGCACGAACTTCTGCGGATTTCTGTCAATCACCGGGAACCAGGTCGATTCCACCTGCACCATGATGCGGTGTCCTTTCAAAAAGACATGATCGTGATCCCGCAATGGGATTACGAACTCGGTAGGCTTGTTCGGCTCGAGCGGCTGAGGAGTTTCATAGCTGTTGTTGAATCGTCCCCGGCGCACTTCGGCGGCAACCGGCAATTCGTAGCCATCAAGCGATTCGGCGTACTCGCCGGGCTTGGGTCCCGATTCAGCGCTCCAGGTGTTCTTCTGCGCGTCTTCGGGATAAACGTCGATCAGTTTCACAATGAAGTCGCTGTCCGTTCCCGAGGTGGATGCGAAAAGATCGGCTGAGAGCGGTCCCGTTACCGTGATGTTGTGATCGAGAGGCGCGCTTACAAACGTGAGGACATCCGGGCGGCCGTCTGCAAATCGCTGGTCGGCAGCCTCCCAGGTGCGCCAATCCCCTCCCGGATACGTGGGTGAGATCGGACGCTGTCGGTAGGGCACGGGCTTGGCGGGATCTGACTCGTACTGAACATATTCGAGACCGGTTTCAGGCGCTGTAGGCGAATCAAAGGAGAGCGATCCATTGGCGTGCAAATAGAGACTTGCCGCGCTGGATTCTCTCGGAGGCCATGTGCCGTAACTGTGCCAGGTGTTCGAACCAGTTTGAAACGTCGAAGCTTTCCACGCGAATTTCTCGCCCGTTCCATGAAGGTAATAGCGGAAGAAAGGCGCTTCGAATTTCTCGCGAAATTCAACCGCCGTGTCGTGTCCGCCAAATGGAATAACGCCGATCTTCTCGCCCTTGTCGGATTGCCATTCGCCGTGATACCAAGGGCCGGCAACTATGAAGTTTTCACGGCGCGGATCGGCCTGTTCGGAGTTGCGAAAGATCTTCCATGGTCCCCAGGGGTCTTCCTGATCCCAAAATCCTGCGACGTTCAAGCTCGGAACCGGCGTCGAGTGGAGTTGATTCACCCAGGCTTCCTTATGCCAGAACTCGTCATAGTTCGGATGTTCCACGATCTCGTTCCAGAAGGGAATGGAACGGTGCAGGTATTCGGCGTTCACGTTCGAGAGCGGACCCAAGTGGAGATACCAGTCATAGGTATCGTAAACGTCGAACTTGAAATGAGTATTCGAGTTCTTGTCCGATTGCTCCAACACGGAGTATTCGACCGCATAGCTCTCGCGGAGCGCGCCGTAGCGGTGCATGTCATCGTTCATCCACTGGTCGGCCGGCGAAGCTTGCTCGGAAACGGCTTTCAGCGCGGGATGCGGATGAAGCAGCGTCATAGCGGCGGTGAGCCCGTCGTAGGAGACGCCCCAAATTCCGATTTTTCCGTTGTTGTTGGGAACGTTCTTCACCAACCAGTCGATGGTGTCATAGGCATCTGTAGTCTCATTCGTGTCTTTTGGATTCGCAAGATCGACCTGAGAAGAGAGTTTGAAAACGCCTTCCGATTTGAAGCGCCCTCTAAGGTTCTGGAAGACGAAGATGTACCCGTCTTGCGCCAATTCTTTCATCGATGAAGGAATGGAATCGGGCGGTTTGGCGGGTACGCCGTAAGGCGTTCGCTTCAGCAGGATCGGAAGAGGCCCGCTTTTCGTAAGCGGCGTCAGAATGACGGTTTCGAGATGTACGCCGTCCCGCATAGGTATCATGACTTCCTGAAATTTGAATGCAGGAGGCGCGGCTTTGCGAGAAGCGGATTGGGCGCACGCCAGCAGCGAAGCCAAGAGGACGGCAGAGAAGAGTTTTCGCAGGGGAGTCACTGAGTATAGCGTAACTTCTAATCGTGGCGGAATGTCTACATGTCAGCCTGTTTCGGAGGAGGAAGTTTACGTGTCCATCCGTCGCCGCTCGTTCGTGCAAGGCCTGCTGGGCAGCTCACTGATCGGAATGGGAGCTGAGAGTGCTTGCTCTGCCCCCAAGTCAGGCGGCGTTCCGCCTCCTCCACCGCCCTCGCCCATTAACCACATCGTAGTGGTCACCATGGAGAATCGCAGCTTCGACCATTTTCTCGGCTGGCTGCCCGGCGCGGACGGATGGCAGACGAAAGACCCGGGAGTGACATATACGGACAGCTCCGGACACACTTATCCTCCCCAAAATCTGGGCACTGACTTCACAGGCTGCGGTCATCCGGTTCCGAACAATTCTTACGGCACGCCGAATCTGACCGCTTACGACGATGGCAAGATGGACGGCTTCCTCCGAGTGCCGGGCAACGACATCTATAGCATCGGCTATTACACCGCGTCCGATCTTCCTTTTCTATCCGCCTTCGCGCAAGCGTACACCACGTGCGACCATTGGTTCGCTCCGATTCTTGCGGAGACCTTCCCGAACCGCATGTTCTTGTGGGCCGCGCAAACCGATCGCCTCAGCAACACCTACAGCTTGAGCAGTCTTCCGACAATCTTCGATCGCCTGTCAAGCGCCGGCGTCAGTCATCGCTACTATTTCAATAACGTCCCTTTCCTGGCGCTTTGGGGGTTCAAGTACCTGACCTCGACATCCGGGTTTTCCGATTTCCTGGAAGCCGCCGCTTCCGGAAAGCTTCCGTCTGTATCGTTCGTCGATCCGAGATTTACGGAGATCATCGATGGCCTAGGCAACGACGATCATCCCCATTCGGATATCCGCAATGGCGAGGCTTTTCTTTCGCAAGTCTTTCACGCGGTGGCGACAGGGCCGAATTGGGCGAACACGGTTTTGATTGTGACGTTCGATGAATGGGGCGGCTTTTTCGACCATGTCGCGCCGCCGCTCGCGGTTCCGGCGAACAATGTAGATACGCATCTGGTCGACGGTAAAGTGCTGCTTGGATTCCGGCTGCCTACTATCATTGCGTCACCTTTCACGCGCGGCGCCAATCGCGTGGATTCCACCGTGTATGATCACACGTCGATTCTGAAATTGATTGAATGGCGATGGAATTTATCGCCGCTGACGGCGCGCGATGCGGCGATGAACAATCCTGCCACGAACTTCAATTTCAGCTCCCCCGACGCTACCGTGCCGACCTTGCCCGAGCCCGGCACAGTTCCGGCGCTTCCCTGTTTCCTCCAAGGGTTGGCCACTCCGCATACCGAAGCGCCGACAAGTGTTGAAACAGCGCCGAAATCCGAATTCGGCGGATTCAAAGAGACTCAGAGCGTGCAGCAATGGCTGCAGCATCCCAATTTCCGGAACCTACGGTAGAGGGTGGAGCGGCTGACCGAAACCTGATCACATCCTACTTCGGCATCCAGAATGGCTCGGAGGCCGGTATAAACTCGATCGGCGCCTCAGTGATGAAGGTCTTCAGCCAACGGGCGCACTCTTCCATGCCGGCTTGCTCAGAAGGGATGTGCCCGAGAATGATCAGCGCTTTTCGTTTGTGCTCGGTGACCGCATCGGCAACATATTCCACTGTTTCCCATTCAGGCGTTTCGCCGATCAGCAGGGCTTCGACGTCCGGGCGCTCGAGCATCTGAATTTGTCTCGGGGAACCCGCAGCGCCCGGCAGGAAGGCCGCTTGCGTTACTCTCAGCTGCGGATCGCCCACCACTCGAAGCGCGCGAATCTTGAGCTTTTGTTTGATATTTGAAGCCAGGTTTTCGAGCGTGGCCTCGGGGAAAACGAACAGATTTTGATTGTTCGGGTTTTGGAATTGCTCCCATCCGAGAGCGCGAGTCATGCCCAAGAGAATGCCATCCGGCTTGCGCGCGTGCCAATGATCGTGAAAGCGCCAGACGACCAGGTTGTGATCTTTTATGAACTGTTGCTTGGCGGCTAGCACTGCGTCGCTTTGGTTTTCGAGATCTTGCGTTTTGTCCTGGTGATTGTAGAAGGTCGGCTCGTGCGTGACGATCAGGTTTTTGCCGGAAGCGGCGGCGCGCTCGAGGACATCCAGCGTGGCCATCATAGTGACGGCGATTCCGGTTACCGGAGTGTCCGGCGAGCCTGCCTTTATGGTGTCGACGGTAGGGGTTGTCCACGGGACGCCGACGTTCGCTTTGATGCGGTCAATGACCTCGGCAGCGGTGAGCTGCTTGTTTTGCGCGGCGCTTAGGGGTGTCAGCAGCACACAGACAGCAAAGATTGTGAGCGCCACTCTTCTCATTTCGTAATGCCTCTTGTTTCGTCGATGTTCAGGAATTGATTTGGGGCGATGTTCTTGAACTGTTGGCGCGTGCCGCTCGGCCAGTCGATTGAGAGACTCGAGATGACGCGGTCCTGGCGTAAGCCGAAGGCGAGGGCCAAGTCGCTTTGGGAGCAGTAACTCGATCCGCTGTGGACGGTGCGCCATTGCTTCCCCAGGGCGCTCTCGATGCGGACAACCGCTCCCAGGGCGCTGCGGTTCGATCGCGTTCCGTTCAGTCGAATGTTAATCCAATTGTTCCGGTTTCCGCCCTCGTTTGTGTAGAGCAGCGCAGGTCCATCGTTGGTCGAGATCAACACATCGAGATCGCCGTTACGATCATAATCGGCGTAGGCCGCGCCGCGGGCCACGATGGCACGGCGGAAATCCGGACCAACGTCGTCACTTACATTCTCGAAATGTCCGTTTCCTTTATTGCGAAACAACAGAGGCGCTTCGCGGTACTGAACTTTCGGCTGAATTCGATTGATGTCGGGTTCAATGTGGCCGTTTGCCGCGAAGATATCGTCGTAGCCGTCCAGATCGAAATCAAAGAAGAAGACGCCGAAGCTCAGGCTTAGAAGACTGGCACGGCCGACCGTCGAGGATGGCGCTTCGTCCACGAAAAACCCATTGCCTTCGTTGTGATAGAGGCCAAGCATCTGGTTCGCGAAATTTCCGACCAGAAGATGAGGGCGGCCGGAATGGTCATAATCGGAGGCATCGACGCCCATAGCTCCGCGCGCAACGCCGTCTTCTCCATAAGCAACCCCGGCCTGCATGCCTTCTTCTGTGAACGTGCCGTTGCCGTTATTCCGGTAAAGCTTGCTGGGCTGCGTATCGTTCGAGACGAAGATGTCGGGCCAGCCGTCCTGGTTGTAATCGAAAACGACCACGCCGAGCGATTTGCTGGTGGCATCGCCCAACCCGGCTTTTTGAGTCACATCTTCAAACTTCCCGCCGCCGAGATTGTGATAGAGCTTTGAAGAAGTTCCGTTGTAGGATTCGGGCGTGCAGTATGATTTCGTCGCGCCGTCAAGAGAACACCACAAGTCCTTTTCCGGGCTCCAGCTGACGTAGTTGGCCACAAACAGATCGGCTTTCCCGTCGCGGTCATAATCGAGCCAGGCGGCGCTGGTTCCGAAGTTGGCGTTGTGGATGCCGCTTTGCGCGGTGACGTCGCGGAAATGGCCGTGCCCCTCGTTGTGAAACAGGCGATCGCCACCCAGCGCGGTGATATAGATATCGGGAAGGCCGTCATTGTCGTAATCGGCGACCGCGACTCCCATTCCGTACATCTCGACGTCCAGGCCGCTACCGCGAGTGATGTCGGTGAAGGTGCCGTCATGGTTATTTCGGTAGAGGGCGGGCAAGCTCTTCTGCGAATGCGGCGCAAAATCTCTTCCATTGATGAGAAGGATATCGGGCCATCCGTCGCCATCCAGATCGACGAACGCGCAGCCTGCACCTAAGGTTTCGGGAAGATACTTCTTGCCGATTGCTCCGCTGTGGTGAGTGAAATGGATACCGGCTTTTTTGGTGGAATCGACGAAGCGGATGGCATTCGTGGGGAGGAAACCGCTCCCTTGCGGTCGCGGCTCGGAAGCGTTTTCTAAGCGGCCTGCGGCAGCAAGTAAAACGGCGGCGATAAGAACAAGAACGAGCTTCATCTAATTCAGCGCGACTGACTCGTGATCATGAATGAGCTGCCGCTCATTGTTATCTTCAGGGCTGACCGAGCGCCGCTTCGCAGTAATGGTCTGGGAAGACTCGTCCGCTTTGAAACGGCGGAAGAGAATTTCTTCGCGCTTGGCACTTGACGCGTCACCCAGTCCGCGATAACACAGCATTGCCGTGTAGTGCATCTGAACATCTTCCGGATCGATATCGCAGACGCGCTCGAGATAACCGATCGCCTGAGCATACTGCCGCTTCAGAAAGAGGATGCGCGCAATTTGATTCAGTACCACGCGATCGCGGGGATATTGAGATTCGACACGCTGCAAGGATTTCAGAGCGGCATCGTAGTTTCCCTCGGCTTTCTCAATCATGGCGCGGAAGAAATAGATTCGGCCGAGGGATGGATCTATGCTTAGGGCGCGCTCGATGAAGGGCTTCGCGGCGTCTGTCTCGCCTTCCTGAATCAGCGCTCGCGCGACATTCAGCCAGGCATCGGCATAGCGGGGATCAGCTTCGGTGGCTTTTCGAAACGCGAATTCCGCGCCTTTCAGATCGCCTTGTAAAAGCAGCCCGATACCCCAATCATTCCACCGCTCGCGCGTTCCGGGCTTCGCGACGGAGTTCCATTGCGGCGGTTGTTGTGAGACAGGAAGCGAGGCTTGTGCTTCCGCAAGCGTGACGATCGGCAGATCGGGGACACGGTCTTTGATCTGGCCCGAAACATTCGATTCGTTTGCGTAGGAGAAATGGTCGTAATACCAGGAAAACTTTCGATAGTTCAGCTTTGCCGTGAAGTGGATTTGTCCTTTCGCATCATTTGGAACTTTCACCAGATAATGGACGACATCATCGGCGCCGGGCGGGATCAGCCGCACATATAAAACGCTGCGCGCCTGCCAGGCATTGCGCTTATTGATGGGATTTCCCTCGCCGTCGAGCTGGTACGAACGGTAGAAGTGCGCGCCGGGCTCGACTGGACCCTTGCCGCCATCTTCCACCTTGCCGCTCCAAAAGATTGGCTTCCCGAGGTCGTCACAAGCTTCGAGCTCGAGCCATACGTCGAACGCATCCACGGTGCCGCCTGGGAAGAAGTGGCCGATCTTGCGAGTGCGCACCACGGCATCGACACGCACCGTCGCGCCGGGCTGAAGCGTGACGCCGGACGTATCAATCGGCGCGGCAACTCGACCCACGTCGCGAATGACGGCGGTGCTGCTCTGCTCCGCTTCTTCGCCTACTGCGAAGCCGGTATTCGCTTGTGGAGCGCCTCCGCCGCGACGAACCATCTCGGTATCGGACTTCTGCCGCGCCACTGGACTGAGGGCGAAGATGTCAACCGTGATAAATCCGGATTTCAGGAACTTTTCCGTGAGATCGAGCTGCTTCTGGTCCTCATTGGCAAACGGAACGGCTGTGTTCGCGCCTGGAAAACGATGCGAATGAACTTTGCCGTGGATGTTGCCGGGGTCATGAGAATTGACCAGCGGCATGTGGCAATCGGCGCAATTGCTCGATTTCGCCGGATAGTAGAACGATCGTGCGCCCTGGCCGGATACGCCGCTGGCTTGCCAGTTGTCGTACTCATTGAAGCCTCGAAACCAGCGGTATTGATTGACCGGAACATCGAGATGAACTTTGTGACAGGCCGCGCAGTACTCAGCCGTACTGTCACGCATGAACGGTTTCATGAAGGTGCGGCGGTGGGCTTCCGGCGCGGCGTAGGTGACGAAATGCTCGAGATTCCTCACCAGCGGATTCGGGCTGTTCGCGATCTCGTGCAGCGGAGGATAAGACATGGTGAAACCGCCGTTTCCGACGCTGCCGTCAACATGAACG
>JBAUUG010000622.1:0-3338 GCA_049582585.1 Bryobacteraceae bacterium | reverse complement strand
GTTCAGTCGCCAGTGAGCGGCCTTCGACAACAGCATCGGCAATCTTAGTAGTGAATAGGCGGATTGCCCGAAGCGCGTCATCGTTGCCCGGAATGACGTAATCCACTTCATCGGGATCGCAGTTGGTGTCGACCACGGCAACCACGGGTATGCCGAGCTTGCGGGCTTCCTTCACCGCGATGGCTTCCTTGTTGGAATCGATCACAAACAGCATGTCAGGCAGGCCGTTCATGTCTTTAATGCCGGCGAGATTCTGCTGCAAGTGCTTGCGTTCGCGCTCCAGACGGCCGACTTCCTTTTTGGCGCGCCCCTCGTACGCGTTATCGGTCGACATCGAATCAAGTTCTTTCAAGCGCTTGATGGAACGCTGCACGGTGGTGATGTTGGTCAGCAGCCCTCCCAGCCAGCGCTGGTTCACGTAGAACTGGCTACAGCGCGTGGCTTCCTCAGCGACGGCCTCCTGCGCCTGGCGCTTGGTGCCGACGAACAGGACCGTCTTGCCCTGCGCGGCCATTTCGCCTACGTAGCGCATGGCGTCCTTGAACAGCTTCAGCGTCTTTTGCAGATCGACGATGTAAATACCGTTACGTTCGCCAAAGATGTACTCCTTCATCTTTGGATTCCAGCGCTTGGTCTGGTGCCCGAAGTGAACGCCTGCTTCGAGCAGTTCTTTCATTGAGATTGATGGCAACGTGCCTCCTAAAATTCAAATCAGCGGACCGGATCTCAAGCATCTCACGCGGCCCAAAGCGGAATTTGCGCGATGCGGATCTTGCCGGTTGTGCAGCCGACAGTCGCGAGACCGCCAGTTGCGTGACGTATGTAGGAACGAAAGGGAAGGACGTAAGGACGTACTAACCGTCTACCGTTTGGAGAACTGGAAGCGCTTGCGCGCGCCCTTCTGGCCGTATTTCTTTCGCTCATGTTCGCGAGCATCGCGGGTCAGCAATCCGAGCTGCTTCAACTTGCCGCGCAACTCGGAATTAAATTCAATCAACGCGCGGGCGATACCCAGGCGCGCCGCGCCAGCCTGTCCCGTGACGCCACCGCCATGGGCGAGAATCATCACGTCGAAGCGCTCCGCGGTCTCGGTCGCGAGCAGCGGCTGCCGCACATAGGCGCGGGCCGACTCGCTTACAAAGTAATTTTCGAAGGACCGCCGATTGACGGTGATCTGGCCTTTTCCAGGCCGCAGGAAGACCCGCGCGGTGGCCCGTTTGCGCCGTCCCGTCGCTAACTGTTGCACTAACTTCGCTGGCACTAAATTCCTTTCGTTTCTCTATAACGCTAGCGCGACCGGCTTCTGCGCCTGGTGCGGATGATGCTCGCCCGCGTAGACCTTAAGCTTCCGGTACATCTGCTTGCCCAGCTTGGTCTTCGGCAGCATGCCGGAAATCGCCAACTCCACCATTCGCTGCGGGCGGGTTTCGCGCATCTTGCGCGCGCCGGTTTCGATCAGACCGCCGGGATAACCCGTGTGACGCCGATAGAGCTTCTGGCCTTCCTTGCCGCCGGTCAGCTTGACCTTTGCGGCGTTGACAATAATCACGTGATCGCCCGTATCCATGGAGGGCGTGTACATGGGCTTATGTTTGCCCATCAAGAGCATCGCCGCCCGTGTTGCAATCCTGCCAAGAACGGCTTCATTCGCGTCAATCACGTGCCAAGCACGTATGATCTGGTGCTCGGACGGAAATTCGGTACGCATGGACAGATTTCTTTTTCTCCAAAATGCGCACGTTTACTAAACACACGTACGCCTGTTCGGGCTTGAAAAGCTCGACACCTAAGTCTAGCGAATCTAATATTTAGGTGTCAAACTTCGGCGCAAGGCGCGCCGCCAGATCTGCAAGGCTCTGGGAGGGAGGAACTTCTATCCATTCGGGCGCGTAGGTACGGTCATGAATGGTGGAAATCCGGGCTTCAGAGCTCCAGAGTGGCTTATTCTGATCGGCGGATGCGTTTTTATTCTGGTGCTGGGCGTATCGGCATACTGGGAACCCGACATTCGCTGGCTTCACTTCTTTCAGGCGTGGATGTACATCGCAACCATCCTGCTGAGCGTTCGCAAGAGCCGTTGGGGTTATTTCGTCGGGATCTCCGCCGCCGGTTTGTGGGACTACGCAAATATTTTTGCCACGACTTTCTTCTTCAATGGGCTGCAACAACTCTCTCAATGGATTCACACGGGGCATTTGGCGCGGCCAGATTTGCTCATCGCGGTACCTGCGTGGTTTTCGAATTTGTTTGTCATTGTGGGGTGCGTTTGGGCATATTCCCGGCTGGCAACTAAGTCTCTGTGGGATCTGGCGAAGTTCTTAGCTGCTTTCATCGTCACGACCGGATTCTTTGCTTTGGACATGGCTTTGTTCCAACCTCGCTATCTTGGTCTGTTTCCTCGAATGGTGCATCCGCGTCTGCCCTTTTAGCTCCACATCGGGCCAGGAAGGCCGCCTGTATTCTTCATCGAGACTGATCCGCTACTTGGCCGGCGACGCATTCTGTACGATCCTCATGAAAGTTCGGCATCATCGGTCTACCTAGCTGGAGAGGTAGTACAAAACAAAACGTCGACCCTACACCCGGGACGCTGGTCACGTGGATCGTGCCCTTCATGAGTTCCACCAGTTGCTTGGAGATCGCCAAGCCCAGGCCGGTTCCTCCAAATCGGCGCGTGGTCGAAGCGTCAGCTTGGGTAAACTTATCAAACAGGCATTCCACTTTGTCCGCGGCTATGCCGATGCCGGTGTCCTGAACGGAGAATTTCAACAGAGCGCTGTCCAATCCCTCTTCCAGTGAAGTCAACTCGATCAGCACATGTCCGTGCGGAGTGAACTTGACCGCGTTACCCACTAGGTTGACCAGAATCTGACGGATGCGGCCGGCATCCCCGATGACATGACGCGGCGCTCCGGGCGCGCGTCGCACAATGATCTCCACGCCTTTTTTCGCTGCGCTCGGCCCAAATACCTCGGCCACATCCTCGATTGCCACTCCGACGTCGAAGCGGATTCGTTCGAGGGCCATCTTGCCAGCTTCGACTTTGGAGAAATCCAGGATATCGTTAACGATCGTCAACAACGCGTCCCCCGACTGGCGGACGGTTTCCGCGTAGTCCCGTTGCTCCGGCGTGAGTGGCGAGTCAAGCAGTAACGCGTTCATGCCTAGCATGCCGTTCATCGGTGTCCGGATCTCATGGCTCATGTTGGTCAGGAACTCGCTTTTGGCGCGACTGGCGGATTCCGCCCGCGCTCGGTTGCCCGCTTTCGTTCGAGAATTTCCTGTTGTAATTCTTCCTCAGTCCTCCGATGCCCTAAGATTTCGCTTTCGAGTTCGGC
>JBAUUG010000621.1:0-4368 GCA_049582585.1 Bryobacteraceae bacterium | reverse complement strand
ATGACGCTCAAGACAACCTGGTAAGACTTCTTCATGCCGACGGAACAGCGATCGACGCTGAGTACAGCCCCACTGGTCGAATTATCGCGAAGGTTTACTCCGACGGCCTGGTTGAAAGCTTCTCGTATGACGCGCTCCGCCGCCTAGTCTCAGCCTCAAACTCCACTGCAACTATTCGTTTGAAGTGGGACGAGGACGGGAACCTTGTACAAGAACAGCAGAACGCATATACCCTCGATCACGCTTACGACCCCAGGGGCAGTCGAATTCAATCCACCGACTCGCTCGGTCGTACTATTCACTACTCATATGATTCCCGGAACCAGTTACGGTCGATAACCGACTCTCTGATGGGTTTACACCTGTTCGAATATGACGCCGTAGGTTGGTTGCGCCGCCACACAATGCCGAACGGAGCCATGCTCGATTACGCCTACGATCTCCGCGGAAGAACCAACGGACAGCGCCTCCACGGCCTCAAGGGCGCTGAACTCGAGGCAGTTTACAAATTCGATCCTGCCAGCCGGCTGACCGAGGAACGTACGTTCACAGGAAACGAGGTGGTCTTCCGCTACGATGCCTGTGATCGGTTGCTTGACGTCCACCCGACCGGCCACCCACATAGATCGTACAAGTACGACCTGGCGGGCAATGCCGTCCTTACTCCCATCTTCGGAACTGTACTTTACAGTTCCGGAAATCGGCTCGCCCAGGCTGACGGCATCACGTTCGACTACAATGCTCGCGATCTACTCAGTGAGGCTGCCGGCAATATCGGCAAAACGCACTTCGTATATAACGCCGCCGGTCGGCTCAGTGAAATTTGGCGCGGCGACGAGCAGTTAGCCGGCTATGCGTACGATCCCCTGGGTCGGCGCGTCACCAAGTCAGTACGCGGGTCCACGACCGTCTTCAGTTGGAATGGCTTCCAGACTGCCTATGAAGAGACCGAGGCCGGCGTCACCGCGTACTTGTCCGACGAAAGTCGATTTTTGCCTCTGTCGCGATCTTCAGCCGGCACCGTCGAGCACTTCGTCGCCGACCGTAGGGGCTGCGTCACCGCCTCACTCGACGCCTCAGCCAGCCTGACCGGGACATTTGCTTACGACGAACTCGGCACCCTCAAAGCGCTGGCACCGCAAGATGCTCCTCCCTTTCGTTTGCGCGGTCAGTATTTCGACCTCGAATCGGGCCTGCACTACAATCTTCAGCGCTATTATCATCCGTCGTTTGGACTCTTCCTCAGTCGCGACCCGCTGGGCATCGAAGCAGGATTTAATGCTTTTCAATATGGACCGAACACCATAACGTGGGAGGACCCGTTCGGTCTGGAAAGCGAGTGCCAGGGCGACGTTTTTTATCGTGCCATGTCCACGGAGGAAAAACAGAAGGTGTTAGCCGATTGTCAGCTGCACGCGAAGAAGTCAAAATGCCCGGAGGGTCCATATGTCACACAAACCAAGAAATACTGCGAGAGCGCCATGCGGGAGAAGCCGGATGACTATGAGCATCTCGCCGAGATCTGCACTCAGCCAGGAACCGTCCAGGCGTTGCAGAATTCGCCCTTCGCCGGTGTCAACGGTAGTCAGACTCAACACTGGCCGCCAGGTATGAGCGTGATAGCAAGCGGGCAGGTAAACCGGATTGAGATGAAATGGGAGCGCCTGGGGAGGCCCGACGAAGCATTAAATTATGGCCTGAGTAAGGGAGAAGGTTTGAAGACGTTCAATGATAAGGTCACAGGCATGAAATTTACTCCGAGCGGAGAGACCTGCGCCAAGTGAGCTCGCGGGAAGAAATCACGGAACGTCTCGAAGAACTGAGAGCTTATCCAGTGAAACTCTTCACAGATTCCGGCGCTAACGAACTAAGGCGTCGGGCAACGGATGCCCTTTTGGCTCTCCCAGACAACGACCAATGGTTAGCAACACTTCTCGAAAGGGAACTTGATTCCATCGGGAACTCGGGCGACCCATTGGTTCTGATCTCTCTTGAGGGTGCACTTGCCGAGCGCAAGGCGGCCGAAGCAGTGCCTGTATTTAATCGGATGCTGTCTGACCCCCGCGTCGAAGCGCTGCACGAAGATTTGGCAGAAATATTGGGCCAAATGGGCGACGTCAGCTCCGTGCCATCGCTGATCGCCGCACTGTCCTCTGAGCACGTCTGGGTTCGCGCCAAAGCCGCTCGGTCACTGGCTCGGCTGGCTGGTCCGCGAGCTACCGTTCCGCTCGTCTCGCTTTTGAAGGATGAGTCGGATACCGTCCGCGAGAACGCCATCAATGGTCTGGTCGAAACTAACGCTACAACGGCCGCTGGAGCACTGCTTGAACTAGCGGGGTCCGAAGACGAGACTTACGTCCGGGAGGTTGCCATTCGGGCACTAGGACGCCTGCACGTTCGAGAAGCTGCCCCATTATTTCGAACTCTTAGTGCGCACGGCGAGGATGAGGATATCAGAAAAGCTGCGGCGGACGCCTTGTCTATGCTGGAGGGATCCAAGTGACGCCTGCCGTGTCATCCGTAGAAAATCTCTCTCACCTGAAGTGGCAAGCTTCGTCCCACGCTGGAGAGAGCTTCGCAGACATTCAGATATCGGCTAGCGACCTGGCTGGCAGCGACTTCCGCGGCTCAGATCTGCGTAACGTCAGTTTTTCCGATGTGGACCTCCAGGGGGTGGATTTTTCAGGTGCTCGATTTCACCTAACCCGCTTCCGACGTTGCCAGCTAAGGAGGGCCTCCTGGCGGGCATGCGATTTGCGCGAATCGGAGATTCGGGAATCCGATCTCACAGGATCTGATTTCCGCCATGCAACGATTCGCAAGTCGGTTATTGCGGCAACTGATATGGCGAACGCTAACCTGGCGGCATGCGACATGGAGGAAGCCATTCTTGAGGGTGACGATCTGCGCGGCGCTTGCTTCGCCAGAGCGAAGCTCGCCCGCACTTCTCTGTCTGGCTCTCGGCTCACCGCCGCAATGCTCGTCGAGGCCGAGATCTCTGGTGGAACCTGGTCACATAACGATATTTCGAAAGTAACGGCCCAAGGTGCTTCCTTCTTCGGGACAAACCTTGGCGCCTCAAATTTCCGCTTTGCGGACCTCTCCTTTGTTCGCCTTGAGGGCTGCGAGATGAGCCTTGCAACATTTGAGCGGGCGTCCCTCATGGGAGCCACGTTCTCGAAAGTGGATGCACGAGACGTAAATTTAGATTTCTGCGATCTGCGACGCTCCCGTTTGGATCATTCCCGGCTGAACCGCTCAATTCTGGTCGGCGTCTCCCTCGAGGGTTCCGTTGCATCCCGCTGCAGCTTCCAAGACGCCGACTTCTACTGGGCTGATCTCACCGGTTTTACCCACCACAACTGTAATTTCACCCGCGTTCGCTGGCCAGAGGAAGTCAAAATCGCTTACGGACCGAAAGGTGTCACTCCTCCGCATGTCAACCCCGTTCCGCTTTATCGCAAAGCGGCGACAGAGGAAGAACGCAAAAAACTTCTCGAATCCTATCTCGAAATCGGTGGAGAGAAAACATAACGCCCGAACATAATGTCTGGCATCCGCCTGCTTCTCCCGCTCCTTTTCGCCGCTCTCGCCGTCCTCTTCGTGACTCGCGCGTGGCTCGATCACCGGCAGCAAAGCGCGAAATCCACCCCAGCGCGAAAAGCCTGGCTCCGCATCGGCCTCATATTTGCTGCTGTTACCGCCTATCTGCTCATCTTTGGTCACCGAATCTGGTGATCCGCAACTTGTCACCGTCGCAAGCTCCCTGGGCGCTATTCTAATCCTGTCAATCGTTTTCGCGCTTCGGTTGCTGCGGAAGTAGGCTGAGATCAGATACAATAAACACCCAGGATGTTTTAATGCCAGGAGCTTCCTATGGATAATCCGACCGCCGCTGCAGAATCTCTCAACGTCGAGCAACTTCTCCACCTCCATACCCTCACCAAAGACGTCTCTAAATTCTGCCAAAAACAGCTGCGCGGCTATCTCGACACCATGGCGCTTCTCTTCCGCCCACGCCGCATGCTCGGCGACGCCATGGAAGGAACTGAGCGTGAATCGGCTGGCGGCTCCGAACGCACCGTTACGGAACTTCGCGAGCTCTATCGCCGAGTCGCTGTCCGGCCGTTTGATCTGCGGCCTGAGCTGACCTTTCCGCTCGAATCGGTTTCCACGCAGATTCACCTCTATCAATGGGAGTACCTGCACCAGACCAAAACCGATCGAGGTTGGCGCAATATTCGGGTTACTTCGCCGCTCACTTGGGTTCTCACTTACTCGTCAACTTATTCACTCTCGATGCTTCGCCAAGTGCTCGCCGGGCACGAGGAGCGCAATCAGGAATCGGTTCGTGCGTTCGTGTTGCGC
>JBAUUG010000620.1:0-8670 GCA_049582585.1 Bryobacteraceae bacterium | reverse complement strand
GCACGGATACCGAAGCGCTCGAAGGCTACCTCTACGCTGGATTGGGCGTCAGAGTAAAATCGGCAAACCTCCCGCCCAAAGAAGTGAGCGCCATGCTTTACGGCGTGAGCGCTCGCCAAGTCACGCGAATGTTCGGCCGGGGCGACATCCCTGCAATGCGGGTCAACGGGAAACTGTGGCGGACATCTCCAGAGATTGTAGAAGGTTACATCCAGCGGAAGCTCGGCCCTGCGTCCGATCCCAATTCGGAGCCTCAGAGTACTGCCCAAGGCGGCGTGATGGCGGTCAGTCTACGGTGAGGGCGGGGGCTTGAGACCGACGGCTTGGACAAACGCTATTTGCTCGACGATGGCGCGTGAACGGTGTGTTCGCTGCGCCGGCGCCGGCTTTCGGCTGATTCACTCGCGGCGGATGAGACCTTGCGAATGCGTGTTCCGGAGCATCTTCCGCGCCTGTCATAACAAATTTCGGGAATGCAACGACTCTGCGGGTATTGGGCGCGTGTCACTCGAGCGGAACCCGGGGAAGAAGTACGGTCTGCGATGGGGATTTAGGAAGCAGGACTATGTTGCCGATTTCTGCCTTACCGCAAGGCGCACTCTTCGCACCAGTCCGGATCTCCTGAAGCTGTTCGAACTCCGGTTTGTCTACGGTAAGGATTCTGCACAGTGCCGCCAGAACCTGCATCTCTCAAGCAGTCAGTTGTTTGAACGAATTTCGCAGATTGAAGAGCAACTCGGCCGTGTGTTCCGCGAACTCAGACCACATCCGCTGTTTCCGACAGATGAATACTTCAGCTTCAAGCCGGGGCGGAGCGAATCGAAGGTTGTGGATATCCGCAGCGGCAGAGCACCGCAGAACACAAATCCGGTCGATATTCCTGACGAACTGCTAGCTGCTTAAACGATGAGCAGGCAGTTGGCTAAAAGCGGAGCTAAAGCAGAACTTGAGAGCGTGAGGTAAGAGAAGAATGCTTAAAAAACTACGGTTGCTACTATCCAGCGCACGGGCGTCGCCGATCGGCCAAGAGGTTCGTCATCTGATCGGAACCGTAACTGCGGTGGACGTACCGAGTCGAACAATCATTGTCAAAGAAGACAGCACTGGAGTCCAGTGCAGCGTTTCCCTTCAGGGTACAAGCACGCTTCTGAAGGTTGGGCCGGGCGCCAAGAGTTTGAAGGAAGCAACACGTGTCACGGCAGATCAGCTGCAGGTGGGTGAGCGTGTTGACGTGCGGGGCCCGATGTTGATTGCGGCAAGGAGCGTGATTCTGATGGCGGCCGGGTTTCTCCAAGTGATTTGACGAGCGTGCCGCTTAACCGAGTTGCGGTGCATCGACGAATCATGTGTTAAAGGGAGTGGTTGACCACAGTTTCCAACAGGTTTCCAGCTAGGGGCGGAGTCATCCATTCAAATAGCGCGCTGGGAGACGAAGTGATAACATCGCCTTCCAGGATCTGCTTGCCATGAAACCCCTCTGCCTCTCGCTCCTTCTCGCCCTCGCGAGCTCCTCACAAGCTCAAAAGATCAGGGTCTACGTGTCGGACAGCAACTCATGGGAGTCTTCCGGCGCGTTCGGAGTCAGTAACGGATCTGGAGGCGGCCACTTCTCAGGCGGTGCAAGACCCCAAACCGTCGAAGTCATCAAGACTTTCGGGAAGCGCTGCCCAGCGGTCATCGTGACCATGGACAAAACCAAGGCGGATTTCATTGTTCTGTTTGACCGCGAGGGCGGGAAGAGTCCGACGATGCGGCGCGACAAGATTGCAGTTTTCAAGAAAGACGGCGATGTGCTTTATTCCGAATCCGTACGGAGTGTAGGGAACGCGGTTAAGGATTCGTGTGCAGCGATCGAGGGCGAAAGGCCGCCACAATAGCCGTCGCGCATGAAGTCTCTCTTTCTCTTGTTCATCGGTGCGATCAGTTTCGGTCAGGAAGCGGCAGCCCGCGTCTATGTCTATCGCTACGCCCGAACCCAGCATCACGGCTGGCCTGGAAAGGCATTGGTCTTTTGTGATGAAAAGGTGGTCGCCATTGTCCCGGGCGGCAGATACGCGGCGATCACGCTCTCCCTGGGCAAACATGAGTTACGCGGAAGGGACAAGCAGAACGGAATGTATCTCGATGCCGAGCTAGGCAAGAGCTACTACATGCGCATGGACTCGGCCGGCTCTTGGAAGCTTGTCAGCGTACCCGAAGGCCAGGGCGTTTACGAAATTCGAGCGTTGAAAGCTATTGACGCCGCCAAAGTCAAAGCTTGCGACGCATCCGATAGCGACTGAGCGAATCATGAAGCTCCTCGCCTTTTTCCTTCTCGCCGCTCTCCTCTCTGCTCAAGACTCCGCGCCCGCCAAGCTCTACATCTATCGCTACGGTCAGTCGTCGGGAAATTTCTGAAACCGTCCGTCTATTGCGATGATTCTCAGCTCGCCAGAATCCCGAGCGGGAAATACGTCTCAGTCCTGATTCCGCCAGGAAAGCACACGCTGCGCGGCGAAGATAAGCAGACGGGAATCTTTCTCAAGGCTGAGTCGGGCGAGACCTACTACGTTCGAGTCGAGCTAGTGCCCGGCATGTGGAAAGGTCACGGGCGAATCGTCAGCGTCCCACCAGAGCAGGGAGCATACGAAGTCCAGCGCCTAAGGCCCATCGACGCGGGGAAGATCAACGCCTGCGAATAGTCCGCTGCGGCTCTTTCACCTCGTCCTTTGGTTGGCGCCCACTGTGGCCGCCTCCGAAAGCTTTCTCAGTCTGTGTTCACGACCGTTCATCCTGCACTCTCAGGTCTGTCGAGTGCTCGGGGGAAAACTCTTCGAGCATCGCTCCAGGTCATAACACGCCTGAATGCACAGCTGCGCTAGCCGCTCCTCGTGAACTATCTCCCTGGTGTATTCCGGTGGTACTTACAGGCCTACGATTTTCGTGGTTTATCGCTTTGAGTTTTGTCGGGTTCCCTTCTTTTTATAGGACTGGACAAAACTCGCCTGAAATGGCTTGGCTGGACCGCAAGGAGGGGTCACGATCGCTCGATTGTGGCTATTGTTCCCTCGGATTTATCTGAGCCAATTTCTTGCGCTGCGCTGTGACTGAGAATGAAGGCCGTGCCGGACATGCCAGAGCTTCGTTCATTTGTCCCGGCGGCGGCTTGATAATTGTCGTCTCCGAGACCCGTAGCAAATGAAAGTATGGGAGCGGAATAGCGCTTCGCGCTGTGAGAGAGAAACAACCGCGCAGAAGCAGATGATATATAAAAGTTGCTCTTCGTGAGAGAATTCTGACCGTCAGTTGCACACTTGACCTCTGAAGGGCGGCGTGTATCCATGCCGCCCTTCGCCATTTATTAAGTTAAGGGAATAAACGATCTAAACTCTTGATATGACGGGTCCGAACATGGCAAAAACAAAAAGCCCTCAGGCGACGCTGAGCGACATGCTGGAAGACATAAAGCGCATTGCGTCAGATCCAGACTACCGGGATGAAGAAGAGGAGGCTCCATCATCTGCCGCGGTTAATCATCTTCAAAGCATCTTAGAGAAGGCGTATAAGCAGTTTGGCGACAGCCTTCCGCGAGGTGAGGTATCGTGCTTCGCCGGCGAGATGAGCGTGACGTGGACATTACGTGACCGAAAGTTGCGCGTGGACATAGCCTCTGATGGAAGCCCCCGAATGCATTTCGGGTCCTTTGAGTCGGATCTGGTAAACAGGTATACTCACGAACGTCCTCAACAGGACGAGCGCATCCTTGCGCGCGTGGATTGGTTGGTCCAGCCTTCTGACGCGCCTACAGGGTGCAGGGCTCTCTAAAGCGTTCGTCGCCCTCATCTTTTGCAATTCGTCTATCGAGCTTTGAGGAGTAGGTCTTGGCGCGGCCCGGTAACAAACAGGGCCAACGCGGATGCGTTTAAGCTGCGTTCAAACGAGATCGGGTTATCGGTTAATTCTAATGCCGCTGATGCCAGAAAGGCGCTCAACAGGATGTTTGGCGTTGCCCAGGTATCTACGGACTGCTTTACAACCTTGGGATTACATCTAGAACAGATCGCTGACAGTAAGTACGAAATACGGGGAGTTCCTCGTCATGGTGATGATCAAGAAAGGATAGACGCGATCGCCTCGGCCTTGAGCGATATATCTGAAATCCTGGAGTAACGGGCTATCACCATCCCGTCTGGAATGACTGGGTGCTACGCCGCCAAGTTCCGGCCGCGCTTTGTTATGGGGCTACTGTTTGCGATCGCATTGCGACCGCCCAGCCAGCGAACGGCCAGGGATTCGCCGCAGTTCGGACACTTGTGGTTTCCGTCGACTGCTCGTAATTGCTGTACTCTCCTGCATGCCCAGCAGAGGAGTTCGTAGATCTCGACCATTCGCATCATGGGTACAGGCATGGGGGATCGCCTCAGTGCACCACGTCCGAACACGGCGACTCTGTTCTGACCGAATGCGTCTCGCGACATTGAGCTAAGAGGCGGTCATAGTGCGCGGCCGTATCCTGGGTGTCTTCCGCGATTTCCGGATCTGCATGTTCGAGCAGCAAGAACCGCGTGAGTTCAAGCCTGCTTGTGATTGTCCCGAGGATGGTCTGCTCGATTCGTCGGCCCTTGTTGTAGCCATGGCGCTCTTCCAATCGGTCCCATAACTCCCCGTGAGGCCTATTCAATAATCGGCGTCGATTCTCGCGTTCCGAAAGTGTGAAGTCCTTAGCCCAGCCGCTTAGCTTGTACTCGGTAAAGCCATTTTGGCGTGCCCCTTCAAGCAAGAAGATGAAGAGACGCAGACTGTTTCTGCCGGCATCCTCGATGAAATTCTCAAACGTCCTCCTGGCGAGTCGCCGAGCGTCGCGCATAGAACCTCCTCCATCGCGCACTCTTTGCGAGCGTTCCGCCAGTTTCGAATCTCGAAGAATTCTTTCCACCAGACCCGAGTAATGCTCCGCTGGATCAGCAGCGGGCGGCATAGGATGCTCCCGATCCAGCGTGAGAAACGCTCTCATGTGAAGCCGATCGTAGCCCAGTGCGTGGCGCAGCAGCTGGGCGAAACCCGCTCCTGTGGAATCACCGTGGCGGTGAATCATGCGCCCTAGAAGGTCATCACTGGGAGTTGCTGGAACTGCATAATCCCGCTTTGTGTCTTCAGCCGAAGCTGAAGCGCTATGCTCATACATGTTTCTGTCCTTTCATTCCCTGAGCGCCGGTTGCAGCCGGCGCCAGGGCTAATAACGCTCTCTGTCTGACTCAACCACTGATTCCTTAAGCAGCCCCTGCCCAGCGTCCACAGAACGTGCGCACCAGGTTCACGACCCGATTACCTGGTGGCACTCGCGGCCACTCGAGTACCGGATCGGCATACATCGCCAGTTCGACTCTGCGCAGCAGCGTATCGATCTGCGCCAAGCGCAGACATTCCTCCGCAGTTTCGGATCCGAATCGATTTTCGAGCGATTCGATCACTTCGAGAAGTAAGCGCCTCGGTGTGCTTTTGCGTCGTGCGTTCTCGTACATGTCATCTCTCCTTGTGGGCAGCTACTCTTCTGAGCAAACGGGGCTCAACGCCAAATCCTTGAGCTCTTCACGCCACTGCCACTCCTGCAGGGATCAGTGTTGCGAACATTTCGCGAACAGTGCCCGGCATGTTTTGCCCTGCTTCGCACTCACAAATTCCCACAGGCATTCCGGCGTTGTCGTATACTTCCCCGCGGCCGTTGCATTTTGATAGCGGACAAATCGGTTCGGGCTTCTCGACTCTGCGGGCTAGTTTTCGGTCGAGTTCTTTTTGCTCGGCTCGGCGTCGTTCACTGCGCGCCGTGTAGAATTTTGGCACGAGCGACCGATAGTGCGCTGCGGCACTCTTGATCTTCTCTGGTGTAGTGAGCGGGGCCTCGTAATTCAGGAATTCAAGGAAGAGCTTGCGGTCGTATTTTAGGCCATCGTTGACGATCTGCACGATTGAGTGCACATCCCTGATCGGGCCTTCGAGCCACGATCGTTCCGTCAAGCGTGCCGCAAACTCCGCCTCCGGATCGTCTGTGATCGGCACCCGCTTGCGGGTGCTCTGATCATCATCATCATCATCAGAGTTTGAGAAAAGAGAAGTTTTGGCGGGTTGCGCATTAGATCTTTCTTTAGCTCTTTCTTCTTGATGATGATGATTAAATACTTCGGGTGAAGTGAGTTCGGGGTTATGGGGTGAAGTCACTTCGGGGTTATCGCGAACTGAGTTCGGGGTTGTTGGAATCTCACTTCGGGGTTCTGTATCCAAAGAGCTGCTGTCAGAACGGTGAAGTGAGTTCGGGGTTAGGAGATAGCAGTTTGTTTTTGCCGGGAGAACTCTGTCGCCTCGCCTCTTGGGGGCGCCGCCCTTGGAGCGGTAGATACAACGGATGGCATCCCCGGCCTCGAGCTTCGCGAGAGCAATCTGAACACCACGGTCGGTCAGCTTTGTTACAGCCACAATCCTTTGAATTGAGGGCCACGCCGCAAAGCCGTCCGTTTTAGGAACCCATGGAGGACGCATCTCGACGTTGGCGTTGGAGTAATCGCAAAGAGCGCCGAAGACTATGCGTTCTGCTGTACTGAAAACCGTACCGATCAGGTCCTTCATTCGGGGTGGCCGTGGCTTAGCGATAGTAATGTTTCCCGACTCACCGGATTTGAAAGAACCCGGGCCTTTCCTAAACGCCTGCGAATTGCGTCTGGCCTCTTCACCCGTCGTGGCCTGTGCCGCCTCCGATGAATCGTGAGATGGCTGTCGCGCGTGTTCGTACGACGACGCGGCCGCGCTTCTCATTCCGCACGGCCCCCGCTGGCCAAATGAGCATCCGTGGCAATATCCTGACGGTTCGAACCCCCGCCGTTTAAGGCAAAATACTGACCAGGAACCGACGCGAAAAGCATTCGATCCGTAGCGTTCCATGTTGCCGGTAGCACAATTCGCTCCCCTTGAATCAACCCAAGAGAACGAACAAAACGCTTTGCGCCGACACTTACTGAGCCACCGCTGTCTGAATAAAGTAAGTACGCATTCTTGTCTTCTTGATCAACACCCTGAAGTGCCACAGTTCGCGTGTCCGGATCCCACAGCACTCGAACGGCGCCCACACGGGCGGTTTTCATCTCTACCGCGGCAATCACGTTCAGCCAAATCTTCCCGCTCAACGTAATTGCGATCACTGGCTGCTTTACGCGCCGGCTCTTCCGCTCAAAAACTTCGAACGCCATCTTTAATCACGTCTCCATCGCGTCAGGCCCATACGGGCGGAAAGGGTCAAAAAATGGATAGGCAAACGGCTCAATAGCACTCAGAGGGCAGCAGGGACGAGGAAAGTGTTTGGCGCGGGGATGCGTTGTTGAGTGGGTGCCAATAATGGTCATTGGTAACTCGTTGGAACTCAGGTCGTAATCAACCCGGGGCTTGTATGAGCGGACGGATCATGTGCACGCCGCCGCATTCTTAGGCCGTGCGTCGGCCAGTAAATCTTCAAACGCGATCTTTGGCACCAATATGCGCCGGCCGATGTGTACAGCTGGGATTTCTCCCCTCTGTACAGCCAAGTAAGCGGAAAGCCGCGAGATGCCTAGCTTCTTGGCCGCCTCCGCCACGGTGTAGGTGGCGCAAGTGCCCGTTTCATCCAGGGCAGTCTTTTTCTGTTCCGACATCTTGCTTTTCTCCGACATGAAGGGTATAGTCTGGTTATAGCCTTTTCAGGCATGGCATTGCAAGTATAAAATTATGGGTTGCCCAAACCTATTGGCATTCAGCGATCGGGTATCTCAGAGGCGATCAGACGACTACGGCTCGCTTTTGGCGAATCACAACAGCAGTTCGCAATTCGGCTTGGTATGTCCGCAATAACGATCGCCAAATACGAAACCAATAAGCAGCCGGGCCAAAAGGTGCTTCAGCGGCTCGCCTCACTTGCAAACGAAAAGCAGCTTCAGAATGAAGCGCGAATACTTCAGGACGCTGCTCGTTCTGCCGATCAGTCAAGCCCGGACGCGAGGAAACGCTTTCTTTTAACAGCAGCCTTCCACTTATTCTTGGAAGACGCAGACCCTTTACGAAGATATGATCTGGAGCGCTTGTTAGAGAAGGAGTTGGATCACTTGCGCGCGCAGTTCAAACATTTCAGCGAGGCGATTAACAAACCCGCCGGGGAGGTTGAAGAATTCCTGCGCTCAAAACCACAAAGCGAATCGCCCGAGAATACCAAAACCAAAAGAGAAGTTGTGTTGCGCGCAGCAGATTGGGTTCTTGGGTTCGGCGGTGAAGAAAGGGAAAAAACAGCGCGCTTTTTCGTTCGGGCGATCAGAGACGCTATCAGGAAGAGGAAAGCTTCGCTTACCGAGTCCGAACTACATTTACTCGGAGAACTTGGGCAAGAGGCAGTTGCTCAAGAAGAGGTTTTTCAAGAAAGAGTGCGCTCGACTGGGAAGGGGTCTCCGAACGACCCAGTTATGGGCATACGAGAAGAATTACGGACGAATCCCGCCAAGGTCTCAACCCAGCTGCTTATTGTTTTCGATGATCTCGACCACTTGTCACCGGAGAACGTCGTAGCCGCTCTTTTCGTTACTTTTCGGGATGCAGTACTACAACTCGAAAAAATGAGCCGTCAGCGCCGTCAATTAAAACAGAGACCCAATCCCGATGTCGCTGCGGCAACTGCCGAGA
>JBAUUG010000619.1:0-16401 GCA_049582585.1 Bryobacteraceae bacterium | reverse complement strand
TCGTGGCGGCTACGGCATTTTCTTCGAGCACACCAACGGCAATGAAGGGAACACCGAATCGCTGGAAGGGACTGCTCCCCAGGTGTTAAACATAACCGAATACAACATCCCGAGCTATACCAGCATTTCTTCCAACGGCACAGTGTCAGGCCCGCTTAATGCCTACCAAATCCCGACTAAAGCGATCTGGCCTTATGTCCAGCAATGGAATTTCAGCGTTCAGCGTCAGCTTCCATCCAATACGGTTGTAACGGTAGCGTATGCCGGAAGCAAGGGTACTCACCTGACCGACGCACGGGACGGAAACCAAATCTTCCCGGTACCGGCTTCGCAGAATCCGTATCTTCCCGCTCAGCCGATCAGCAGTAACGATTGCTCCAGTCTCACTGTGAATGGCAATCCGGTAACAGGACAAGCTCTAAACAATCTGAACGTCGCCTGCGGCGCGTCACCCGACCTCTATCGCCCATACCAGGGTTTTGGCAAAATAGTGCTTCTGGAAGATCAAGCCAATTCGAACTACAACTCGCTACAGGTCTCAGCGCGTCGGAATGTGGGTCACTTGACCTTGAGCCTTGCATACACCTGGAGCCATTCGATCGACGATTCTTCTGACCGCGGTGATGGCACGTTCGTAGACTCATATGACTTGGAGCGCACCCGCGCCAGCTCCAATTTCGATCAGCGGCAGCTGCTGAATGTAAGCTACGTTTACGACCTACCGTTGTTTACGCGCCCTGGAATTCTTCATTCGATCTTGGGCGGATGGCAACTGTCAGGCTTGGTCACCTTCGAAACCGGCACGCCGTTCACCGTGACTAACGGGGCGATCGGCGACAACGCGGGCGTCGGAAACGGCGTCGGAACCGGCTCGTACCCGGACGTCATCGGCAATCCGAATTCTGCCCCGGCGATCACTCAGGTGGCCGGAATTCTTGGCCCGCTGCTCTACAACCCAGCCGCCTTCGCCAATCCAACAGGTCTTACATTTGGCGATGCCGGCCGCAACATTTTGAATAATCCTTCTCGCACGAACTGGGACATGGGTCTGTTCAAGCATTTCGCGTTCACCGAGAATCGCGCTCTCGAGTTCCGAGCGGAAGGGTTCAACGTCTTTAACCACACGCAGTGGAATGGAATCAACAACGGCGCCTCCTGTTATGCCGGGCCGGATAACTCAGCCGGCGACCCCAGCTGTATCGCTACCCAGACATTCCTGCACCCGAGCGCAGCCCACAATCCACGCATTTTGCAGCTCGGAATGAAGTTCCTTTTTTAACAGAACCTGAAGAAGGAATTAAATATACTTCAGGCTTGTTCCCTTTGGTCCTCCGGGCGAGTCTAGGACTACGTAACCGCACTGAGCGGTACAAGGAGACCTATACATGAAGAAAATCACAAGCCTCGCAATGGGCCTCGGCCTTTTGGTGGGACCGAGTCTGTTCGCTCAAAATTCTGCTCAGAATACCGACACGAACAGCACGAGCAGCACCAGCAGCTCTACAGAGACGAAGAGCAAGCACAAGAGGAAACATCACACCGATAGTTCCACAACCACCACGTCATCAACCACCTCTTCAACCAATCCGCCACAGCAGTAAGTCCTCGTCTCAACGCAGAGCCTGGAGCGCAGCGACTGGACCGCTCACTGCGTTCGAGGCTCTGTGAGGGCGAACGCATAAAGAGTATCGCCCGCGCCCACCACCACAATCTGCCGGCCATCCAACATGTAAGTCATCGGGCCATTGCTTACCCGTGCGGGCAGATGAAAATGCCAGAGGATAGCGCCGGTAGCAGGATCCCAGGCAATCAAATTTCCCGACGGATCGCCGCTGAAAAGAAGTTTGCCCGCAGTGCTCAGGATGCCGGAAGCGGCGAGACCTTTTCCTGGAAAATCATGGCTCCAGCGGATCTTGCCCGTCTGATAATCGATGGCTTCGAGCATGGACTGTGCCCACAATGCGCGGCCACTGCCGCCATAGCCTTCCGGCCTTTCGTCCGTGTCGGTGAGATACGCGAGGCTGTACCCTTTCATTGCGTTGACATAGAAGAGGCCGAATTCAGGATCGAAACTCGGCGGAAACCAATTGGTGCCCCCGACGGCGTTGATGTTGAGTAATGCTCCGTCGGTCTGCGGCTCCTTCTTGGCGTCAGGAATCGGTTGACCGGTCGAATCCACCCCTTTCGACCAGTTTGTCCCCGTGTACGGAGCACTGATCAAATTTTTGCCGCTGGCCCGATCAAGCAGGAAAAAATAGCCGTTTCGGGCGGCCTGCGCCAGCATCTTACGCTTCTGCCCGTTGAATTCGCCGTCGAGCAGGACCGGAGTTTCAACGTCATCCCAATCATGAGTGTCGTGCGGCGAAGCTTGGAAATACCAGACCAGCTTCCCGGTATCGGGATTCAAGGCAACGATAGAGCAGGTCCAAAGATTACTTCCTTTGCGGCCCTGGCCAGCGTAAACAGGATTCGGATTGCCGGTGCCCCAGTAAAGCAGATTGAGCTCCGGATCGTAAGTGCCGGGCAGCCACGTCATGCCGCCGCCGTGTTCCATCGCTCCTTTATTCGGCCAAGTCTCCGCGCCCGGCTCGCCTGCGCGCGGCTCAGTGTTCCAGCGCCATTCGAGAGCGCCGGTCTCGGGATCGCGCGCTTCGAGATATCCCGGCACATCCATCGCATCGCCGCCCACGCCGACGATGACGCGATTGCCGATCACCATCGGAGCCATGGTCGTGAAATACTGCAGCTTCGCGTCGGCGATCTGGATCTTCCACCGCTCTTTTCCGTCTTTCGCGTACAAGGAAACGAGCCAGCCATCGGGAGCCAGGAAATAAAGCCAATTGCCGTAGATGCCGACCCCACGGTTGCCCACTAAATGGCCGCCCTGATCTACCCAACTGTAGTGCCACAATTCCTCGCCGGTGCGCGCATCCACGGCCCAGACGTGATCGGGAAGCGTGAAGTAGAGAATTCCGTTCACTTCCAACGGAGTCGATTTGATCTCAACCGCGCCTACGCCTCTCAGCGAGCTGATGTTGGTGCGATACATCCAGGCAAGCGCAAGAGAACGGATATTGGAGGAATTGATCTGCGTGAGTGAACTGAAGCGGCGCCCGGAATAATCGCCGTTGTAAGTCGGCCATGTGAGCGTTTGGCCTGCGAGCAGCGCCTGCAGTGCGAGCCACGCGCAAGTGAGCTGAATTCTCATTTCAGCGTCATGAGATAAGCGAGCAGGTTGTGCATATCCGCGTCGGTGTAACGATCGAGCAACTCACGATGAGCCGCGAGAGGATCCTTGATTTCTACTTTGACCGAATTGCGCGGCCATGCATGATAAACCCCGGAAGAATCGTATATTGAGACATTGAAATCATCGATTCGTTTCAGCGTGCCCGATACCGATTCGCCCGACGGCAAGGTGACGGTAACGCCGGTTGGAGAAGAGTCTCTGGGATACAGGAACTGCGCCTGTAAACCCGCGGCGTCGAACCTGTTGGCAATGTGCGCGAGATCGCCAGTCGCCGAGTGGCAGTTGTTACAGCGGCCCGGACCTTTGAAGTAAGCCTCGCCTTCCTTCGCGTTTCCAGTGACGACGTTTTGTATCTTGTAGCCGAAGCGGTTAGCCGCAGCCTCCACGCGCGCATGCAAGAATTCGGCGATGTCATAAGTTTGGGCGTCCGACAGGCCGGCGAAGCTCGGCATGCCGAGATCGGGGCGTCCCTTACGAAGGAACGGCCCAACCAGCTCACCTTTTACGTCGTGAAGCACCAGAGTGGAGCGGAGCAGGTCCGGGCCCTCGGCGCCGGTTGCAGTATTGCCGTGACAAAACCCGCAACTTTGCGCAAACAGCTTCTGTCCTCGCTCAGCCGCGGCAAGATCCGGAGCGGGTCCCAATCCGAGAAATTGCCTGCCTTGCTCGACTCTGGAATTCTGAAAAGCGGCTGCAGCAAGCAGCACTGCAACTGCTATTTGGAAGCCGCCCACGCCAGCCCGTCCGCGCCTTTCCCGGCATCAATCAGCTTCTCCACGTTCCAATCGGACAAGTTGATGGCTGCGACCTTGTGGCTCACATTGCACGAGACGTACGCCACCTGATTGTCAGGGCGAACCAGGATCTCCTGAGGCGCGCTCGGCACATCGACGCTGCGCACGACCGCTAACGATTTGAGGTCGACGACCGCCACTTTGTTCGCCTGCGGCACTGCTACCAGAAGCCACCGGCCATCGTGCGTAGAAGCCGTTCCATAACCAGGCGCCGGAAGGGGCACCCAAGCTTTGACCTTATTAGTAGACGTGTCGATCACGGCAAGCTGCGGCTTGGTTTGATCGGAAGTGAAAACCATGCTGTCGTCGGGCGAGATCGAGATCCGCTGGGTCTCGCGGGAAATCGGAATGACGGTGATTGTTTTCCGAGCCTCGAGATCGAGCACCGAAACCGTGCCGGGACCCACGTTGGCCGTATAGCCGCGCCGCCCGTCGCTCGAGATGGCAAGCATGTGCGATTCTTCCTGGCCGGTGGGAACGGAGCTGACAATTTTGAGCGTATGCGGGTCGACGACGGTTACGGACTTGTCGAGCTCGGTCGTGATGTACAGCAATCCATCTTTCGGTCCGAATACGGCGCAATGCGGCCTCACACCGTGTCCGAAATCGACGTTGCCGATCACCTTGCGCCCCGCGATGTCGATGACCACCATGTTGCGGCCATCGGTTCCGGGTTTTCCGACGCCGGAGTTTCCATACATCGGAACGAACGCGGTGCGTCCATCGGGAGATGCAGCGACTTCATGCCCCGTTATTCCGCCCTCCGGCACTGCGGCAACCTGCTGCCCGGCTGCTGGATCGACGATGCTGAGATCGCGATCGCCTTGATTAGCCACCAGCAGAACGGATTGAGCGTTTAAGCCAGACATTGCGACTCCCATGACTACACTGAGCAACAGAATTTGTGAACGTAGCATCGGCTTTACCTTCGGCGATCACAGTATCACAACGTCTACTCGCGCGCCTTGTCGCGCACCGGAGCCCAAGCATGATAATCGCTTCGGATGCGCTGAGTGTAAGTTTCCAGCAACTCGGTGACGCGCCCATAGTTGGGTGATTTTACGATGAGGCCCACATGATGATGCTTGTGCATGCGCCACACAACTTCCGGATCTTGAAAATTCGACGTGTCCGGCAATTCCTGGCGCGCCAGGGAGACAATCAATCCCGCATAGCCGTTTTGAGGCGTCGGCGGCGAATATCCTGACCCCGATGCCGCGGCTACTTCGATTTTCGCCCACTCTTCCCACATATTGATCCCGGTGGCTGCTTCAACGAGGTCGGATATATGAGCACCGCCCACCCGCGCGGAAGTTTCTAAAAAGTAGAACGTTCCATCCTCATGCGCCCGGATGAACTCGGTATGGGAAACGCCGTTCTCCAGATTGAAGGCGCACAAGACTTTTTCGTTCAGCCACTGCAGGGCGCGATCTTCGTCGCACCCTCTTTCCAGCAGCCGGGTGGTGAATATACCGCCTCCCTGAGTGACGTCAAGCGGAGGCGTACCATACGCGCTTGCCACAGCAAGCAGCATTTCGCCTTTGAACCAAATGGAATCCACGTGATAGATGTGGCCCGGCACGAAGCGCTCGAGTACAAAAAACGATTGCTGGTCACCCAAGCTATGAATGCGATCCCAGACATCTTGCCGATGATGAAACTTCTTGATGCCCAACGCGCCCGCCATCAGCCTTGGCTTCAGCACCCAAGGCGGCCGCACGTTCTCCAAGTACCGCGTGATTCTTTCGTAGTTAATGGTAGCTGTGAACTCCGGAACGGGGATGCCGTGATCGGCCGCGCACATTCGCATCGCTAGTTTGTCACGGAAATAACGCGCGGCAGTCTCGCCCAGGCCGCGAATTCGTAAGTGCTCGCGCAAAAACGAAGCCTTTTCGACATCGAAGTCGTCGAGCGCGATAATCCTGTCGAACTGTACGGTCCTTGCCAGATGAGAGACAGCGAAAAGCATGTCCTGAAGGTTCCACTCATGCTCGTCATCCGGCATGTAGAAGATGTCATCCAGGCTTTCGCGCGGCCATTTCGCACTATGCTGCAAAGTTTGGGATGTCAACAGAAATACACGGCATCCTTGTCGCTTGGCTTCTTGCAAGAATCGATGGCCTTTTTCGTAGCTGGCCAGACACAACAGTGTTAAAGGAGTGGATAAAATTGTTCCGTCAGGGGAAGACATCAGTGCAGGAATCCAAGCATGCCGTTCTTATTGATAGCATTATGAAACAGCTCGTAACAAAACCGATTGCCGAAGCGAACAGGAATATGGATGCACGCGCTTAAGTTAAAGCATTTGGTTGCGATCCGCTGGTTTCATTGGATCAATTTCCCGCTTCTCCTTTTGATGATCTGGAGCGGTCTTCTCATCTATTGGGCTTACCCCATCTACCACGTAGGCCCGCTTCGTGTAATTCCCAATTCCCTATACACGTCGCTGCATTGGGACCACAGGCTGGCTGACGGCATGGCGCTGCATTTTGTGTTCATGTGGCTGTTCATCATCAATGGTGTTCTTTACGTGGGCTATACCATCGTTTCCGGCGAGTGGCGCCTGCTTGTCCCGAGATCATTATCCGCATTCCGCGATGCCTGGTATGTTGCGATGTACGATCTGCATCTCCGAAAGCAACAGCCGCTACAAGAAAAATACAACGCGGCCCAACAGCTTTCTTATACGGGGATAATCGTGATGGGCGCCGGCTCAGTTTTAAGCGGACTGGCCATCTACAAACCTGCGCAATTAGCTTGGCTGGCTGGTCTATTCGGAGGCTATACAGGAGCGCGTTTGATCCACTTTGTCTTGACCATCGGATACGTCTTATTTTTTGTAGTTCACGTCGTGCAGGTGATTCTAGCGGGCTGGAACAATTTCCGCAGCATGATCATCGGATATGAAGTGGTAAGCGATCATGACTGAGCGGCGCAGGGAAATCGCTCTCCCAGAGCAAGAACTGCAACGCGAATTGAGCCGCAGAACTCGACGCGGCTTCCTCATCGGTGCCGTAGCTGCGGCGGGGGCAATCGGCGGATATGAATGGATGAGGTCTCGCGGCGAGGACGACGGGGTTCCATGGCCTGAACGCGATGTCCTGAATGCTAACGGCAAAATCTCGCGGGCGTACGCGAGCGACTCGCACCTGATGCCCACCTATTCGCGCGACGAAGTCGGATTTCTAAAACCGAACGGTGATATCGGCATGGACGCGGGTCCCGAAGCAGACAAGTGGCGCGTGAACGTTACGACTGAAGGAGGCGGGCCTGCGCTGAACTTGGCGCTGTCTGATATCAAAGCGCTGCCTAAAGTCGAAATGATTACCAGATTCTGCTGCATCGAAGGCTGGAGCGCTGTTACCTATTGGGCCGGCGCGCGCTTTTGCGATTTCACGAAGAAGTATTTTCGATCGGATATGAAATTGCCCAACTTCGTCTATATGGCGACACCCGGCGAAGATTATTTTGTGGGGCTCGATATGAAAAGCGCGATGCATCCGCAGACGCTGCTGGCGTATGAACAGAACGGCGAGCCGCTCAAAAACGAACATGGGGCTCCGCTTCGACTGGCGATCCCAGTCAAGTACGGCATTAAAAACATCAAGCGGATCGGGCTGATCCAATACACGGATACCAAGCCCTCCGATTACTGGGCCGAAGAAGGCTATGACTGGTTTGCGGGGCTCTGAGCCATGTCTGAAGCTGCGCTCTATTGCGGTACATCCGGTTTCGCGTACGACAGTTGGAAGCCGAGTTTCTATCCCGAGAAACTGGCGAGCTCGAAGTTTCTTTCTTATTACTCGAGTCGCCTGAATGCTGTTGAAGTGAACTACACGTACCGGCGGATCGCTTCTGCGGCAACGTTCGAGAAGTGGATCGCAGCTACGCCTGAGGGATTTTTATTCCTGCCCAAGGCGCACATGAAGATCACGCATGCGCTGAAATTAGGAGGCGCGGAAGAGTTTACTCGCGTTTTTCTGGAATCGCTCGAACCGCTCCGCGCGGCTGGCCGCCTTGGGCCAATTCTGTTTCAGCTACCGCCGGCAGTTAAGATTGACCTCGAGAGGCTCTCTTCATTCGTCAGGCTGCTGCCGAAGAGCATCCGCGCCGTGTTTGAGTTCAGAAATGCGACCTGGTTCGACGAAGACACCTACCGCATACTCCAGGAATCTAACGCGGGCCTTTGTCTCGCGGAGAATGAAAATCTTGAGACACCGCACGTCTTGACGGCGGACTTCGTCTATCTAAGGTTGCGTAAACCGGATTACCTGGAACCTGAGCTGGAGAGCATCGCATATCGGGTCCAGCAGTATCACGCGAATGGTTATCCGGTGTTCGCGATCTTTAAACACGAAGAAACACCTGCCGGCGCGCTGAACGCCGAGAAACTCCTGAACTCACAAAAAATCAGCGGCGCGCAAATGTAAGAAAGGCGCACAACCCTGGTCAGCGCCTTTCGCCGCTCCTGTTCGCGCTCATATCCGCTGTGCCGGCCGTCGCCCCGGGCCCTTCTTCTTCCCACGTCAAGTGCGGCATGAACGGGGTGATCTCAAACGGCAGTTTGTCCTTGGCCGAGAGTAGCTGCACGTTCTGCGTTTTCATCAGAAACACGCGGCTGGACCAGGGATCCATCTTGACCCGAGAGCCAAGTGGAAGAGCGGCAATTTGGTCCTTGCTTGTCATCTCCAGCTCGGGCGCCGCGTCCATCAGCCCGGAGAGCCGCAGATCCTGATGAGTGTCCGCCATTCGATTGCCCAGAAGCGGTCGAATGAGATGCGGCAATTCGTCGCTTCGCGCGGAAAGCATTCGCAGGAATATCCCCACTTTAGGCAGCTTATCTTTGTACGGAGATTTTTTGAGAATCTCGATCGCCTTGGCGTCCGCTGCCACCTCCTCTTCATGCGTTCTGGCGAGTGAAACACCGGAGAGAAGCGTGTTATCGGCGAACCACAACCGATCCGCGAATGCGTATTCGGTGTCTACGCTGTGACCTAACAAAATGTGCGAGAGTTCTTGGGCCAGAACCGCCGCCAAGCTCGCCTCATCCGGAAGAACATCAATCAAACCGCGGCTGATCACGATGGTATGGCCGACCGCCACTGACTCCAGCGGTGTAGTGGGCATGACTCGAACGCGCACGGGTGGATCGACGTCAACGTTCGCGGACACCTCGAGATTGTTCACCACGGTCTCGAGCACTTTATCCACCTCGCCCGCCGGCGAAATCAGACCTACGCGCTGCAGCCGCTCAATCACGTTATCCTCGGCCTGGCGCTGCCACAGACGTTGAGCTTGGAGCGGCGACGTTTCTGCGGCTCCGTCGCTTTGGTCCTTAATGCCTTGCTGCATATCAACCGTCAAATTCGTGAACGTCTCTTCAGCTTCATCCTTCTGCGTCTCATAGCGCCAGATGCGCGTCTGGGCCTTTACCATCGCCGTTTTCAAAAGCCCCGACGAGTAAGAGCCTTCCTCGGTATAGACATACGCAGGCAGCCACATGTGCGGCCCCGCATTCACGCGCCACGAGTCGAAGTGCATGAAGCCCTTGTGCATCTGTCCGTAGGTGCCGCTAAAGCGAACCACGGTGTAATCGCGATCGTTCACCCAAATGCGTCCTTCGAATCGCCGGTTTCCCGCCCCTTTTCGCGGCCAGACGTTGACCACAAAACAGCGCACGTCCCCTAAGAACTCCCGCTTTTCGTATTCAAAGACATAGTGCGAGCGGTCAAACTCGTGATCGATGAACATGCGGGACGCGAAGCCTCGCGGAAAGAATTCGTTCCACGGAGCGAGCGGCCCGGCGACGGTGCGCAGTTTAGTCGTGAACAGGTTTCCAGCCGGTATCATCGAGGCATCGTCTACGCCATTGGTTAAATTCAGTTTGCCCAGGAAGTAGAAGTCGCGTCCCGGAATCTTTCCGAAATCCGAATCGTTCTTCATCTCCTGGATATATGTCTCGACGATGGGCGTTTTGCTTTTCAGGCTTTCCATCAGCCGGTGCTCGCTCTGGATCGTGCGATCCATAAATTCCTGGAAATTTCTTGCCGGAGGCAAAGCCGCACCACCTTGCGCAGCCCATCCAGGAGAGATTAATAGAGAGGCGCCGATTGTGAGCATGAAGCTCGGAATTAGTACGTTCTTAACTGTAGATATCGACATTTGTTATTCCTTATCTCGGAGTACCGATCGTTTTTACGTAAGTTGAAACGTGATGTACAAAGTGGCGTTTGTATCCACCGCCACTCCCCCGCGGGTAGCAGGCCGGAAGCGTACTTGCTGGGCAGCCTGCTCGGCGGCTTCGTCCAGTCCGTGTCCGAGGCCGTGCACCACCCGAATAACGCGCACCGTTCCCGAGGCTTGAAATACGACCTCAAGCGCGACTTGTCCTTCCACTTTCAGATTGCGCGCTTCCGGTGTGTAAACGGGCTTGGGCTTGAATAGAATTTCAGTGTTGGTGGTTGCCGGCTGCGTTGCGGCGCGTTGAACGCCCGCAGGCGCTTGTGCGGCGGTGTCTCCAAAACCGCTCGTGCGAATCGACCCGGCATGTCCGTTTCCGGTGCCCGCTCCAGATCCAGTTCCCGCACTATCTCCGAACCCGCTGGAACGCACCGAGCCCTTATGCCCGGTTCCCGAGGAAGTTCCTGCATCGATACCCCCGAACCCGCCTTGCACGATACTCCGGCCCGCCGCTCCTCCCTTTGCCTCTCCATTGGGCAAATCGAATCCGCCCAGCTTCGCCATCATCATCGGAGAAGTATTTTGCGCAGTGGCGGGAACACCGTGCGGGTCTCCAAAGCCACCGGTCTTTAGCTGCTTAGCCCCTTGAGCGGCTTTAGCCAGGTCCGCCGTTTCAAAAACGCCCGTGCGGATTTGTGGCTTCGGAGCCGGCGGGGGCTCCGGTGCTTCGATCTTCGGCAGCGGTTGGACCGAGGCAACCGGCGTTGGCGGTTTGAGGACCGGCGCTGGCGGCATTACCTTTACCGGAGGCGGTTTGATAATCGGCTGCGGAGCAACGAAGGTCTTGACGATTTGCCTCGGTTGTATATGAAGCCTCGGCAACTTGGGTTTATAAGGATTCAATCGCGGCGCAATGAGCGTGAACCGTTCTGTGGGATGTTTTATTTCCTGAACTACGGGAAAGGTGATAAGGAGCAGCAGAGCGATTATAAGCGCGTGAATGGAAACGCTCGTAATCTGACTGCGCCACGTACGCGGCGGCGCGCCCAGACCAGGACTCAGGATAATTTCGCGCTCAAGCGAGAAACTCTGCGCGCCTGCCGTTCCCACCGGCGCTGGCCCGGAGACTCTATTTGCTTGGTCTAACAGTCCCAGTGCACGTTCCGGACTCTCCTGCACGCGTCCTGGGCTCTCGGAAGTGTTGATCGAGCTCGAAAGAGTCTCGCTTGTGACCGTTTTCATCTGCTCTTAAACCGCTTTCAGACAGTTGAATGCCGACCCGGGCTTACATCGTACGGTGTAGAACCCCGATGCCGTCTAAACCTCCTATCGTCTTGGGAGAGATATTTTTTACGGACTTTTAGGAAAAACTAGTGGGAGCTATGAACCGCTTACAAGATGGCTGTACGAGGCCAATAAGCGTCGAGGCGCGCCGTCACTGCGCCCGGGCTTTGGACCGCAGCCTCCATTTCTGCGCAGCCCAAAGCGGCAGAAATCGCGGCGTGATTAATAAGTAGCGCTTCCACAATCGACCGGGCTCGATAATCAATCGAAACAGCCACTCTAACCCTCGCCGCTGCAGCCAGCCTGGAGCCTGCCTGGTTCGCCCCGCATGAAAATCGAAAGCCGCTCCAACGCCGATCAGTGTTATCCCGGGGAAACAGTGCCGGTGATCGTACATCCATTTCTCCTGTTTCGGCGTACTGATTCCGACGAATACTATGTCCGCGCCGGATTTGAGAATGTTTGCCTGAACGTGTAGATCCTCTGTCGCAGTTAACGCCCGGAAAGGAGGAGCGTGAAAACCGACAATGTTGAGCCTCGGAAATTTCGCGCGAAGACGGTCTATCAAAGCGATAAGCGTGTCTTCACGCCCGCCGTAAAGAAACACGCGGTGTCCCGTCTGCTCGGCGCTCCGGCAGATTTCAAGCATCAGCGTTGGGCCGTACACCCGTTGCTGATTTCGGGAGCCGAACGATCTGAGCGCCCAAACCACGGGCATGCCGTCCGGCGTGGCGATGTCCGCGTGATTCAGGATGTCCGCTATCTCGGGATGATCGCGAGCCATGATGATGCCGTGCACCGATGTCACGCAGATATAGCGCGCCGTCGGCCTCGGCATGAACTCTCGTTCGTGGGCCCACTGGTTGCACAGCTCGACCACTTCGGCGTAACTCGTCTTGCTGATACCGACACTAACGACTAGCTGTTTCTCCGGAAGCGGGCGTTCCATCGCTCTTCCTCAATAATCCCGCGCTCGATCTGCAGCCTCTTTCTGAGTACACTGTTGATAAGAGTTACATTCGTGAAAACAATCGTTAGTTCCCTATCTGCCCTGGCGCTGTTTGCCACATGCATGGCCGCCCAGGATGCGAATGCGCCACATAAAGCTCCCGAGCTGGCATTCACGATTCCCGGGCAAGGCCAGAAACTCTTGAGTCAGTATCGCGGAAAAGTGGTAGCGCTCGAGTTCATCTTGACCACCTGCCCGCATTGCCAAGCCGCCTCCAAGGTGATGACGAAAATTCAGCAGGAGTATGGAGGCAAAGGATTTCAGGCCTTGGATGTTGCCATCAATACGGCGGACGAATCAGTGGTGCAAGCTTTCGCTAGAAATTTCGAGGTCGGTTTCCCGGTGGGCTACACTCCTCAAGATCAGGCCATGACCTTTATGGGATTCAGTATGGCCGACAGATTCGTTCTCCCGCAGCTGATCCTGATCGATCGTAAAGGTAACATCCACTATCAGACTCCTCCCTTGGGCGACGCGAACTCTACGAAGGAAGACACCATCCGTCAACGAATTGAAGAACTGCTATCTCTGGGCAACTCCGCATCGAAACATGGCGGCGCACCTGCTAGTGTTGCAGTGGCGAAGAGAAGTTCCTGAGCGAGGAGAAAGAGCATGTACGTTGTTGCTGGAGCCACCGGCCAAACGGGAAGTGCAGTAGCCGAATGGCTGCTGGAACACGGTCAACCGGTCACCGTGATCGTGCGATCCGAAGAAAAGGGCCAGCCGTGGCGCTCGCGAGGTGCAGAGACGGCGATTGGATCCTTAGAGGATTCCGATACGCTGACCCGTACTCTGGCTAATGCCGAAGGGGCATATTTGCTGATTCCTCCCAGCTATACCTCGGGAGATTTCGTGACCGGCCAGCGGCGAGTTGCGGACGCGCTTCGAAGGGCGGTCGTCGATAGCGGCGTTCCGCACGTCGTCTTCCTCTCCTCTGTCGGCGCGCATCTCGATTCGGGCACCGGACCGATTCTCGGTCTTCACTACGCTGAAGCGGTTTTGACTCCCTTGTCAAGAAATCTGACAATCCTGCGGCCGGCGTATTTTCTTGAGAACTGGGCGCCCGTTCTCGGATTCGCGAAGGATAGTGGAGTTTTGCCCTCCTTCCTCACGCCGAATCGGAAGATACCGATGATCGCCACCGAGGACATCGGGCGCATCGCGGCTGAATGCTTAGTAACTCCCTCGACCGGGCGCCGCATCATTGAATTGGCCGGACCGGAAGATTACTGTCCGGATGATATCGCCGCTATCCTCGCGTCCCTCTTGGATCGCGATGTGCACGTGCAACCGGTTCCGCTTAGCGCCGCCGTTTCCACTTTCACGAGCGCGGGCTTTTCTCCGGAAGCTGCAAAGTTGTTTGAAGAAATGTACGCCGGACTTAATTCCGGTCACATCGTGTACGAACAGGAAGGTGCGGAGTTCCGCGAAGGCACTGTCAACGCTGCTGACGTGTTGAAAGGATTGCTAGGCCGGTCAGGAACCGCCCGCGCATCCGCCTGACTTCTTTGCGGATGAAAGCTACCGTCCAGCTGTCACTTGATCTGACGGATTTGACGGAGGCGATCCGTGCGGCTGATATGGCCCTTCGAGCCGGCGTGGACTGGCTCGAAGCAGGGACGCCGCTCATCATCGCCGAAGGCACGCGCGGCGTGCGCGAGCTTCGTGCCCGATATCCCGACGTTCCGATTGTGGCGGATCTGAAAATTATGGATGGCGGCTGGCTCGAAGCGGAGCTGATGGCTAAAGCCGGCGCAAGCATGGTGGTGGTGATGGGGCAAGCGCACCCGGAAACCGTGGAGCTTGTGGTCAAGGCCGGAAGGGATTTCGGCGTCAAGGTCATGGGCGACAACATGGCGATGCCCGATCCCGTCGAGGGCGCACAAAGATTGGAGGACCTCGGCTGCGATTACGTCGTCCACCACGTCGGTTACGATATGCGGACGCTTCGCCGTGAACGAGGGGAGCACGCGCCCACGCCCCTTGATCGCCTGCGTGAGATAGTCCAAGCCGTATCGGTTCCCGTGCAGGCGGTCGGCGGCCTCACGGTTGAGCAGGCTACCGAGACGCCAAAATACGGCGCTCCCTTAGTTGTGATTGGAGCTCCGCTGGCCATCGAAGCGCATTCGTTTCGTACGATGTCGGGCGATGTGGAAGGCATGTTGCGCATGATCTGCGAGAAAGTGCACGCCTACGGTGACCTCTCATGAGCGGGTTTATGCCTGCGCTCGTCAATTACAGCCGCGAGCCTTTTTCCGTGGAATTGCGCGATGCGCCGGTTCCGGAGATTAGCGAGCGCGACGTGTTGTTACGGGTGGGCGCCGTCAGCGTCTGTGGGAGTGATCTGCACCAGTGGCGCGGATCGCACGGTTGGCAGGTGAACTATCCCTGCATTCTGGGACACGAATTTGCCGGGACTGTGGCGAAGACGGGCGCTCGCGTCTCATGTTTCAAAGAGGGCGATCGCGTGGTGAGCGAAACTGCCGCCGTGATCGACGAAATGTCGCCCCTGAGCCGCTGCGGAATGTATAACCTCGATCCCGCGCGGCGCGGCTTCGGATATGGCGTGGACGGCGCGATGACGGAGTACGTTCGTGTTCCCGAACGCTGTCTGCATCGCATTCCGAGCACCCTAAATTTCCACAAGGCGGCGCTCACCGAGCCCTGTTGCGTTGCCTACAACGCGGTCTGCGTGAATGGGCGGGTAAAGCCGGGCGATACCGTTCTAGTGCTCGGCCCGGGGCCCATCGGTTTGCTGTGCGCCATGATGGCGAAGCTGAGCGGGGCGGGGCGAGTCATCGTGGCTGGTTTGCCTGCGGATCGTTTTCGCTTCACCATCGCGCGCGCCATCGGAGCGGATAAAACGCTCGAAGGCGGCGTTGCCGATTACGTTTCGGAGATCGGAGACGGTCTCGGCGTCGACGTGGCAATTGACGCGTCCGGTGCTTCCGCGACCTTGCAAACTGCTTTGCAGACCGTAAGGCCGGCAGGACAGATCATCAAGGTTGGTTGGGGTCCGCAAGCCATCAATTTCAGCCTTGACGCGCTAGTGCAAAAGAACGTGACCATAGCGGGCAGCTTCTCGCACAATTGGCCCATTTGGGAGCGGGTCATTTCAATGATCGTGTCGGGCCAGATCAATCTGGATCCGATCATCAGTCGAATCGCATCACTCGCCGAATGGCTGGAGTGCTTTCAAAACATGCACGAGGGTGAATACGTAAAAGCCGTGCTGACGCCCTAGATGCCGCTGAAAATCTCGGCCTTTCCAAAGTGCTATCTCGAGCCGATCGCGAACCGGCAAATGTCCGTCTTCGATTGGATCGGCATGGCGAAGCAGCTCGAGGCGGATGGCCTGGAGATGTACGAAGGCTTCTTCACCAGCTTCGAGAACGATTACATCGATCAAGTAGGTGAAGCCATTCATGCAGCTGGTTTCGCTATGCCCATGCTCTGCTGCTCTCCCGATTTCACCGCGCCTGACCGCGATAGACGCAAACGGGAGATTGAGCGCGAAGGAGAAATGATTCGTATCACGCGCCGCTTAGGCGGAGCGCGCGCCGTTTGCCGCGTGCTCAGCGGGCAACGCTATCCCGAAGTGAGCTGGGAGCAGGGAAGGGAATGGGTCCTCGAAGCATTCCAGCAAGTGCTCCCCGTCGCGAAAGAGTGCGACATCGTGCTCGGGATGGAGAATCACTACAAAGACGGATTCTGGGTCTATCCGGAGTTTGCTCAGAAAATGGAGCGGTTCGTTGAGATCGTAGACAGCATCGCGGAACGCCAGAATTTCGGTGTCCAGTACGATCCATCCAACGCGATCATCGCGGGCGAGGATCCCATCGAATTGTTGAAGCGCTTTGCGGGCCGAGTGGTCAGCATACACG
>JBAUUG010000618.1:0-4690 GCA_049582585.1 Bryobacteraceae bacterium | reverse complement strand
GATCGAAGCCGCTCAAGCATCAATCCGGATGTGAAACGGGGTGTAGATAGCGGGATGTTTCAGCTTGGTCCGGGCGAAGCGCTGGAATTGCATGTGTTCCTGGATCACTCGGTTCTAGAGGTGTTTGTGAATGGCCGAGGGACATTGAGCTCGCGAATCTATCCCACACGTGGAGATAGCGATGGCATTGAACTGTTGTGCGAAGGTGGATCAGCGCTGGTGGAGCGTTTGGATATCTGGGTGATGAATCAAGCATAGGGAAAGGCCGATGCTTCTAACGAGGTACAGTTTGCGAATGGCTCTGGCAGCGCTCATCTGTTTGCCTGCCTGGACGCAATCTTCCCGTTGCCGGCCATGCCACCCAAACGAGGTGGAAGGCTATTCGCGCTATAGCATGGCGCATTCCTTGCGGAAAGCAGCGCGAGAACCGGCGGGTTCCTTTGAAGACTCGGCGGGAGCGAAGTTCACAACTTATTCGAATGAAAATGGAACGTGGCAGGAGGCAAAGTTCGCGTTCGATCGATTATTGCAGCTCGATCCTTCTAATCCGGTCAACGAAGAAAATGCCGGACGGGCTGAGTTGGCCTGTGGCAATCCTGGAGCGGCAATCAGCCATCTTCAAAAAGCTGTAAAGATGGACCCGCTCTTGTTGTCTACTATCGAGGTGCTGGAAAAGATCTATCGGGAGCGAGGAGATACTGCCGCAGAAGCTGCGCTTGAAGAACAGATTCGGCAAGCCATCGGCGGGACCGGGCAGCGTGGAGCGTCCCAATGGCAGAAGTGAAGGGATCCAGTGCGACGGGTTACGAATAAACACCTGACGATTGTCGGCCTCGGCGAGGTTCTTTTCGACGTTTTCGAAGACGGGACGGAGACGCTTGGCGGCGCGCCGTTGAACGTAGCGGTTCACGCGCACCAGCTTGCGTCGCCGCTTGGGCTGGGCGAGGGAGTTGTGGCCAGCCGCATCGGGGCCGATCCGCATGGCTCGCAAATTCTCGATTTGCTCCACAGCCGAGGGATGTCGACGGGGTATGTAGAGACGGATTCCGAACACCCGACCGGCACGGTTTCGGTCTTCATGCGCGACGGAGAACCCGGATATCAGATCGAATCCGGCGCGGCCTGGGATTTCATTTCTGCGAGCGAGTTCCTGGATGAGCTTGCGGAGAAATGCGACGCGGTGTGCTTTGGCAGCTTGGCGCAACGGTCGCCTGCGTCGCGGGAGAGCATTCAACGATTCGTCCGAAAAGCTAAGAATGCGGTAAGGCTTTACGATGTCAACCTGCGGCGCAACACGCTGACCAATGAGGCGGGATATAGCGCGGAAGTGATCGAAGAGAGCTGCGAGCTTGCGACGATGATGAAGCTCAATGGCGGAGAACTTGTAGAGATTTGCGATATGTTCGGCATGGACCGAGGAATCGAGAGCCTGCTGACGAGGTTTCCGGTTGAGGCGGTGATTCTCACTCGGGGCGCTGAGGGCACCGCGCTCATCACACGAAGCGGTGAATTTACCGGACACGCTCCTCCGGCTCCGCTGCTGGATGCGCATCCGGTCGGGGCAGGGGACGCGTGCGCCGCCGGGATTCTGTTCGGCTCAGTGCTGGGTTGGCATCCGGATGACGCAATCGATCTGGCGAATCGGATGGGCACTTGGGTCGCTTCGCAATTATCGGCGACGCCATTGTTGCCGGATTCCATTCTGGCGTTTGTGCGGGAAAAGATCCGTATAGCGTAGAGTGTGGCTTCTGGAAAAGACGACAGGCTGACGTTGATTGCCATCTCGGCGCTTGCGTACATTCTTCAGGATGTGCTGCACGAGGGTCTGGGGCACGGGGTGACGGCGTGGCTGATGGGAGCGCACCGCCTGACGATAAGCACGGTTGCGTTGCAGAGCGACATTGACAGGCGATGGATTTCGGCGAATGGAACGCTCGTAAATCTGCTTTTTGGGGCAATCTTCTGGTTGGTATTGAGAAGAGCGCGGGCCTATAGACCGGCGACACGCTATTTCCTGGTGCTGGCGATGGCGGGAAATCTGTTTACCGGCACGGGTTACTTTTTCTTCTCCGGCGTGGCAAACTTCGGTGACTGGGCGGCGGTCATTCGGGGGATGCAGCCTTACTGGCTATGGCGGGTGGGACTGGTTGCGTTAGGCGTGGCTTCGTACTACGCATCGATGCTGCTGGTGGGTGCTGAGCTACAGGCATTCCGTGACCGGGAGATTCATTCAGGGAGAATTCGCGAGGTGAGTTGGACGCCTTATTTCACGGAGGGCGCGCTAGCGGCGGTCAGCGGCTTGTTCAACCCTGCGGGGTTGTTTTATGTGATAGCGTCCGCATTGCCATCCACTCTAGGAGCGAATGCGGGTTTGCTGAGCATGCCTGTCATGATGCGGCAATGGGGCAGGAGAGAAGAAGAGCAAGCTGGGCCGGTGGGGCGCAGCATGGCATGGATTGCTCCGAGCGCGATCGCGAGCCTGCTCTTTATTTTTGTGGTGGGGCGCGGGATTACCTGGTCACGGTGATGGGCGAGGCCGCGCGCCCGCCGCGGGAATAAACAACTCCGGCCCGCCCGTCGGCGCATACACCCCCTGATCGTAAGTCCCATTCGGCCAGTGCCGCTCCACCCATCGTCCCAGCGCATCGTACGTGAAGTTCTGACTCCAGATCGGGCCGCAGTTCTGGCTCGCTACCCGCATCAGATCGTCATAGGCGCTGGTGCACGTCTGCGTGTCGCTGCTATTAGAGGGATCGCTGATCGCCAGCTTCTGCAAGCTGCCGTTCGCGTTCCAGGTGAGCGCGCCCGTCTCCGAAGAACCGTTCACATGGAAAGCGTATTGCGTCATGCGCCCGCTATTCGGGTCGTACGTGTAACCATCCGAATCCAGCGACCCGTAATTGATGGTGGCCGCCAGACCAAAGCCGCTGTAAGTGGTGCTCGACACCGGGTTCTGTCCGCTCGAAGCCGAAACCGAGCTGATCCGTCCTTCACCTTCCGGCGTGTAAGTCCAGTTCGGCAGCCCGGCCTGATTCGGCGTCAGAACGTTCAGCAGCCCATTCGGCCAGTACGTGGCCGTCACGTGATAGTAACCGCCTGAGTTCGGCGTGGCTTCATAAGTGTCCGTCACTTCTCCGCGCGAAGAGTAGCTGAATCCCAGATCCGTAATCCTCCCGGAGCTGGGACCAGTGTAGGCCTCCGCCAATCGGCCTTTCCCCAGACTCCCCCCAGATTCCCCGCACCAGATTCGCCGTGAGCTTACGTCTGTACTCCGCGATTCTGAACGGACAAGAACCTTCGCGCCCAGAGAATCGCTATACAGGCTATGAACCCGATACAAACCGGAACTTCCCAACGCCCCACTGACGTCATCACACACACCAACATTGCAACAAAACACGCTAGTATGCCGAGACACGCTGCCCGGTCGGTATTCGTCAGATGTCTATCCGCAAAGCTGGCCGTTAGGAAGCTCGCGCCAGCCATGACCACTGTGAATAGGCCTCCTACCAGACGCGGAACCTGAATCGCAGGCTGGTTCAATGCATGCCCGCTGATCAGAATGATAATTCCGTTCAGCGTCGCAATAGCGAAGATGCCAGGGAGTACTTTTGCCCACCTGTCGACCGTAAAAGCCCCTGCGCCCAAGCCCACAATAAAGAGAACCCAACCTACCGGACGCGGCCGGGGAGAATACCCAAGGCCGGTTGCAATTCCCCCGGAGATCACCACAATGAGCAACAAGAAAAGAAAGAACCATCCCGTCATTGCGAGTCGCGAGGGGTTCTCCCGTTCGCTACGGCTCCTCACGGCTGGCTCGCGCAATAGGCCGCTTCCGCCGCCGTGAACCCCACATTGACGGCAAGGCTCACCTCAAGGCTCATGAATCCGCCCGCCACATTAGCAACCCGGCCTATGGCAGCCTTTGCTCCGGCGGAAGCTGCACCCAACGCCAGTGGCACGCCTCCCTCTCCGGCGAGATTCAGCGCCATAATCGTGGTAGTTCTCCTGCCGTAACTCGTGACCGCGCCCATCCCCGTCTGCATGATCGCCGGGGCTAAACTCGCCGCCGTCCCGGCGCTGTCCGTTGTGGAACCGTAAGCAACTGTTGTTATGGGATTCCCCAGAACCGCCTGCGCAAAGAAGTTGTTCTGAAAAGCTAGGCTGCCGCTGCCAGTAATTGCGTTGTAAGTATGATTGAGAGCCCCTGCGACGCTGAAATCATTGGCATGCGCTGCCATGCACGCTGAGAAGGTTTGCTTAGTCCCGTTCTTTGGGGGGTTCACAGCACTTGGCTGTTGACCTCCGCCGCTACCGCCGCCACTGTAGGTGAGCGGGTGGTATCCGCTGTTTCCAGAGCGCCAGCCTCCATTCATGTACCAAGCCCAACTCCCGACGGGTGCGAAGCTGCCTCCACTCACATTAGTGATGGAAGGATCGTGGGAACCGGCGCATGGAGTGCCCTGGCCATCGTCGCCTGTCGTCCCGTTATCGAAAGTGACGCAATCCAACCCGCTCGGATCCACATTCCCCAGTGGATTCCCCCCAACATACGCATATCGATTCCAACTCTGCGGGTTTGTGAGATCCACCGCCGCCAACCCCGCCGGATCCGGTGTGACCCAGCGTCCCTGCGTGGTCTGATACACCCGCGCTGGAAAGTCCTTAATATCTCCCGCCACATTCTCCG
>JBAUUG010000617.1:0-6905 GCA_049582585.1 Bryobacteraceae bacterium | reverse complement strand
GGACAACGCTTCGATGCAGCTCGTGATGCGCCCGGAGATCTTCGACATTTTGCTTCTTCCCAATCTTTATGGAGATATCGTTTCAGATCTGGCGGCCGGCTTGGTTGGCGGATTGGGGATCGTGCCCGGCGCAAACATGGGCGAAACCCACGCCGTCTTTGAAGCCGTACACGGCAGTGCTCCTGATATCGCGGGTCAAGGGAAAGCGAATCCGACCGCGCTGATGTTATCGGCTGTCATGCTGCTCATTCACTTGCGGGAAAGCGAGGCTGCGAATAAGCTGCAAAACGCAGTCGAAGCAGTTTATCGCGAAGGCAAGCATTTGACCGGCGATGTAGGAGGCTCGGTGTCGACCCAGGAATTCACGGACGCGGTAGTTAGAACGATGACGGACTAACGGCTGCCGCGGCGCCTTCTCACGTTCACAAGTTTAATTGTTGAGAAGAGTGGAGCCACCCGCCGGGATCGAACCGGCGACCTGCTGATTACGAATCAGCCGCTCTACCAACTGAGCTAGGGTGGCCCATTTTCCTGATTCGAACTCGGCTTGATTTTAACAGATCCGGCGACCCCTAAAGGCTAACCTACAGATATGCCTCTGGTGAAGGTGAAAGCGTTAAGCGAGCTCCCGCCTGGGGCAGTCGCGGAGGTGGACGTCGGCGGCGCTACCTACGCCATCTGCAATGTCGATGGCGATGTTCATTGCGTAGAAGGAACCTGTCCTCATGCCGGTGGGCCGCTCGGCGAGGGAAACCTCGACGGCAACTACCTGGTTTGTCCCTGGCATGGATGGGAATACGACTGCCGCACGGGACTGAACAACTTTGACGAAGACGTCCGAATCCAGACCTATCCAACCGTGGTTCAGGATGGCAATATCCTGATCGATGTGCCTTAAAGCGCTTTGCCGGAATTACCTGAAGTCGAGACAGTTGTTCGATCCATTACCGCGCACGTAGTGGGTCGCACGATTCGGCATGCCGAATTCTACTCGGCACGGGTCACGCGCAACGGCCTCGGCGAAACGCAGCAGGCGCTTGCGGGCGCGGTTATCCAAGGCGTGCGGCGGCGCGGCAAGCAAATCTTCATTGATCTTGATCGTGGGACTCTCTATGTTCATCTAGGAATGACTGGAAAGCTGCTGTGGAATGCGCTTCCGGGCAAGTACGCCCGGGTGATTCTCTCGCTTAGCGGCGGCACGCTGATTTACGATGACATACGGCAGTTCGGCCGAGTCGAGTTTTTCAAGACGCTTCCCCAAGCGTTCGACAGTTTGGGGCCGGATGCGCTGAGCGTGGGCTTCGAAGAATTTTACGAGCGCCTGAAGGTCCGGCGCGGCCATATCAAGCCGCTGCTGTTGAATCAGTCATTCTTGAGCGGCGTGGGCAACATCTATGCGGACGAATTGCTCTTTTCCGCCCGAATCCACCCGCGCGCGCCGGCAGACCGCATCTCGAAAAAACGTGCTGAGCGCATTTACACCAGCCTCGTAGAAGTACTCCAACTTGCCATTCAGCATCGAGGTTCGTCGATTTCAGACTACGTCGATGGCGCGGGCGAGCGTGGCGCGTTTCAACAACTGCATAACGTCTATGGCAGGGCAGGGAAGCCGTGTCCGCGTTGCGGCGCGCTCGTCAGAAGAATCGTCATGGGGCAACGCGGAACTCATTACTGCCCGCGCTGCCAACGCGTCTGAACAGGTTGCTGTTCGCTATTACCACGCTCCGATTGCCGAATTGCATCCACGATTTCGGCAACGCTTCTCATTGCTTTCACATCGTGAACACGAACGATATGGGCGCCATTCAATATGCTGGCGGCGACTGCTCCCGCGGTCGCAAACTCAGTCGCGTCTTCTTGCTCTCTCTTCAAAAAGGATTTGCGCGAAGGCCCTACCAGAATTGGCATATCGAAAGCCGCAAGCAAATCCAGGTTGGCTATAATTTCCGAGTTCTGCTCGCGGCGCTTACCGAACCCTAGACCGGGATCGATCATGATTTGCTGCTTCTGGACACCCGCCTGACGCGTGCGGTGTATCGCGGCTTCCATGTCGATGCTGATTGAGCGCATGAGATCTTTCATGGGAGGCAGTTTCGCCCAAGTCTCAGGGTTGCCCCGCATATGGTTGATGATCAGCCCAGCATCGTACTTCGTAACAATTTTCGGCAGATGCTGATCGAGCAGGACGCCGCTAGGATCATTGATGATTTCCGCTCCGTGCTCGAGCGCCTTTTCAGCCACGCCGGATTTGTATGTGTCCACCGAGATAGGAATCGTGAGTTTCCCGCGCAACCGCTTCAGCACCGGAATCATGCGCCGAAGCTCCTCAGCTTCCGAAATTCGCCGCGAGCCGGGGCGGGTCGATTCAGCGCCGATGTCGAGAATGTCCGCGCCCTCATCTTCTAATTCCATGCCTCGCGCAAAAGCCCGGTCGGGATCGGAATATTTCCCTCCATCGGAAAACGAATCCGGCGTGACGTTCAAAACTCCCATGAGCAGCGTGCGATCGCCCAAGACAATTTCCCGATGCTTCAACTTCAGGTGATAACGCTTCCGCATTGCCTAGACTATGAGTGTGGCAGACGAGCTTGAGACTGACGAGCACTTGCGTGAACTTGCCCAGCGCAGCTTTGGAATATTGCTTACTGGATAGTCACGTTGAAGCGGCCTGATGATATTGAAGCTTTTTAGAGGCGCCTTTCGCATTTCCCGGCTTAGACATTTCCCGCCGCGCCCACTCCATGAGCGCATCCACCACGCCGGCGATTTCAGGATGGCTGAGGCGCAAGGCTTCAAAATACCCATCGGCGATTTCTGCCGAGCACTGGTTTAGAGGACCACCCCATGTCCTTTGTCCGCCTTTCAAAAAACCACTCAACATGCCTCCGGCCATTTCATTGAGAACGGTATGCAGGCGACTTCCAGATATGCCCGCCGCCCGGAGCGCCTGTTTGGCGGCAACCAATAGAGGTACCGGAAGGACGGTAGCGAGCAGCTCCGCGGCGAAGAGCAGTTGTTTGGCGCCGGGGCGAATTTCTACTGCCTGTGCGTCGTTGCTTTCGATAAATCGATGAATCCGCCGGACGGCGGCAGGTTGTCCTTCGAGCGCGAATAAATCGCGGCGAGCGCTTGAAACACGCACGAGGGTGGCAACCGAAGCGCCTCGCATTTTGAGCGGCTCCAGCACATCCAGCGTCAGCCAACTCTCGCAGAGCACGAAAGAAACATCCCTGAAGACCAGGTCAGAAGCACAGAGCTCGCCAATTATGCGCGGGGCAGCGGAATCGGGAACGCGCAGAAGGATGAGCCGCGCCGAAGAGAGCTCTTTATAATTCCCGATCGGGTAGCCCGCTCGCAAGAAATTTGAAAGCCGGTGCGCCGCGCGCAAAGCTCCCGATTTAATAGGCCCGAGCTCTCTTGCGAGGCTTGGCATGCGCAGCATCGCTGAACCCGTTGAGTTACCCTCAACTACCAGGCCGAGTTGCAGCTGCTTCTTCATACACTGCCGTCGCCTTAAGCGCTTTCATTCGATCGCGAAACCGCGCTGCTTTCTCGAAGTCGAACGCCTTCGCCGCCTCGCGCATCTTTGTTTCCAATTCAGCGATCAAACCATCCCGTTGCTCGGGCGTTAAGTCTATCTCAGATTCAGGTTCCATGTCCAGAGGGACGGTCACATAATCGGCTTCGGACACCGCAACCAGGCTCATATCGATTGGCTTAATGATGCTCTGGGGCGTTATATTGTTCGCCTCGTTATAGGCATTCTGAATGGCGCGCCTCCGCTCCGTCTCGGCGATCGCCCGCTTCATGCTCTCCGTCATGACATCCGCGTAAAGGATGGCGCGGCCGTATAGATTCCGAGCGGCCCTGCCTATGGTTTGAATGAGCGAGCCGGTCGATCTTAGAAACCCCTCTTTATCAGCATCCAATATCGCTACTAAGGAGACCTCCGGGAGATCGAGCCCTTCCCGGAGCAGATTTACTCCGATCAGCGCGTCATAACTGCCGCGGCGCAAATCGCGAAGAATTTTGATGCGATCGAGCGTGCTTACTTCTGAATGCAAGTAAGCGCACTTGACACCCACTTCCGCATAGTATTCGGCGAGATCCTCGGACATGCGTTTGGTCAGAGTAGTGACCAGAACACGCTCATTCCGCTCCGTGCGGAGTCGGATCTGGTGTAAGAGATCATCGACTTGACCTTTGATGGGTCGGACTTCGATCTCCGGATCAATCAAACCCGTTGGCCGGATGATTTGTTCCACGACGACTCCGGCCGATTTGGTCAACTCGTATGGGCCAGGAGTAGCCGATACGTAGAGCACCTGGTTCACGCGGTTCTCGAACTCCTCGAAGGTCAGAGGCCGGTTATCTCTGGCGCTCGGGAGGCGAAACCCATATTGAACCAGGACCTCTTTTCGCGAACGGTCGCCATGGTACATGCCTTGCAATTGCGGAATAGTCTGGTGACTCTCATCGATGAAGATGAGAGCGTCGTTCGGAAGGTAATCGAGCAGAGTCGGGGGCGCTTCACCTGGAAGCCGGCCGGAGAAATGGCGCGAGTAGTTCTCGATCCCGTGGCAATACCCGATCTGCTTGATCATTTCGAGATCGAACATTGTGCGCTGGTAGAGCCGCTGAGCTTCCACCAGCTTCCCGCCTGCCTCCAGTTCTTTATGCCACCATTGCAGCTCGTTTTCAATGCTCTGCATGGCCTGCTGGCGCGTGGGCGCGTCCATTACGTAATGGGTTTTAGGGTAGATCGGCAAGCGCAGATAGGTCTGCTTGACTTGTCCCAGGACAGGATCAATTTGACTCAACGATTCAATTTCGTCGCCCCAGAGCTCGATGCGATACGCATTGTCGTCGTAAGTGGGGTAAAGCTCGATGACATCTCCCCGCACGCGAAACGTACCGCGGCGAAAATCATGATCGTTTCGTTCGTAAAGAATCTCCACCAGCCTTTGCAGCAGTTCCTTGCGGCTGATGCGCTGCCCCTTTTCGAGCATGACCAGCATTCCGTAATACGCCTCGGGCGAGCCCAAGCCATAAATGCAGCTGACGCTCGCGACGATAATGCAGTCGCGGCGCTCGAACAGAGAACGCGTGGCGGAGAGGCGCAGCTTATCCAATTCGTCATTGATCGTCGCTTCTTTTTCGATGTAGATGTCGCCGGAGGGGATGTAAGCTTCCGGTTGGTAGTAATCGTAATAGCTGACGAAGTATTCGACTGAGTTTCTGGGAAAGAACCCCTTGAATTCGTGATAAAGCTGCGCCGCGAGCGTCTTGTTGTGGGCAAGGACGAGCGAAGGACGGCCGCTGGCCTCGATCACCTTGGCCATGGTGAAAGTCTTGCCTGATCCGGTCACTCCCAGCAGAACCTGGTGCTTCTCGGCATCGCGGACACCGCGGATCAGTTGCTCGATCGCGCTGACTTGATCGCCGCGCGGTTGGTAGTCAATGACTAGATTGAACGGCACGAGATCAGTATAGAGAAGCGTGAGATGGATGGCTTAGAGCGACCTTGCTCCTCTGCCGTCTAATGCCTGCTCGCACATTTCACTAAGGCAGGCTTCTCCGATTCTCTTTTGTTCATCTTCGGAAACCTTCCATTGCTGCGCGTTCACTATCGCGGACACGAGCGTGGCTTCAAAGTTCGCGAGCGCTCCCGCAGTTTGATTATCCATCCACGTGGACCTGATTTCCTTGGCTCTCTCTTGGTTCTCCGACTGAAGCTGCCGGAGGCGCTTCAAGATTACGGGTTTCGCCGATGCGTCGCCATGCTCAGAAAGAAACAGCGCCGCCGCTCCCGCGGTCTGGTAGTCAGGCGATTGCAAGGCCGCTGCGATCACTTGAAACGCAGCGGGCGGAAAAAAGCCGGAGTTGTGCCAAAGCTGCAAAACCTGGAAACCGCAATCGCGATTATTCAATAGTTGACTCAACCGCTTCGCGGCATCACTCGCAGAAACGCGGAACAGGTAACCGGTCACATACCCAACCTCACGGCAATTATCGAAACTCGCAGGATGGCGATCCAGAAAGGCCTCAGCCGCCGGCAGGATGTTCTTGCCGGCAACGCGAAGAAGTAGCGCTCCGATCTTTGACTCCACTGTTTTCGAGTCATTGAGTCTCTCACGAAGCAAACCGTCGAATTCCGGTAATTCGGCCTGTCGCATCAGGAGAATTGTTTGAGCATCGATATCGATTTGCGGCTGGCGCGCTTCGTCGAGCAAAGCAGCGCCGCATTCCCGCGGCCAGTCTTCGCACCACCATTTTAAAGCTCCATCCCGTATCCCGCTGTCGGCTGACTTTTCCAACGCGAGGCTGCGAACGGCAGAATGCAGTTGTGCATGGGGACGCCGGCTCCATTCCGCATTGAGAAAAACGAGTTGTTCCTGAAAGGGCAAATCGCGCAAGCGGTCTAAGACTTCATAACGCAGTGAAATCGAGGCAGTATCGACCCGGTCTTCCCAGACCAGAAACGCAACTTGCGTTCGCCCGGGTCCCCAGCGAGCAGATTTGGTGTCCAGTAATTCCTGCCTGTAGAGGTCGCGATACTTGGCCTCCGCCTCAAGTCTCCGCTGTCGAATCTGACGAACCTCTTCACTTTCACTATTCGGTCCGCTGAAAGACGGAGCTTCTCCAAGATCTTTTCTAGTTTGGAGACCGGCCAGCACGCTCACTATGCCGTCGGGAAGCACAATGTTCGGATTAGAAACTGCCTCACGCAGCAAGAAGATGATCGCGTCTAGCCTTGAAGATTTCAGCAGAAGATCGATATAGTGGAAATTATCGTTTGAAGTGCTCGCGAGATACCGCCTCACTTCTTCCCGTGCGGCTTCCGGTGTATTCAACAGCTCTAGCTGATGGAACGGCATGTCCAGATCGGACGACCGTGGGTCCCC
>JBAUUG010000616.1:0-7147 GCA_049582585.1 Bryobacteraceae bacterium | reverse complement strand
GTTCGTCGAAATCTACTGTAGCAGATCTGGCGTCGAAATCCACTGATTACCGTCGAAAAACGGGGTAAGTCGCGCCCAGCCGTCGAAAGCGCCCTGAATCCGCGGGTTTCTACAGCCGTGGGCGGCTACTCACACCACGTTTATCGTTCCCCGGCACTTTGGCGATCCGCAGCGGCACGGCACTTTCGCAACATTCTTCTCAAACCGGTAGTCGATTGTAAGCTCTTCCCCGGGCCGGATCCTGCGAAGGCTCATATAGAGGATGTGCCCCTTCAGCGTGCGCGAAATCAGATTCGGCTCGCACGAATGATTGATGTACTCTGCGCCCGAGCCGCGCACTGAGCCGTCGATGGTCCAGTATGAATCCAGCGTAAAGAGATAAGTGAACTCGCTCGCATCGGCGCGCCGCTTGGTTTCGCGGCGGCTGATCTTTTCGCCCGTATACTCGATCACTTTCCTTCCGGGCGGGATCGGCTCCGTTGCGTACACTCCCCAGCGGTGAATTTTCGACCGCGCAAGCTTCATCCCGAAACAAGCAAATTTGGGGTCAATGCGCGGCTTACTGGATTTTCCGCTCAAGTACGTTGACCAGCTCCTGAACTGCGTCCGCGCTTTTCCTGAGGGCAGCTTTTTCGCCGTCTTCGAGCCGGACTTCGTAAATTTTTTCGACGCCGGCTTTTCCGAGCTTGACGGGCACGCCCACGAAAAGTCCTTCGATCCCGTATTCACCCTGCAAGCAGACCGCGCAAGGCAGAACTTTCTTCTTATCTTTGAGAATGGATTCAACCATTTCGACGGTCGAGGCGGCGGGAGCGTAATAGGCGCTTCCGGTCTTCAGGTACTTGACGATCTCAGCGCCGCCATCGCGCGTACGCTGCACCATGCGGTCAATGGCCGCCTGATCCGCCAATTCGCTCAACGGGATGCCGCTCACGTTGGTGAAACGGACCAGCGGCACCATGGTGTCGCCATGTCCTCCCAAAACCATTGCGGTTACGTTTTCGAAGGAGACGTCCAGCTCCTCGGCGATAAACGTGCGGAACCGCGCGGTGTCAAGAACGCCCGCCATGCCAATCACTCGCTCGCGCGCGAAACCCGAGACCTTCAGCGCGGTCCAGCACATGGCATCCAGAGGATTGGTTACCAGGATAAGAATCGCATCCGGCGACTGCTTGACCGCTTGCTCGGTCGCGCTCTTCACCACTTCGTAATTCGCCAATAGTAAATCATCACGGCTCATTCCGGGCTTGCGCGGAAAACCGGCCGTGATGACTACGATGTCGGATCCGGCGGTTTCGTCGTACCCGTTCGTGCCGACAATTCTTACGTCATAGCCTTCGACCGGCGCCGATTCCAGCATGTCGAGGCCCTTGCCCTGCGGCACGCCTTCCACGACATCCACAAGAACCACATCCGCCAGTTCTTTCGCTGCTATTTTTTGCGCGGTATTAGCGCCGACGTTGCCCGCGCCCACAACAGTTACTTTCCTTCGCATCGAAGACGAAGTATAGCAATCGATTCAGAACGTCAGGTGAAGATCCAATTGCAGGAATCTCGAGCTTCCCAGCGTGTGTTGAATGATGCCAAGGTTTCCTTGGGGCGGGTACACCGGCGGAGCGGAAAAATTTGGGAAGAACGTTACGTCATTGTTCGGTGTATCGAAATCGGGATGATTAAACACGTTGAACGCGTCGAACTCGAAGCGCGCCCGGAAGCGCTCGGCGATGGGAAATTCCTTCGCCAGACTCATATCGAATCGAACCTGGAAGGGAGCGCGGAACAAATTGCGGCCGGAAGATCCGAAGAGCGACTCATAGTTGTCGCATCCCGAGGCGTCGCACGGCGGAACTCCGTTGGTGCCCGGAGCGACGAATTGCGGCGCGAAATCGTTCACGTTCAGGACGGGCAGGCCTGCATTCACGCCGGTTGTTCCTTGCAACTGGGCCTGCTTCGCCGAAATGCCTGGCTTTAAGGGGACAATCGGGTTCGAGATCTCGATATCGGTCCCAAAGTACAAGCTCCCGATTGAGCCGGAGTAATCGTAGACGCTGTAAGGCTCACCGCTCTGCGCGACAGTTTGGCCGCCGAGCGTCCAGCCGTTGACGAATTCGCCCAGCAACTTGTTGGCAGTGAGATTCGGAATCGTGTAGCTGTAGTTGACCAGGAATACGTGCGTCTGGTCGAAGTCCGCCGAAGCGTAGTTTGATTTCGGATAGATCGGATTGTTGCCGGTGACGAAGAGTCCCAGACCGCTCTGCTCGTCTAAGGCGTGCGAGTAAGTGTAAGACGCGGTGAATTGCAGACCGGACGAGAGGCGCTTGCGAGCCTGGAGCTGCAATGCATTATAGTTCGAGATCCCCTCCGCCTCGTAGAGCACGGAGTTCATGTCATACCCGATATACGGCACGCGAACGGGCGCGTTGCCTGAGAACTCGGTCGTATTCGTAATGGGCTCGGTGTCGGGCTGCGGGTAGATCTCGCCGCCGTACGAATAGATCTGACCATTCACGGGATGCTGCGGCGTTGCGATCTGCGGCTCGTTGAAAGGAATGGGCAGTACCTGGTGTACACCATGGTTCCCGACATAACCGGCACTGAAAAGCCAGCTATTCGAGGCCTGATATTGAAGATCAAATGTCCAGTTCTCGGAGTAAGGGAGCTTGTTGTTGATATCGTATCCGCCAAAAAGGAATGGTCCAAAAAGGTTGCCAGGCGGGGCGGTCCCATTCGCGGTTTGGCTGAAGTTAGGCAGATAGGCCAGGAAAGCTGCAGGAGTGCCCGGGGGCGCCCCGGGCGCGGCCGTGCCGAATGGTTCCGAGACGCTTCCGTTGTGCTTAGCTGCAATCGGCGTTACAAAAGGCGGCGCGAGGGTGACACCGAACGGCCCATTGAAACCGCCTCCCGCGCTCGGGGAGAGATAGCTGAAGAATTCGCCACGGTCATAGTAGATGCCATATCCCGTGCGGATGGTGAGCTTCGATAGCGGCGTCCACGCAATCCCGATGCGCGGGGCAAATCCCCATTGGCGCTGCTTCATTAACGAGTCGCTTGCGCCCGGGGTGCCGAACTTGCTGTTACCCGCGAACTCGAGTCCTGAACCGGTGATGGTGTCCGTAGCCGCGTCGTACGAATAGAGGCTTGCATCGAAATCGGTCAGCCTGCCGTATTTCTCGGATAGCGGCCCATCGTAATCCCAACGAAGGCCCACGGTGAGCGTCAGATTACTGCGAATTTTGTAATTGTCATTGACGAATGCGCCGATGGTATCGGATCGGTAGTAACGGTTGGCCGAACCCGCGAACGCGTCCCCGCTTCGTACCGTTCCTTCAACGAAACTGGTGAAGCTGCTGAAGTCGAGAGTATCCGTCGAGGTGTTGTTGTTGATGATGTTGAGCTGCGTATGATCCCATTGGGCTCCGAATGAAAGTGTGTGCTTACCTTTTACCCAGCCCAGCGTCGTCCCGTACTCCCACTGGTTTTGGAACATGCCGGCGTTGCCGAAACTGGTGCTCGGGCCAAATTCGAGGCCGGCGCCGATGGTCGGGTCGGCGGTCGAAATATCCAATTGCGGAAATGTCGTCGAGCCAAGCAGATTCATTCCGAACTGGCTTGGCGAGAAAGCTTGTCCGGTGGTCGCGTAAGCATGGAGGCGGGTAAATCCGGCGCGCTGCTCCCAAGTAAGGGCGGGGGTCAGTATGACCGTGTTTTCAAGGGAGCCGACCTGGCTTCCGGCCGAAAGCTGTTGCGGAAAACCGAGCGTGCTTCCGACCGCTCCAAAGGGATTGGTAGTCGGGTTGACCTGCACATAGTATTTGCCGGTGAAACGGTCCTTATCGCTGGCGACGAAGTCAATGTTCGCGATGCCCTGGTCTACGTTCGACGTCGCATTTGGACCCTGTGTTACCGCGTCGTAACCGAGCGAGGCTGCCGTGTTGGGATCGGTAATCTGAGCGCTCGGAATGAGGTATTGGCCATTCTTCAGTTTGGCTTGCAGCATCCCCAGCGCGACCGGACTCACTTGACTCGCGGTGAGAGTGGTGCCGAAGCTGTTGTTGACCGCAGCCGCGATTCCTTGCGCGCTGCGGTCGTTCGTGAGGCCGAGCGGCACGGTTACGTCTTTGGTTGCATCGGAGGCATCCGCGATGCGCACGCCCTGATAGGACAGAAAATAGAAAAGCTTGTTCTTCTTGATCGGGCCGCCGAGTGTTGCGCCAAATTGGTTGCGATTCAGAAAGGGCACTTTGGCCGTAATCACCGGAGAAGCGTTATAGAAAAAGGGCGCCGCATTCATGGCGCTGTTCTGGAACTTCTCGTAGAGTTCGCCATGAAGACCATTGGTTCCCGATTTCGTGATCACGCCGATGTGCGCGCCGCTATTCGCCCCCTGCGAGGCGTCGTACATCGCGGCATTGACGCTGATCTCCTGAATGGCCTCGGGAGGAGGCGTCGGCAGCGCCTGGCCGATGGCGCCGTACACCGAAGTGCTGGTCTGAATCTCCCCGCCCGCTCCGAAATTTTCACCGGTATTCAGCACGAAGCGGTTTTCGCCCACCTGGCTGGTCGAGTTTCCGTTGAACAAATTGTTCGTGCTGATTCCATTCAGGGAAAAGCTGTTGCTGGTATCGCGCTGTCCATTTGCGAAGATGGCCTGATTGCCGAGGCCCGCGTTACTGCCCGCGCCGCCCAGGAAATCCGAATGCACGCCCGGCGCTAAGATCGCCAGCTGAGTAAAGCTTCCGGTTCCTAAAGGCGTCTCCTGGATCGTCAGCTGATCCACGACGTAACCATTGGTCGTGTCCACCTGGTTCATGAGCGGAGTGGCAGTCACTTCTACTGTGGTGCTCATGGATCCGACCCGCAGATTTCCGTTTACGGTTGTGGTTCGGTCGCCCTGAACAGGCACATTGATGTGAGTTTCCGTCTCAAATCCCGGCTTTGTGAAATTCAGCTCGTAGCTTCCGATGGGAAGATTGGGAACGGAATACGAGCCGTTTGTTTCGGTAGAGACCGTCACCTGCAGATTCGTTGCGACATTGCGGGCTTTGACGGTCGCCTCCGGCACCGATGCGCCTGACGCGTCCTTGATCGTACCGGTAATTGCGCCAAGGACTTGCTGGGCGTGAAGTGTATACGGGAGAAGCGGAAACAGCGTAAGGCAGAAAAGGACCAGCTTCCACTGGAAATTCAACACAAGCTCACTCCTGGAGAACGATTGAAGACCCCGAAAGGCTAGTTTAGAACGAGCATAGCGGTTTTGAGAAGGCGTTCACGGTTTCGTAACCAAATTCCTGGTTCAGCACGCCGCGAGCAATCCGCGCACGTGGGCTTCGCTCGCCAGCGCTAGGCCTTGCAAGTTATAGCCGCCCTCCAAAACAGAAACCAAACGGCCCTCGCAGCAGCGTGCGGCAAGTTCCGTCATCATGCGGGTCAATTCGCGAAAATCGTTATCGGTCAGCAGGAATTGACCCAATGGATCGTTGACTCGCGAATCGAAACCGGCGGAGAGCAAGATGAAATCGGGCTGAAACTCTTTCGCGGCCGGTAAGAGCTGATTCCGCAAAGCGCCAACAATCTCGGCTCTGCCGCTTCCGGCGGGAAGCGGGCAGTTGATGGTTTTTCCCGCGCCTTCTCCTTCGCCACGTTCTGAAGCATCGCCGGTGCCCGGATACCAAGGCGATTGATGCGTGCTGAAGAATAGAACCGACCCATCCGCGTAAAAAATATCCTGCGTTCCATTTCCATGATGGACGTCCCAGTCAGCGATCAGCACCCGCTCGGCTCCGAATTGACGCTGCGCGTATCGCGCGGCGATCGCTACATTGTTGAAGAGGCAGAAACCCATGCCTCTAGCCGCGCCGGCGTGATGGCCCGGTGGCCGAACTACGCAAAACGCATTGCGCACGGTGCCTGAAAAGACTGCATCCACGGCCGCTAGCGGGCAACCGGCGGCGATGCGCGCCGCCTGGGCCGATTGCGCGTTGATGTCGGTGTCTCCGGTGCTCAATTGCCTGCGGCCTTGCGCTGCCTCACGCTCCACAAGCGCGATGTATTCTCTGCTGTGCACTAACGCCAGATGATCGTCAGTCACAGCGGATACCTCCAGCGGGAGCAGGCCGGTGGATTCGAGGCGCTTCATTACGGCGTCGTAGCGCGCGGCCTGTTCGGGATGACCGGGGCCGGTATTGTGCTGTTTGACGCGCGGGTCGGCCGCAATGCCGGTTCGGCTCAAGTGCCTGCGGCTTTAATCGAGACTAACTGCTCGTGCTCTTCGGTGACGGGTTCAACAGTGAGCGTTTGCTTGCCCCGAAAGAAGTCAAAGTACGAAATCTGATGCACGCAGGAGACTGTGCAGAATGGCGCGCACGATTTCTCCGTGAGGTACTCGCGCCGGATATCCGACACTGTGTAGTTTTCCAGAGGCTTCGCCGGAAACCCACGCTGCTGGGAACAGTAGTGGACCAATCCGTCTTCGCAAATATAAAGATACCGGGAGCCCGCGCGGCAACGCCAATTGCTTGGCTGGCCGTTGGCGATATTGCGCTGGAAATAGTTAATCTGCGAGAAATGCTTTTTCTCGAATTTCTTCATCTCGAGAAAAACCTCGCGCTCGCGGTTCGCCAGGGGCCGCAGCTGCCCGCCGCCATCGTGAATGATGCCGACCGTGGATGTGAAGCCAAGTTCCATAGCCCGCTTCCCGACGGTCAAGGCGTCTTCGGGATTGTGGATTCCACCGCCTAGAACGGAATTGATATTCACGTGGAAATCCGCGTGCTCCGCCAGGATTTGCAGTTTTTTGTCCAGGACTTTGAGGCTCTTTTTCGAGACCTCATCAGGTTTGACATTGTCGATGCTGATCTGGAGATAATCGAGCCCTGCAGCATTGAGACGCTGAACCCGATCGGCGGTGAGCAGGTAGCCGTTGGTGATGAGAGCGGCCATAGCGTGATTGGCTCGAATCCCGCGAATGATGTCATCGAGCTCGGGATGCAGCAGGGGCTCGCCGCCGCTGAGCGTGATGACGCCCGTTCTTAGGTTTCCAAGAAGCTCGAGGCGCTGGAGCATTGTGTCGAGCGGGACGGGCTTGGAGAAATCGTCGTATTCGTTACAGTAAGTGCAAGATAGATTACACCGGCGGATGGGTATGATG
>JBAUUG010000615.1:0-3758 GCA_049582585.1 Bryobacteraceae bacterium | reverse complement strand
GTGCACCAGGCGCTGATGGAGGGGAGCGCCAAAGTTTTCGCAGCCTGGATCGAGGACAATGCGCTTTAGCAAAAACCGAAACCCATTCTTTATTATCTTCAAGACACGTCCAGCCCTGCGATGGCGCTCTGTACCGGCCGCGGATAAACATACTCCCATTCGGCTTGGGCTTCGATGATGCGGATGGTTTGATTCACCGGCGGATTCTCAACTCTCTGCGCGAATCCGCTGGGCCAGCGCACTTCGAGTGCATCGGCTTGGGTGGCCGCACCCAGCCCGAAGTGCTGCTCCAGTGGCAAGCAGCCAAAGCTGCTACCGTGCATCACTTCCCGAATCTGTTGACTGTTGCCGCGCCGTAGCGTGATCCGCGCCCCATTGCCGTCGCGGTTGCCTCGGGTCCCGGCCAGCCGCACATTCAGATAGTTGCCCGGCAGTGCCGTCGGGCAGTGAACGGCGGCCATGAGCAGATCGCCCGGATAGCCTCCGCCGGCCGCGATGATGATCGACATTCGACCATCCCCGAACAGGTCCGCGCAGTTCGTTCCATGGCTTTTGCCCGAGAAAGGCAAACCCGCCGAAAAGGTGGTGTTGTGGAAGGCGCCATGATCGTTTTCGAGTAGGATGAACGGTTCGACGCGCTCCATCCTGGGACTGCCGTTACCCAGCAACTGGTCGATGTAGCCATCGTTGTTGACGTCGCCGAGGTTGCCGCTCATGGTGCCCCAGCAGCCATCGAGACCGATCTCGCTCGTTTTCGCGGTGAACGTGTCGTCGCCGTTGTTGTGGTAGACCGCGAGAGGCGAACCGTCGTCGCGCCCGCGTCCGGTCTTCATCGTGTGGATCACATCTTCGTGATCGGACCAGCTATATTGCACAATGTCCAGCCAGCCGTCATTGTTGTAGTCGGCGAAGTGGCAAGTGGTGCCGACTACGAAATCGCTGATTCCGGCCTCGAAACTAACATTCGTGAACCTGCCGTTGCGGTTGTTACGGAACAACTGCGGACGGCCCAGCCCGCTCGAAAGGAACAGATCGGGGTACCCATCGTTGTTATAAGTCGCCCCAGCAGGAACCGATTGTTGTGTAAACGCTATATAAGCCAGCTTCTTCCGTCACATCCGTGAAGGTGCCGTCGCCATTGTTGTGGTGGTAGAGGGCGCAATCGCCGTAATAGAAGCCCTGGCGAGTGACGAACAGATCCGGAAAGCCGTCATTGTCGTAGTCTCCGGCTATGATGACGAAGCCATTGATACATTTATCCAGCCCCGACTTTACCGAGACATCGGTGAGAGTATACCGTCACCGTTGTTGCGGTAGAGCGTGCAACCCGCATGCGCCGCCGTGATCACGATATCCAGGAATCCATCGTTGTTGTAATCGAAAACCGCAGTACCCCGCCCCGCGCAGATCTTATCCAGCCCGGTCTTCGCCGCGATGTTCTCAAACTGTACCCGTGCCGGTTCATATCCGGTCTTCAACTCCATCCGGTAAGCTGCGGGTACGTTTTTCGGGTAGCCTCCGGCCGAGCGAGCGGCCAACCATATCGCGGCGCGCGCCCGCTCGTTCCTGGGGTTCGCCGCCATCGCGGCTATGCCACTCTCCGCCGCCTCCGGAAACCTCCCGGCGCGATAGCGCGCAATGGCGGACTCATGTGTTGCGCGCGCTCGCGTGGCTGGATCTCTTGCCACAAGATTCAACTCCCGCACTGCCTCAGAGTGGCGGCCACACTTTAGATACAAGCGCCCGAGCTCCAGGCGCGTCTTGTGGTCGTCGGGTTTCAGTTCCAGCTGTTTCTGATAGCGCTCGATGACTTCTTTGTACTCGAGGCCAATGAAGATCGCAGTCTCGCAATACACCTCCGCGGCGTTGGCAAGAAAAACCATCAGCCGTTTCGGACCCACCACGGAGTAAATCGCTATCATCCGCAACAGAGTTTCCGTGGTGATTCCGCTGAAGGAAAGAAGGAACTCGAACGGCAGCGCTAGAGTGTGCGGATCCATGAAATCCAAATACCCAAAAGCCGGCTGCCCGATTTCAGTACGTCGTCTGTCAGTGTATTCATAGGCAGGCCTAGAGGCAGTGCGACCCATCCAATCCTCACCAGTTGATTGGCAAAGTCGGCCAGCGCCGTATCCAGGTCTTGCGGACCTTGGACTGGAGGCGTATTCGGAGCCAAGCGGGCTTAGACGGGACTATAGTCTCAAGACTGCTACGCATCGTCTTGGTCCCAGCATCCAGGCCTGTCAGGAGCAGCTCCACCAGGCCCGCGGGAATTCTCAGGAAATCTGCCCGTCGGGAACTCATAGATGTCTCGGAAGGGTGTAATACACCGATTGAATGGCGCAACCGAAGCTTGGCGTCTCTGTGCGCTGAACCGGTTTTCCGGCCAGAAACTCTGAAATCGCAGATTCCAGATATGCGGCGGAATCGGGATCGATAGGATATTTGAAATTGTCGATCGCACCCCGGTAAAGCAGCGTGCGCCCGGTGTCTATCAGGAAGGTGCGTGGGGTCTGCTGCGCGGCCCATCGCCGTGCCACTGCTCCCCCTGGATCGTGGGAAATAGGAAAACGGATTCCCCTCTCCGACATCGTCCAACGAATCTGCTCCGGCGTCTCACCGCGCCGGCACGCCACCGCGATCAGTGCCAGGTCGGGGTGGCATGCGCCAAAGCCGTTGAGGTACCCGTCATAGCGCATACAGTGCGAACACACCTCGGACCAGAAAACCACAAGCGCACCCTTCTTCTCGTCAGAAGCGCGGACAGGTTGCATTGGCCGCCATGCACTCCAAACAGATTGAAGTCCCCCGCCAGGTTGCCGATCTCCTGATCTCGAGGCAGACGTATCTCCGGCTGCATAAGCCTCTGTGTTCAGAGTGAATTGCGACTTGCAGATTGAGTTTATCGGCTGAAAGTTAGCCACGCACTAACTAGGATCTATTAGGTCGGGCTTCCTTAAGACGTGAGGATGGAGATACCCCTACCTAGGTAGGGGATATAACTGAATCGCAAGGAATGAGGAGCAAACGATTTGTCGCTGGCGTCAGCTTTCTTTTTTTTCTGAGCATGATGGCGATAGCCTGGCTGTTTTGTGAAGCATTTGTGTGCAAAGCCGTACTGAGGACCTTAGCGAGTTGATTCTGCACTTATCCGGATATAAGAGTCACTGAGATTGCACGAGGATAGGCTGTATTCCTATTGGAACCGTATTGCCCACAATGGCATTTTTCGTCCCCGCAAGTGTCAGGTAGGACAAGTACGAAGTTGCAACTGGTTGATTTGTAGTCGTGCAAGGGGAACAAGTTTGAGAATTGTCCCAAATCGCAGCAGCGGCAACGCCGTTAGCTAGCGTCATCGTACACGTGTACACAGTTCCGTTCACACTGCAGCCGCCAAATGTAGAGCCAACCATCCAGTTGTACACTTCGCTATACGCAGTATCGGCATTCGAGGATCCTAGCCCGCTTTGCGTAGGATTCCAATCAAACCACACGTCGTTCGAGACACCCAAGTAATAAGAATAGATGTAAAAGCGAGCGATGTAGCTGGCTTGCATATTTGGGTCTGTATAAGGCGAGGACCAGCCGGCTGATGCATACCCACCCTCAGTGTTGAATAGGGGCTTGGCCATCTCTGCGCTTTGCAGAACGCCTTTAAGGCTGCTTATCCAGGTATTCATTACAGACTCTAGCGGTGTCGGGTAGAGGCTACCCGGCTTCATATGGAAATTCACAACGTCGGTTTGCGCTGCACCTCC
>JBAUUG010000614.1:0-3613 GCA_049582585.1 Bryobacteraceae bacterium | reverse complement strand
CCTGTCGAAAACGTAAAGATACCTTGCGTGTCCGGCGCCAGATAAAGATCTGCTCCGGTTCCTTTCACCTGCGAGGCTGATTCTTGCAACATGCCCCGGCTGAGGCCGACAAGCGTCAGAATCGACGTTACTTGAACACCCACTACTAAGGCGCTCAGTAAAGTTCGGAGCCAGCGGTACTTGAGATTTTCCAGAACGAGCTTGTTAATCATTCGGAAAAACCAACCCGTTCACCTGGAAGGATCGAATTACTCGCCGAAAACGGCGATGTGTAGAGGAATCCATTTGGACGTAAAGTCGGCAGTGGTGACATTCCCCCTTTTCCCACCCGAAACTCCCCGGACACGATGTTGGCAGACGTGTGCAGGGGCAGCAACGTGATCATCGAGAAGGAGACTTCTGGCAAGCGTCAGATATTGCTCAAGTTCCGAATGCGCGGTGATCCGCCCACACACCGCGCAGATTCACCTGCCCATCATCACTTTCTGCATCGACCCGATTGAGATCGGAAGGCACTGCGCGCGTTCGCTCAAACAGCGACTCCACAATGGGGCGCAGCCGCGCCGATAAAGCGGAGATTGGCACGCCCGAAGTATCGATGATATCGAGGGCCAGCGCGTCGGCCTGCCCACGCATATAGGCGGCCCAGTTCTCCATTCTTGGATTGGCCAGTTCTGGTTGCGCCCGCGGCCCGCGGAGGCGAGTTTCGCGCTCCGCTTGCTCGCATTCGACGAGCACAACCCTGTGAACGGCAACGCCGAGCCGCCGCAGCATCGCCTGCGCCTTATGCGGCCGGATCTGCGTTTCGAGGACGGCGAGTTCGATGGCCGGTCGGTCAAGTGCGTGTTTCACCCAGTGATCGAGAATCGCATCCTGCGCAACCTCACCATCGGCGCGAACCTCTTCGGGCAAGCCGTGGTAAATGGTGTCGCACTGAAAGCACGCCACAGCCGGGATTTCCATAGCTTCGACCGCGCGCAGTAGCGTCGTCTTACCCGAGCCAGACGCGCCAGTGAGAACCAGGATTGCGGCCATGCAAGACCATCGTACGCCGCCGAGCAGTGTGGGTGTCATATTCGTCATCACTGGTTAGCGCAGGAAACTCGCTAAGAACCGCGCGGCAGTGAGCAAATCCGTGAACTCCGGCGAACCGCGCCGCGTTTAGTATTCCATTTGGACGTAGAGTCGCTAGCTTTGATCGGAAATGTCGCGGCGCAGGGACGCCGGACGGAGCCGTGGCGCTGATCGCCGGGACGTTCTCGATATGCAGACTTGAAGGAAGGCGCTGATGGTTGCGGCGGCCGGTCGGCAACGAGGAGGAAGATGCGTTCAGATTGAAGGGGTCAAGTTCCAGGCAGCGCGTCACTGAGGCGATGCACTATCGATGTCCGCAATTCTGCTGAGCGTATATTTCTCAGATCCTCTTGCCTTCGGCCACCAGACAATCTCGAGCTTGACCGTATTCGCGTTAAGTATTTTATAGATCACTTCCTGAACATGCGGAGTCTCTGGCGTGCTTAAGTTTGTTATCGCGAACATTTCACAATCGAGAACGCCCGGCTCGCTGGGTTTTTTCAGGCGGAGACGTGGCTGGCTGCCAGCGTTGCAGAAGTGAACCATCTCCACACTTTGGCCATTTCTATAGAACACCGACAGTTCCTTGCCGAATCGCTCGGTTACGATGGACTGCTTGGAGCCAACATCGTAGGACACCTCTATTCCAAGCGGCTTTCCTTCGGCCTCTATCTTCCAACTTCCTTGCAGAGCCTTGAGTAGGTTGAAGTCGGTTTCCGTACTCACTGGTGCTGCTGAACAGCAGAAGAGAAATATCGAGAATATGCCAAGCGTGGCGGACATAAGTGTGGTGGCCGTACAGCGCTGCCGACCGCGAGTGCCCGGCAAGTCTGCTCCGGATTAGTCCCTAAAGCAGGATAGCTCGCGCAAGCGGGCCCAAAGCTTTAGGAATTGTATCCAATTACCGTCGGCAACTCTTCCATTACTCGACTTTGCCAGAGTGGCGCGTGATGCCCAATTGGCGGCTCGATCAACACCATGATCTGCCGTCTTCACAATGGGTTTGCGCTGTGATGATTACGACAGTAGAGTAAAGGAAACGGGAGATAGATCCACTCGAATGATGGCGCCGCGCTCAGCCTCCGACATATTGGCGTGGCTCGATCAGTTCGCGTCACGCGTGATCTTTCAGGATCTGCCGGAAGGTGGACGTCAGAAGAATCGCGTCATCCTGCAATACCGCCCGCCGTTTTCCTCGGACACAGAGACGATCGGAGCACGCACGATCACCGGGGCGGTCTCAAAAGGGGTCCTCCGGACTCAGGTCCCGTTCTATGTTGAATCGCGCAGGAAGAGCGCGTGAACTCCGGCCTGAACGTTGAATCTATACAAGAGCCCTTCGACAATTTGCCTTGCGAACCGATCCGCAAATACGCCCTTAGCTGTCCGTTCTAAAAGACTTGAAGGCCCAGCACTCGGACGAACCCACCTCGGGGACCTGGGCAAGGGCAGTACCGGCTCCATTCGGTTTCGTCTTCAATAACGGCGCAATTGTCGATGCCGAATGCAAGCGCTTCCAGCACTGGGTTTTGGCTGCAGCCATTCCAGTTACCATTGGACGAGGTCAAGCACGATGAACGATTCGCATCAAAAAGCCGCCGAACTTCACCAACTCGCGGCCCATGCTCACAGCGCAGCGATGGAGCATCACGGAAAGGGCGATCATCAGAGCGGGCATGAACACTCGAAAATGGCTCTAGAGCACTCCACGAAAGCTTTCGAACTGGCGCAAGCGGCTCATCGCGAGTCGGAGAAAGACGCCGGAAAGTAGCTGGCGTTACAATTTGAGGTTCTGTCCCCCGTCCATTCTGACATTGCCTCGCAATTGAGTGCTGCCGCGAGTCCCCAAGCTGAAGAGCGCTGAGGTCCGCTCCGAGAAAGCCGCGGCGAAGAAGGCCGGAGTCGCAACCTCCCGGTTTACCGCAGCAAATCATTCATTTGCAAGCGCTTCTCGAAGCGAGCCGGCGTATTCACTCAACGATCGAATTGGATGAGCTTCTGCGCTGTGCGTTAAAGATCGTCTTCGGGAGCTTGAAAATGGACGGCGCTTTTTTCGTCGGCTTCCCTTTCTCGGGCCGCCGCATCCTCCTCGTTTCCTTGATGATTTGCGAACACCCCCGAGCTCGCGCGGGGCTGCAACCGTTTCCCGCTGGTCGATAAGGGCGCGAAGCAGAGAGGGAGCTGATCCTCATTCCGCGAGACGGATATCAGTTCACGCTGGAGTTTCTTGAAAGCACTCCTGATAACGTCATCACGCCAACTCCTTACGGCGGTACCCGGAACAATATGTCAGGATTTCGGCACCCCACCTGTCTGGCGAGTTCCGGTTCCTCTGCGCTGCCGCCCGTTGTCCCGTAAGAGAACAGCCAAGATAACGAAGGCGGCCTCAGGGTAGAGAGGCCGCCTGCTTCGGGACCCGGGGAGCCAGCAGCCACTTGGCCAGGCGCTGCGGTGAGAGACTCAATGAGGACCCTTCACAGGTATTAGAATGCAATGTCTTTTGAACTTTGGAAAGGGGTAAGTGGCGCTAGTACGTACT
>JBAUUG010000613.1:0-9549 GCA_049582585.1 Bryobacteraceae bacterium | reverse complement strand
TTTCGGAGGTGTCCGGCGTAGTCCCTGAGAAAGTAACAGAAGCGCTGATCGCTCCCCGCTTTCTCCAAGTTTGGGGCGTCTCGCCGGCGCTGGGGCGCGATTTTGCTCCCGAAGAAGAGCATTTCGGCGGACCCAATGCCGTCCTTATCAGTGATCGCTTCTGGCGCCGCCGCTTTCATGCGGATCCGAATGCCGTGGGGAAGGTACTTCGGGTCGAAAAATACTCATACACGATCATCGGCATCATGCCGGCCTCGTTCCTCTTTCCCGACCACGATGTCGATCTCTGGTATCCCAGTCCGATAGATGCACCGTATGCTCAAAGCCGGGAGTCGACTTGGTTCACTGTCATCGGCCGGCTCAAGCCTGGCATAACGGTGGCGCAGACGCGCGCGGATCTGGCGAATGTACAAACGCAACTGGCGCGACAGTTTCCAAAAACGGACGCCAATCTGAGCGTTGCGGTTCAACCGCTCAAGGAGATTACAGTTGGCGGCGTTCGCCGTTCGCTGTGGGTTCTGTTCGGCTCCGTCTCTCTACTTCTGCTGATTGCCTGTACGAACATCGCCGCTTTACTGCTCGCCCGCACTACCGAACGCGAGCGTGAAATCTCCGTACGCTTATCGCTCGGCGCATCGCGCGCCTCGATAATTGCCCAACTTTTGACCGAGTGCTTTGTCCTTGCTACGGTGGGCTCTGCGCTTGGCTTATTTGTGGCTGCTGCCGGTTCGAAAGTCCTGCGCACTCTCGCCAAGAGCCTTCCACGTATTGAAGAAATCACGCTCGACTGGCGCATTGTGCTTTACACGCTTGCTTGTGCGGTAATCGCGACTCTCTTATGCGGCTTATTCCCTGCGATTCGCGGTACGCGGCGGAGCATTGCAAGCGAGCTCGCGCATGCCAGCCGCACCCAGGTATCAACGCGCAATCCTTTACAGTGGCTGTTGGTTGGCACACAGGTAGCGCTCGCCGTGGTTCTTTTAGTCGGCGCTGGTCTCCTGTTACGCAGCTTTGAGGAGCTCGGGCGTGTTTCACCTGGCTTCGATGTAAACCACGTACTGACGCTTCGGATTAGCGGTAACTGGGGTGAAACCGCCGATATGAAGAAGCTCAGCCAGCGAATCAACCGTACACTGAATGAATTTCGGTCCGTGCCGGGTGTCCGTGCGGCTGCCACCTCGGCCACCTTGCCCGGAATTCCCAGCGACTCTCAAAGCGAGGTCAAGATCACCGAAGGCCGCGCCGAAACGGAAGGCAAGATCATCGCCGACAGCCGCTTCGTCTCAAATGGCTATTTCGCCACGATGCAAATACCAGTGCTATCCGGTGAAGGCTGTCGCGAGTCTCTGAGTAATACGGTTGTCGTGAATCGCAGCTTCGTAAATAAGTATCTGAACGAATCGCCGGCTATAGGACATCATCTTCAGTGGGTTTCGAGTCAATTCATGCCCTCACCCGTTGAGATCCGCGGCATTGTCGCAGATGCCCGAGAGCAAGGTCTCAACCGTCAACCTGCTCCGACCGTGTATTGGTGCGTGAGCTCCCCGACTCCTAGTCCCTACTTCCTCATTCGAACGCAAGGCGAACCCATGATTATGGCCGAAACGCTGCGCCATAAAATTCACCAGATGGAGCCGGCTCGATCCGTCTTCGACATCTCCCCGCTTCAAGAACATCTTTTAGATAGCTTTGCGGAGAATCGCCTCCGCACGATTCTGCTGACCTTGTTTGCGCTGACGGCTGTCTCCCTGGCCTGCATCGGGTTATACGGAACATTGAGCTATTTTGTCACCGTGCGGAAACGTGAGATTGGCTTACGTCTCGCACTCGGCGCCTTGCGAGGCCAAATCGTGACACACTTTTTGTTCAAAGGTCTTGGCGTATCATTCATCGGCTGTATCACCGGCTTGTGCCTGGCCATCGCGTTTGCGCGAGCGCTCTCGGGCATGCTGTATGGTGTATCGACTACCGACGCCGAAACCTTGTGCGCAGTTGTGTTTCTGGTGATATTTGTTGCCGTACTCTCATCTCTTTTGCCAGCGTTTCGCGCTGCACGCGTGGAACCGATGAACGTGCTCCGGGATGAATAATCCGGCCCGCTCTTCGCTGTCATATGACCGGGTTGGCAGGATGCACGAGGTGAGCAAGAGTGCATATTCAAACGCGCGACGTATTGTCGGCATGCGCGAACTGTAGACGACGCTTCGATTTGCAGGTTTACTTCAGTGCGTCTTGCGAGGTCTTGAAAGAATCCGCATCAGAGCACGCCTTCCTGGTTCGCGGTTCCCGGTGATCAGAAAGGCGAGAACGGCCCCTTGGAAGAGCTGCAGCAATTCTTCTACGGCCGGCCGATCTGGCAAGAACTTCAGCAGCAGGTTTACCCACAATCGCTGTTGCTCTTCGTAGAATGCTCGTGCGCGCGCCGACCCGCTCCACGCGCGCTTTGAAAGATCCATGACCAGCAGCAGAACGCCTCTAGCTTCGGGAGCCGTTGTTTGTTCCCAGAGTGCCGTTACGACAGTCTGTGGAGATACGCCGGAAGGAAATGACTCGGGTGCAAACTGCGCCCGCAGCTTCTCCTCTAGCCGGGTCATGGCTCGCTCTTCGATGTTTTCACGTCCCCCGAAATAGTGAACCAACATGCGCTTGCTGATCCCGACGCTGTTCGCCAATTGGTCCAAGCTCAAATCGAGCGTCCCGGATTCGACAAACGCCGCAAGGCATCGATCTACAAGCTGCTCCCGATCCACTGTATTTTTTCGCTGCACCCTGGTCTTCTTGTACCATGTGGTACATTCGTGGTGTACCACATGGTACATCGCAGCCCCTGGAGGAGAACTTGAAAGCACAAGATGTCGCACTTTTGCTGGTTTTCGGTCTGACGCTTTGGATCGTTGGCACTATTTATTTCGCGTACTACGGTCGCGGAGTGCTGGAGACCACGAATATGCGCTACTGGATGAGCTTCATTCTTTCGCCTGTTTTCTCGGCCGCGATCTGCATCGGGCTCCTCAAGTGGCGTGACGTTCCTCCGGCTAGCTGGGCTTCGGCTGTGCTGTTGCTCGCCATTCCTGGAATGGTTGGGGAAGCAGCGGTGCTCTCTCATCTAACGACTTTCATGCCGAGGCTCGACGCCACGTCGGGAGACAGATATGGAGCTCTTCTCTTCGCTACGTATGCACTGGTGCTGGGCGTGGCGGAGGTGGTTACGCTGAGGGCAGCCGGGTAGACGCTTGCGGCACTGAATGGCTGCCGCGCTGTGTAAGAAAATTCGTCTGGTGACGACTACCTCAGATGTGAGCGGCCAGGAGGACCTTTACCAGCAGGCCGCGTCGGAGTATGGCGCCGCGCTGGCTCGCCTGGCTCGCGGCTATGAGGCTGATCCCGATAAGCGGCGCGATCTATTGCAGGAAATTCATGTTGCCCTGTGGCGCAGTTTTGAAGGGTTCGATGGGCGGTGTTCGCCGCGAACCTGGGTATATCGCGTGGCGCATAATGCGGCGACGTCGTATGTCATTCGACAGCGGCGCGCACGCCCTCAAACCTTGGTCGGCCTGGACGAAATTGATGCGTTGTCGATCGAGCCGGAAATGGACAGGAAAATGGCGCTGAACACTTAACGAACCTGATCCACCGCCTGAAGCCTCTCGACCGGCAGGTCATTCTGGCGTGGCTGGATGGCATGGATGGGGTAGAGATTGGCGAATTAACAGGGCTTTCGCCCGGAAATGCGGCCACGAAGGTTCACCGGATCAAAAGTATTTTGGCTCGAGATTTTCAGGGAGCACGCGATGGACGATCCTAGGAATCTTTGGCAAACCCAGGAGGTGGAAGAGATGAGATTTTCAGTGGAAGAACTCCGCGCAAAGGCGGCCAAGTTTCAGGCCCGTATTCGGCGGCGAAACCTGCGCGAATACCTAGCAGCCCTGATTGTGATTGTGTTCTTTGGAGTGGAATGCTGGAGGGTGCCTCTTATGCTCCCGCGCACAGCGTTCGCGTTGCTGGTTGCGGCGGCGATCTACTACATGTGGCACCTGCACCGATGGGGTTCCGCGATGCCTTTACCGGCAGATATGGGGAGTGCGGATTGCGTCGGATTTTATCGCCACGAACTCGAACGGCAGCGAGATCTGCTGCGCAGCGTCTGGAAGTGGGTTCTGGTTCCGATACTTCCCGGAATGGCACTGCTTGCTACGTATAACATCACGATCGCCCCGCCAGCCGAGCGCGGGCATCAAGTTGCTTATGTTTTGCTGCAAGCTGGGATTATCCTGGCAGTCTTTTGGTTGAATATGCGGGCGGCGAGGCGGCTTGACCGGAGGATTGCAGAACTGGACCGTGAATCAGGCGGAGTATAGAGGCCGCCGTGCATAGGTCACCGCAAGTTTCCTAGATCCCGGAAGGCCTCTCGACACGATCGATGACGATGAACTCTCCCGGCCGCATAGCCGGCGCGAGCTTCAGCCCGAGTTTTCTCATCTCTGTTTTTACACTCTCAAAGAGAACAGGCGGGGGCGAGGGCACGGTGGGATCACTGAGCGCAGGCAGGGAGCGAGAGCGGTTAAGGAGTCCACGGTCATCGGCGGATAGATCGAATTGCACGGTAAATCTTCCCGCAATTCCGGTTTCGTCTACGACGCGCCGGTCCAGCAAGACCGAGAAGCCCGTACAAAGATCGGCCATCGTCGCAGCTTTCATTTCAAATCCGTTTCCACGAAATCGAGCTGTTCCGCAATCTGCTTCAGATGGCGGTTTGTCGAAGTCCCTCGGGATGCAACTTCCTTGAAAGGGCTGCAGCTTAGGACCGCCAGCGGCGACTGTCAGCGCATAGACCGGGACATCTCTAGTCTCGCGATGGACCCTCAGCTTAAACCTATCTTCGAGGAGGGCTTCGAGCATGGGTCCATTCATCATTGCTCTGCTTTGTGGGCCTTTTGCTTTGCCGTCGATCTCGTACAGCTCAGACCTGGTCCAGGCCGGCCCACCGGCGACGCCCAGAAATGACCCCGGATTCATATGGCCATTGCCGAATAGGCCGTACGCTTGCTGGATGAGGTGCTCGACAGTTGTGCATTCCGAATGAAATGTTCCGGCAGGCAAGTCTAGGTAGTGGCTTTTTCTAAAGGCCGCGCAAGCTTTAATGGATACAGCCTCAAATTTCGGCGCGGCCAATGGCGATTGAGCGCGAACTGCGGGCGTACTGACGATGCCGACTAGAATAGGCAGGCCTAGAGCCGCTATCCCGGCCCCGGCCAGAGCCAGTTTCTTTGCAAAATTCAGCTCGCATGCTGCGCGCCCAGTCAGGATCGCGTGGATTCGCTTCTTGAGATTCGACCCGGTTACTCCGGCCACGCAAGACAATGGCGATTCGAGATAGCTTTTACAAACTTTGAGAATTCCTTCGGCATAGTCCTGCGGCTGGTTGCCCAGGCTCAGCACGGCCTCGTCGCAGGCTCGCTCGCGTTCTTCTACCAGGCGCGCGCCGATCCACCAGACCAGTGGATGAAACCAAAAGATCGCCTCTACGAGCATGTGGATCGCGGAGGTCAAATTATCGCGGCGACGGACGTGGCACAGCTCGTGAGCAAGCACCGCCTCCAATTGACGGGGCTCGAGGCGTTCCCCGATATCCGGAGGCAGAAGCAGAATCGGGCGGAAGAACCCGACGACTCCCGGTTCCAGCAGGCCCGGCGAAGAGCGAACCTGCATGGCGCCTAACGCATTCATCGGAGTGCTGGAGCGTACCGCGGCGCGAATACGCCGCCAGCCCCGAAAGCGTATCAGCGCAACGGCAGCGAATCCAAACACCCACACGGAGAAGATCGCGATGACGGCCCAATCGCGGGCGTGTGGCATGGATGGCGCGAGCGGCAAGGTCTCGGGAAATGGCTGACTTATCTCGATCATCGAGAGCGTGACAGTTGAGGTGGCCGCGATTGAGTGAGCCGCCGGCCGCCACTCCAGGCGGTTGCCTAGAGCTATTAACAACGAGAACGGCAGGAGGAATTTTAAGGACGCGCTCAGCCACAACGAATAGCGGACATGCGCGCGATTCTTTCGGAAACCGATGGTCATGAGCCCTGCCGCGACCGCGAATATTGTCGACTGCCATATATGGTTGGTCAGCTCACTCGTCATTTCGATTCACCGCGCTTTCTGCTTTTCTTTCAATTTCAGCTTCTTGAGCGTCGTTTCCAACTCGCGAACGTCCTCAAGGGTAAGCTTTCCCGCCTCGGCCAACTGCGCCATCATGGGTTGCGCGCGTCCTCCGAAGAAACTCAGAATCTCATCGAGCATCCGGCTCCGCGCCGCATCCCGCGCCATCATCGGCTCAAATATGTGGGCATTGCCGATTTTGCGGACGCGACGTACCACTTTCTTCCCTTCCAGCCGGTAGACGGTTGTCTGGATGGTTGTGTAGGCGGGACGAGGTTCGGGGAAGGACTCCTGAATCTCCCGAATAGACGATTTTCCATGCGCCCAGAGAGCCTCGAGAATTTGAAGTTCGAGCCTGGTGAGTTTTGGATGGGGCCGAGCTACTACCACTGATTTGATGCTACTACATTGTAGTAGATGGCGTCAAGGGATTTAGGCCGCTTGCTGACGCGCGCGGTTCAGCTGCCGTCGGGAAAGCCGCCGCGGTGCAGCACCATTGGGTAGTGCGGCAGCGTGTTCGGCTTGCGGACTGACGCGCGCCAGCCGTCGGGATAAGGCTCCAACCCGCGGAATAGAGGCGAAGCCTCGGCAGTGGGCTCGCCGACCAAGCGCTCAAGCAGCTTGCGAAGAGTCGAGATAGCCTCGTCGCCAAAGCGCTCGTGCCAGCGCTCTTCGATGACTCCGATCAGTCGACGGTAAGACTCCTGAGCTTCCTGACCTTTTGGCGTGAGACGCGCGACCTTCGCCCGGCTGCCGGTTTGATCGCGCTCGGTGACGGCAAGGCGTCTCTTCTGGAGAACGCCCAGCGACATGCTAATCGCCTCCTTCGACACGCCGGTTAAGATCGGTAGGTCTCGGATCCGAACGCCTTTTTCGTCGAGGACACGCACAACATTGGCGCCGATGGCAAGCGATACATTCGACTCTCGCTCGAACTCGATCGCGAAGGCGAGCAGCACTCGCGAGAGGAGGGCCGGTAGTGGAAGACGGGAAGCGATGGCATCCCCGCCGGCCACCGGCGCGCGCCACTCATGGCCGGGCTCTATGCTGAAAAGCCCGTAACGCAAGATGGGCAGACAGTCGGGCAAATCGAGATTAATCCGGCTGACCAACGCGCCGAGCGATTCTCGAAGCTGGTGGATGGCATCCTCGCCGAAGCGCGTGCGCCAGCGGTTTTCGATTTCGCCGAACAGCGGGCGCCATACTTCCTGAGCCTTCCTGCCCTTGGGCGTGGCGCGAACTATCCAGTTGGAGCGGGACGACTTTGTACGGTTGTCGGCCGGTTCGGGTTGGACAACGATGTAGCCCCACCTTTGCATGCCGTTCCAGTTGGTTTTCGTGCGGGCGAGACGCTCGAGCTCAGCGACGGAGATGCCCTCCTCAGGGACGAACTGCACGCAGTTCGCCCACATGACCATTGAAGCGAGCCACGGACCATAGCCCGATCCGGCCGCCGAGCCGTGCGCCGTGGTCCGATGCGGATTGCGGTGCTCGAATTCGTTGTCGAACTCGATCGTAAAGGCAACCAGCAGCTGGGAAAGCAGGGTAGATAAGGGCAGACTGGGATAATAAGCGCGCATGAATCGAACGCTCTTCGGCCGTTTCTCCGTTTCGATGATTATTGTCATTGTCGCGTTGTCGATTGAGCTGCGGTCGCCACGGTTCGCATACTTTCGCGCAGTGGATGTGCTGCTGCTGTTCTTCTCCGGCGTGGCGTTCGGAGCGGCCGTGGTTACTTTGGTGAATGGGCTGCGGCAGCGGCGGCAATCGTGAGGGCAGGCGATGCTAAGCCACTCACATAAACGAAAGTACTTTGTTATAATTGAGCTTTCTTATGCCACCCACGGGCCTAGCTTATGAGACCGGCATACCTGCCGATTATGCGCCGGTGAGCGGCATTCAAAAGAAGATTATCCTATTGAAACCACGAGGGTTCTGCGCCGGGGTGGTGCGCGCCATTGACGTGGTTAAGATCGCAGTCGATCTGTACGGCGCCCCTATTTACGTGCGCAAAGAGATTGTCCACAATCGGCATGTGGTGGATGAGCTTCGGCGGGCCGGGGCGATTTTCATTGAAGAACTTAGTGAAGTGCCGGAAGGCGCACGCGTAATTTTCAGTGCCCACGGTGTCTCTCCCGCGGTCCGGGCTGAGGCCAAGGAACGGCGACTCCAGGTCATCGACGCCACTTGCCCGCTGGTGACCAAGGTCCATCTCGAGGCGGTTCGGTTCGCGAAGCAGGGCTGCACCATTATCCTGATTGGTCATCGAGACCACGACGAGGTAATCGGCACGCTGGGCGAAGCTCCGGAAAATACAATTTTGGTGTCTGATGTCGACGACGTAGACAGATTAGATATCAAAGATCCAGAGCGCATCGTTTACCTTACACAGACCACGCTTTCACTCGATGAAACGAAAGACATCGTGAAGCGCCTCATGGAGCGTTTCCCGAAAATAGCCGGACCCAAGACTCAGGACATCTGCTATGCAACCGAGAACCGGCAACTGGCCGTCAAAGCGGTAGCTCCGCTCTGCCAGGCTTTGCTGGTCGTGGGTTCGCAAAACAGCTCCAACTCGCGGCGGCTTGTGGAAGTTTGCCAGAAGTCCGGGGTGCCGGCGTATCTACTCGACGATTGCAGTGAAGTTCAACCGGAAATGTTGGCGGGGGTCGATACGGTTGCAGTCACTGCTGGGGCTTCTGCGCCAGAACATCTGGTGGAGGAATTAATAAGCCATCTCCGAGCGAACGGTTATGAGGATCTGGAGGAGGCCGAAATAAAGGAAGAGGACGTGCGGTTTACGCTGCCTTCGGATCTGGAAAGCTATAAACCGCGCCTCCATACCTTGCGCGCGTGATGACGTCGAGTCTACAAATCCTGGATTCGCTGAATATCGCCGTCGCGGACGCGGTGGGCAAAGCATCGTCTTCGATTCTTCAGCGCCAGTCGGCGGAGGGTTACTGGTGGGCCGACCTGCGAGCGGACTCTACGCTCGAATCAGACTACATCCTGATGCAGCTTTGGCTGTATCCACCAGTCGAGGGAGCGTGGAATCCGCCTACTCGATCATTGGTTGAGAAAGCAGTAGACGCAATCCTCGCACGGCAGCTCGAAGATGGCGGGTTCAATATTTATCTGCACGGACCGTCAGAGATCAACGCCTCGATTAAAGCGTATTTCGCGCTGAAAGTCGCGGGCGTCTCGGTGGGTGATGAGCGCATGCGGCGTCTTCGCGAGCGCATTTTAGAAATGGGTGGCTTGCAGGCGGCCAATAGCTACGTTCGAACGAATCTCAGCCTGTTCGATCTTTTTCCGCGCAGCGCGTGTCCATCGATTCCGCCGGAGCTCATGCTACTGCCGCTGCGCTTCATTTATCAGATGTCCTCCTGGACG
>JBAUUG010000612.1:0-4383 GCA_049582585.1 Bryobacteraceae bacterium | reverse complement strand
GCGTGGGCCAAACCGAGTTCGTAGAAAACGTTCGGGTTCCTTCCAGTAAGCTCGGCAACAAGAACCTTGGCGCTGTGTATACCTAGCCAGATCTGATCGACTATTTTGCCGGTCTTGAACATGTCGTCGTCTGCCCGAAGAGGACGCAGCCCAGCCTTCTGAATAGCGGGTTCGTATATCGTTTTGTAGTAGGAGCCGAGCGGCCCCGCAAAAGGCATCATAACGAAGCAGCTATCGCCCTGCTCAATCGTTACCGATTTCTCAAGCCGTTTCAGCGTGCCCGCAGTATCCGCTTGCACCCCAGCGCCTTGCGACACGTCGATCACGCGCCGTTTTTCGCCATGAACCTCGACCAGTTTCGCATCGTCAAGACTTTCGAAGAAGATCGACTTGAACTCATCGTGCTTTTCAGCAGGAATTCCGAATTTATCGCTCAGAACGTTGCCGAAGAACGGCTCATCGGGTATATTTTCTCCGCGATAATATTTATAAACATCCGAAAGTTTTGGTGCGTTAAGAACTGCCTGCCGAAGTGCATCTAATTCGTCTGAGGGATTTTGTGGTCTTAGCGCTTTCTTGCCCAGTTCTGTTAGCTCTACAGTTCCAGGTTGCGGACGCGACAGGAATCCGTATTTGATTGCCGAGCTGAGTTCGACGCTAAAGGGACCGTGATAACCCATGCCTGCAAAACCTGCGGCCTCGCGGTCGCTACAGGGCCGCCCGGCATTCTGCTCCAAAACGGCGCGTGGAATTCGCAGAGCCTTTCGAACCGCGTGCCGCGGGTAATCGGCGGAGCCTCCACTGCTACGGACGGAACCGCCAATGTGCGATTTGCTCCTGCTGCGCTTTTTGCTGTTGCGCTTCTTCTTCGCTGAACGTTTCGTGATCGCAGTCTCCGAATCGGAAGTGGACTTGCTATCCTCAGTTCGCCTCGACGCTTGTTCGTCAGTCACCCGGCTCTCTACCCTTCTAAACAAATGTTAGTGATTCGGATAAGCTTGGGCCAATACATTCTCTCAGTCATCTGTGCGCCGAACCCCGACGTCATAAATTAGCAAATGTCCGTAAATACTTAAAAGGGCGAAGTGGTTGGCGGAGAGAGTGGGATTCGAACCCACGTTAGACTTTCGCCTAAACACGCTTTCCAAGCGTGCGCCTTCAACCACTCGGCCATCTCTCCTTTTGAATGCAACTAAGCTAAATCGAACTTCTCGTGATGCAGAGCGATGTCGCTTTTCACCAGCACGGGCCGGCCCAGAATTTCCTCTAACTCATCCAGATATTTGTTACTGCCGGCCTTCAAGACTCTTGCTACCTCGGGATGTACGCGCAACACTACATCCTTGCTGTCAATCGCCCGGGCAATCTTCTGTGCCTCGGCTAAGATTTCACCAATGATCGTCTGAATGCTCTTCACGTATCCCGCGCCGTCGCAGTACGGGCACGGCGAGCACAGCGTCCGCTCCAGGCTCTGCTTGACTCGTTTGCGCGTTATCGCCACCAATCCGAAATCGTTGAACTGAAGAATCTTGTACGGCGCTTTGTCGGCCCGCATGGCTTCTTCGAGCGCTTGCATCACCTTTTGGCGATTCTTCCGCTCGTCCATATCGATAAAATCCACGACGATGATTCCGCCCAGATCGCGCAGCCGGATCTGACGCACAATCTCCTTCACCGCCTCCGTGTTGGTCTTCACAATGGTGTCTTCCAGCCGGTTCGATTTGCCAACGTACTTGCCGGTGTTGATATCGATGGCGACCAATGCCTCAGTTTGATTAATTACGATATAGCCGCCCGATTTCAGCCATACCTTGGGCCGCAGTGCCTTCTCCAGCTCCTGCGTGATATTGAACGCGTCGAAGATCGGCGCTGAGCGCGTGTACATCTTGACGCGATTTACGAGAGCCGGCTGAAAACGCTGCATGAAGTTCAAAGTGTTCTCATACAGTTCCTCGTTGTCTACCCAGATCGCTTTGAATTCGTCAGTGACCTGGTCGCGCAGAATCCGCTGGACGATATCAAGATCGTAGTGCAGCAACACCGGCGCGGGCTTCTTTTCCGCCTTCTGGCGAATGTCGAGCCACAGGTTGTAGAGAAAGTTCATGTCGGCGGCGATTTCTTCTTCGGGTACGCCCTCGCCCGCGGTTCGGACGATGAAGCCGCCGGTTGTACCCACCCGGTGGGTTTGCAAGATACGCTTGAGCCTTTGCCGCTCCTCTTCCGTCGCGACCTTCCGCGATACGCCCAGGTGGCTGATGCTCGGCATAAAAACGACATACCGGCCAGGCAGAGCAATATGGGAAGTAATGCGGGCTCCCTTCTGGCCCAGCGGCTCTTTTGCAACCTGAACGATGATCTCCTGTCCTGCCTTGAGCAAGTCACTGATCGAAGGCAGCACGCGCTCCGGTTTCTCGGTCGAGCGTTCTTCCCGCGCAGGAGCCACAGTTTCGATGCGTGGCTCCGGACTCATCGCGGCTGCCGTGGCCACCCCGGTTGCAGTGGGGCGGGAGCTGCCGAAATCCTGACCCTGCGGCGGGAATCGGTTTCCTCCGCGTCTGCGTCTCATGCGTCTGGAGGATCGTTGCAGATATTGGCCGCCTTGCTCGCGCACGTTCGCGGTCCGTGTGCTCTGGCCTTCCGAGGCGTCTCTCGAAGAAGTGCTCTCCGGAACGTTTGGCTCTGAAGACTCTTCTGCCAATGGCTCCGCTTCGCTTTCGGGAATATCGTCGATATCCGCACCCTCGAAGTCTTCCACGTCTGTCGCTTCAGCTTCGGGAATCTCATCGACGGGTGGAGCATCAACCTCCGGCTCCGGCAGCGGCGCAGCTTCGTTCTCTTCCGCCGGTGGTATCGGCTGATCTTCTCTTACGTCCTCAATCTTTTCTTCTACTTCTTGAACCGATTCATCATCATGGTGCGCAAGCACTTTCTCGGCTAACTCGATCTCGTCAGCCTCAACTTCCAAGGCCTCTTCTTCCGGGAGGCTAGCCTCGGTCTCTTGTTCCGGCTCTTGCGATCTCTCCGGAACCGCGGCGGCTTGCCGATACTTGGCGAGCGATTCGCCCGGAAGAATGATTACGCCGGAGTCTTTCTCCGGTTGCTCTTCCTCACGGGGAGCTACCAACGCGGCTTCGCGCGGCGACGGGGCGCTTGCCGGTGGAGCGTACTTGTTCTCCGGGAACCCGCGTCCGCGCTGGCGACGCCGCCGTGACCGGCGGCCAAGCCTCTCAGAGGGAAAGCGCCTGTCGCTCGGCGCCGATTCCGGCGGCTTGCCGGCAGGCGCTTCGGCGCTCAGGGTTGGTTTGAATTCAGCCGCGGGAATGCCCGGTTCCTCTTCAGCGGCTTCAGCCGGCTCGGGCGTGGCGGAAGCGATTATGAATGGACGCGCTTCGCGCGGCTCGTCTCGCCGCTCACGGCTCGGCTTGTCTTCGCCGAAAGATTCGAAGTCCTCATTTTCCTCAAAGAAGTCCGAGACGTAAAGGAACGTATCACGCTCCAGGCCCAAATCGACGAACGCCGATTGCATCCCAGGGAGGACGCGCGTGACGCGCCCCTTATGAATGCTGCCCGCGAGCGAGTATTCCTTTTCCCGCTGAAAGAAGATCTCGACGAGCTGATCGTCTTCGAGAATCGCTACTTTCGTCTCATGGCGATTGGATCCAATCACCATTTCCTTACTCATGAATCACCGCCTTCGGGCCGTGATGAGAGTACAGATAAAGTCCGAACTTGCCTCGCGTTAGCCGCCTTGTCATCCAGGCGGACGCAAAATTTACTGCCACGGAGCGAATGGAGACTTGCTCAACAACACCCGCGTCCAGTCCGAAACTCTTTTGTCCTGCTCAGTTCGACCCGTCTTATTGTCGAACCGGTCTTCCCGAAGGAAGGCCGACTTACTTCAATTCACAAACCTTCGCAATCTGACGCTGTTCACTAAGCCCAGCATCAGGAATATCGACCAAGTATTTGACCCTCCCGAGCTCATCAGCGGGAGCGGAATCCCGGTGATCGGCATGCGGCCGACTACCATCCCGACATTTACCAGCACGTGAAACAGCAATAGCGCGGCTACGCCCATGCAGACATACAGGCCCGCTTTGTCGCCCGCCGTTTGCGCATTCTGTACCACCTGCATAATCAGCAGGAAATACAGAACCAGCGCGATTATGATTCCTACAAACCCGTGTTCTTCCGCGAACGAAGAAAAGATGAAATCGGTATGAGGCACGGGCAGAAAGCCCAGATGCGTCTGCGAGCTCTCCTGCGCGCCGCGGCCCCACATTCCGCCATTTCCAACAGCGATTCTGGATTGGATCACCTGAAAACCAGTTCCCTTAGGATCGCGGTCCGGGTAGATGAAGCTGACCAGCCGATCCTTTTGAT
>JBAUUG010000611.1:0-2109 GCA_049582585.1 Bryobacteraceae bacterium | reverse complement strand
CGTACGCGCTGATTCTGAAGTCTCGGATTCTGGGAGAGAATCCGTGCAATATCGACAAGATCTTTCGAAAGATTAAGCAGTTCGGCGGAGAATCGCGCCAGGCTGGCGGAGTGTGCGCGATCGAGATGGCTCTATGGGATCTGGCCGGCAAGGCTTACAACATTCCGGTGTATCAGATGCTCGGCGGAAAATTCCGCGACAAAATTCGGTGTTACGCGGATACCACTGAATCAGACGATCCAAATATCTATGGAGATCGGCTGAAGAAGCGCAAAGAGCAGGGCTTCACGTGGCTGAAGATGGACCTGGGCATCGATCTGATGAAGAATATTCCCGGCACAATTACAGCGCCCGCGGGCGTTTCCATCGGCCAGGGCGCGAACGTCGAGCACATGTTCACGGGCATCGAGCTGACACCTAAAGGAATCGAGACCATGGCGAATTTCGTGGCCACGGTTCGGGAATACGTGGGATACGACGTTCCGCTCTCCTGCGATCACTTCGGACACATCGGAGTGAATTCGTGCATTCGTTTAGGCAAGGCACTGGAGAAATACAATGTCGCCTGGCTGGAAGACATGGTTCCGTGGTACTACCCTGAGCTTCTGAAGGAAATCAAGCAATCGGTCAACGTCCCTCTCTTGACCGGCGAGGATATTTATCTTAAGGCAGGATTCATCAAGCTGGCTCAGGAGCACGCCGTTGACATTTTGCATCCGGATCTCGCGACCTCGGGAGGCATTCTGGAAACCAAAAAGATCGGTGACTCGATCCAGGAATACGGCGTACCGATGGCAATGCATTTTGCCGGCTCACCGGTTGCGTGCATGGCCAGCGTGCATTGCGCCGCGGCGACGGAGAATTTCCTGGTGCTGGAAAATCACTCGGTCGACGTGCCCTGGTGGAGCGATTTGGTCGAAGGCGTGGAGAAACCGATCGTCAATCACGGATTCATCACGGTTCCCGAGAGCCCCGGCCTGGGAGTGACATTGAATGATGAAGTAATGAAACAGCACTTGTTGGAGCCGGGATATTTCGAGCCCACGCCCGAATGGAACAACGAACGGTCGCATGACCGGCTGTGGAGCTAACGCGCGATGAAACTCTACGCTGTCTTTTTCGCGACCATCACGATTGCCTGCGCGCAGCTCGGAATGTATACAAACGAGCAGCGGATGGATATTACTCGGGAATGGAAAGGGGATCGGTTCGCCGATGGAAGGCCGAAGGTTCCGGACGAAATATTAGACCGGCTGAAGAACACGACCGCTGAAGAAGCTTGGGCGACGCTGCGAAAGCACGGTTACCGTCTCCAATTCGAAGGGAATTGGAAGACTCTGAACGTGAAACCCGGCGAGCGGCTGATCGGCCGCGCTGTGACGGCGCAGTTTGTGCCTCTGCGCCCGGATCTCAACGCGGTCATCAACGATCACGGCAAGCAGGAGGGGCGTGTCGGCCGAGGCCAGAATTCATGGGTCATCGATACGCTCGTGAAACGCGACGTGCTGGTGGTGGACCTCTACGGGAAAATCAAGGACGGGACGATCATTGGCGATAATCTCGGCACGTCCATCATGACCAAAACCGGCACGGGATTGGTAGTGGATGGGGCGGTTCGCGATCCAAGCGGCCTCTCTGAGATCGAGGGATTCAAAATCTTCACGCGCGGCTTCGATCCGAGCGCCATAGCGGATACTACGTTGCTGGGCTGGAACCTACCTGTGCGAATCGGGCAAGCTACCGTGCTGCCCGGCGACGTTGTGTTGAGCGATCCGGATGGCGTCACATTTATTCCACCGCAGCTTGCGGAAGAAGTTGCCGATGAGAGCGAGCTGACCGAGCTGCGCGACGACTGGGGTCACTCCATGTTGCGAGAGCAGAAGTACACGCCGGGGCAAATAGACGCGCAGTGGACTCCGGCGATGATCGATGAGTTCAACCAGTGGGCCGCATCAAAGGGTTCCAAGCTGCGGATGAAGACGCCTGAGAAGTAGGGAACTTTGGCGGCGCCTGCGCTGTTCTCCGCACTCGACGAGCCGTAGCGAAAGCTTTCCACGCTCATTTCGAGGGCGGAGGAGCTGACGCACCCTTCTCTATGAGAATCTTTAG
>JBAUUG010000610.1:0-5441 GCA_049582585.1 Bryobacteraceae bacterium | reverse complement strand
GGATTTGATCACCGCCTTTCTAAGTAATCTCGCCTCCAACCTCTGACAAGATCGCCATGCCCAAAGCAAGTATTTCTCCCCGAACGGCGCTGTTTCTCGAACATATGCCAGCTGTGCGTGAAATTCTAAAAGCCTTCGAAAGGCGCGGCGAGATCCAAGCTGACATGATCAGCTTGCTCCAGCAAGTGCGGGATGCAATGTCATCGAGTGTTATCGATTCGCGTATAGATCGAAGTGGTCTGGAGCTCCATCTTACGATCGATAAGAATTGGCGCGTCAGGGGAAAAGAAGCAATTACGGTAATCGTCAGCGCTTCCCAAACGGTCGAGCCAATGTCTTATGACGAATCGGATGATCCGTGGGTCGGGCTATATGTCCCGCAAGAATGGGCCAGCCGTGCACCTTTCATTGAGCGATTGAAAAAATGTCGGCCGGCGGGTTTTGAGCATGTGAACGGCAATCCTGAACTCGACGATACCGTCCCCATCTGGCTCACGATCCACTTTCAAAAATACTTCCGCGGTCATGTGTTTGACGAGAAGGGATATGTCGCCGCCCTCACGACTGCGGTTAAATCGCTGCTTTTGAACAAATCCAAAATCGATGCAGCTCTAACCTTGTCGAAAGGTGCCGCCAAGGATTCCGCCTGAAAAATCCGACCTTTGGACACCCACGCTCGGAATTCAAAAAGACGCGCGACATCATATAGACCTTCCTCGCGCTTTGGGGCCCAGCGGATCAGTATCGAGAGGTTAGTGGTCTGTCGGTTTGAATAGGAAACCGGCTTGCTTACGCGCGCGGCTCGGTAAGGGCCGCTCGCTAGATCGCGAATGCGTCGGCGACTTGGTGGTCAGTCGTAAACCTCGCGGCGATACGCGACGCGCGACAGCACGTTATCCGTAACGCTTCGAGCTCCTTCCGCGCGGGAGGTTTTACCTCGACGGCGTAGTTATTCACGCAGGCGACCGCGTTTTACGAGGTTCGCTTTGATCTTTTCGAGCGGTATCCCCTTTTCCTTGCGGCGCGATTCCGAAACTAGCCCGTCCCAAAACTCCTCTAGCACCGAGCCGTATTTTTTCAGGTCGATTTGCACGGCCACCTTGCGGCCCTTCTCATCGGTGACGAACTGGATTCCGCTCATGGCTTCATTGTCCTTCAGGTGACGGCTCGGTACGGGGCCACTCGCTAGATTGCGACTGCTTTGGCGACTTGTTCGCGGGCGGTGCGAAGCTTCGCGACCTGGTCGCCGATGGGGAGAAATTCCATTGCGGCGATGCGATTGTATTTGAGCTGGGCCAGTTTGCGGTAGATGTTTTCGTAGTTAATTTCGCCTGTGCCGGGCTCGTGACGGCCAGGAACGTCCGCAATGTGGACCAGACCAAGATAAGGGATATTGTTCTCCAGCTTCTCGATCAGGTTGCCCTCCGCGATTTGCTCGTGATAGAAATCGCAGAGCATCTGCACTTGCGGGTGATTGACGGCTTTGATAATTTCGAAGCCTTCGGCGACTGAAGTCAGATAATATTTGCGGTTCTCTTCGGGATCGATATTTTCGAGCAGCAAACGCACAGGTTGCCCGTTGATCTGCTTGCCTTCGACGATTGCGACGGCCTTTTTTAGGCCTTCGATACAGCTTTGATGCTGGGTATCGCGCGGCATGCCCGGAACCACGTTGCCGGACATGATAATGACCGCGGGGCAATCGAGCTTCTCCATCGTCGGAAGCTCGTGGCGTACATCCTCGAGCATGGCGTCGCGATCGGCTGGAGTGCCGACGGCATGTTTTAGTCCAGCGGTCGTGTCGAAGGTGATGCCCAGCTCCTTGCGCTTGGCGTTGGCGCGATCGAATTGGTCGCTGGACCAGTTATGGTATTCACCGACCAACTCGACGTTTTTGTATCCGGCTTCCACAACCTTTTCGAGGCGCTGCTCGAAGGGCATGTCTTTGAAGACAGTCCAGAGCATGACTGAGAGATTGAAGGGCGGTGCGGCGGATTCTTCGGCGGGTTTCAGGGCGGCACTGGTTAGAGCGCCTGCGGCGAGAGTCTTAGAAAACGTTCGTCTATTCATAGATACACTTTATCGGGGCAAAGCGAAGGCGACATATTTCGAGCCGGGAGGGTCTTTCGATTTTCCGCCGCCGCACGCGATAACAATATACTCCTTCCCATTCGCCTCGTAAACGGCTGGCGTCGCGTTGCCTCCGGCGGGTAATAGAGTCTGCCACAGCAGCTTGCCATTCGATTTGTCGAAGGCGTGAAATTTATTGTCGTAGCTGGTGGCGCCGATGAACACCAAACCGCCGGCTGTGACGACGGGGCCACCATAATTCTCGCTACCGGTATTCTGCAAACCTTTCAAGGCGAGCTCGGGGTATTCGCCAAGTGGAATTTTCCAGGCGAGTTCTCCGGTATTCAGATTGATGGCGTTAAGGGTTCCCCAGGGAGGTTGGACAGCCGGGTAGCCGTCGGGATCGAGGAACTTATTGTAGCCGTCAAAGCGGTATTTCAAGTCGATCGGCGATGGCGCAGTATCGGTCGCCTGAACGCCGGTGTTGTCGCCGTAAACCACGTAGCGCATGATGGCGTGGATATTTCGCCAGGGAAGACGCGCGAAGGAAGGCATTCTCCCGCCGCCTTCGTGAATCATAGTCTCGACTTCCTGTTCATTGAGCTTGTCAGCAATGTTGACGAGAGAAGGGAATTCGGGCGGCGATCCTTTCATATCGGCGCGATGACAACCCGCGCATTCGGTGAGGTAAAGATCTTTTCCAGTGCTCGCGTTGGATGGCGGCTCGGTAGGGATCAGGCGCAAGACCCAGGCCATTTCGTTGGCGTTGACATAGAGCATGCCGGTCTCGGGATCGAAAGCCGGGCCGCCCCATTCCGCGCCGCCGTCGAGGCCCGGAAAAATGATGCTTCCCTGCAAGCTGGGTGGAACGAATTGACCGGCGCTACGGACTTGGCGGAAACGGTCGACAACTGCCTGATGCGCCTGGGGAGTGCGAGTGGTCAGCATGTCTTCCGTCAGGATCTGGCGAGCGAAGGGCGCGGGCTTGGTGGGCAGCGGCTGCGCTTCAGCAGCGACTTCGCCATCGACATCGCTGGGCGGATATTTGCGGTATTCGATGGGAAACAGAGGCTTGCCGGTCTCTCGATCAAAGACGTAGATAAAAGCCGATTTTGTGGCCTGTGCCACGGCATCGATCGCATGTCCATTGCGGTGAAGTGTCACGAGCGTGGGGGCGGTGGGCAGGTCGCGATCCCAAAGGTCATGCTGAACAGTTTGGAAATGCCAGACGCGCTCGCCGGTTTCCGCCTTGAGGGCGAGCAAGCAGTTGGCGAAGAGGTCATCACCGAGACGGTTTGCGCCGTAGAAATCGAACGAAGCGGAGCCGGTGGGAGCGAAGATGAGACCGCGCTCGGGATCGAGGCTCATGCCCGCCCAATTGTTTGCGCCGCCGATGTATTGCCAAGCATTCGGGGAACGCCACGTTTCGTAGCCGAATTCTCCGGGGTGGGGGATGGTGTGAAAGGACCAGCGAAGTTTTCCGGTGCGTGCGTCGTAGGCGCGGATGTCGCCGGGAGAAGCCGGGACGGTTTCGCTGACGATGCTTCCGACGATCACAAGATTCTTGTAGACGAGGGGCGGGCTGGTATCGGAGACGAACATCTGGGCAGGGTCGCGGCCGAGATCGCGGCGAAGGTCGATGCGGCCGTTGTCTCCGAAAGCGGAGTCGGGTTGACCTGACGCGGCATCGAGTGAATAGAGGTATTCCCGGGAAACGAAAAAGATGCGCTTGCCGGGCGCCCAATACGCAACGCCACGATTTCGCATTTTGCTCAGGACGCGATGGCCCTCGTTCGGGTCGAAGCTCCATTTGGGTTTGCCGGTTGCTGCGTCAAGCGCGATGACGCGGAGCTTGGGCGTGGTTGCATAGAGCACGCCGTCGACAACGATCGGGTTGCACTCGAGTTCCGAGCCGGTGAAGGCGTCGCCGGTGTCGAAGGTCCAGGCGACCTCGAGATTCGAAACATTCCTGCGGTTGATTTGCTTGAGGCTGGAGTAATGGATGTTGTCGGGTCCGCCTCCGAAGGAAGGCCAGGAGCGGTATTCGTCCGTGTGTTTGTCGTGACGAGTGAAGGCGAGCGTGAATAGGAGCAATAAGAGAGTGAGCGGGAGGAGAAATCGGGAGAGCATTGGGCGGTGTTAGGGCATTATACTTGGCGGGGTGCAGTGACTTAGAAATGTTGTCGTCGTGAAAAACAAAGATTGCCGATCAACGAGGCAGCACGCTTCGTCTCCGCCAGCCTGTGACCTGCCCCCCAGAATTCGCACGAAGTTGATTATGATTTTCGTACGGAGGAAAAGGGGAAGGAAGATGCCGAGGAGCAAACACAGTGAGGCAGCGATCATCGCTGCACTGCAGCAGTTGGATGCGGGCCGGAAGGCAGCGGAGGTGGCGCGGGAAGCAGGCGTGAGTACGTACACGATCTACGCCTGGAAGGCAAAGTACGGCGGGATGGACGTCAGCCAGGCGCAGGAAGCGAAGCGTTACGCGACGAGAATGCACGGCTGAAGAAGCTGGTGGCGGATCTCAGTTTGGACAAAGACGCGCTGCAGTCGGTAATTCGAAAAAACGGCTGGAGCTCACAGCAATGAAGGCGGCTGTTGAGCATGTGAAGCGGGATTTTGCCTTCAGTGAACGGCGCGCTTGCGCCATCCTCAGCCTGCCGGTTTCGACGTATCGCTATCGCCCGTCGCGATGCGATAGCGAACTGCGCGAGAAACTGGTGGAACTGGCGCGGGAGAAGCCACGCTTCGGGTATCGCCGGCTGCATGTTTTGTTAGGGCGGGCCGGCGAAGCAGTGAACCACAAACGCGTTTGGCGTGTCTATCGCGAAGCCGGACTGTGCGTGAAGAAAAGGCGCCGGAAGCGCTTGGTACGAGTGGGCACGCCCGCTGTAGCGGCCACGCGAGCCAATGAGCGCTGGTCTTTAGATTTCGCCTGCGATGGGTTGGCGAGCGGCCGCGCGATCCGTGTGCTGAGCGTTGTCGATACCTATACGCGCGAGTGTCTGGCGCTCGAGGTCGACACCAGCTTCCCGAGTCCACGCGTCACCCGTGTGTTGGATAGCATTGCCGTGAAGCGAGGATTGCCCGAGCGTATCCGTTGCGACAACGGTCCGGAACTCACCAGCCGCTATTTCCTGGCGTGGTGCGTGGAACGGCGCATCGCAGTGGAACATATTCAGCCCGGCCGTCCGATGCAGAACGGCCATGTGGAAAGCTTTCACGGGAAATTGCGCGATGAATGTCTGAATGTGAGTTGGTTTCGCAACTTATTCGAAGCCCGGAGAGGAATTCATCAGTGGCGCCGGGACTACAACGAATCGCGGCCGCACAGCAGTCTCGGCTATCGCACACCTTCGGAGTTTGCG
>JBAUUG010000609.1:0-3317 GCA_049582585.1 Bryobacteraceae bacterium | reverse complement strand
GCCATGATCACGGTCTACACCCTCGGACATTCCACGCGCTCTCCCGCCGAGTTTCTCAGGATCATCGATAACTTCGCTGTCGAACTCGTTGCGGATATCAGGACAGTCCCGCGCTCGCGGCGCAATCCGCAGTATGGCCAGGAATCCCTGAAGCAAACGCTTGCCGAGCATCACATCGGCTATGTCCATTTGCCAACCCTCGGCGGTCTGCGGCGCGCGAAAAAGAATTCGATCAATACGGGTTGGGAGAACGCCTCCTTCCGCGGCTATGCCGATTACATGCAGGCGCCCGAGTTCGCGGCAGCTATCGACGGCCTGATTGCACGAGCCGCCGATAAGAGAACAGTCATCCTGTGCGCCGAAGCGGTTCCCTGGCGCTGTCACCGATCGCTGGTCGCCGACGCTTTGCTGATCCGCGGCATAGCGGTCGAAAATCTGTTGAGCGCAACGACCGCCAAACCCCACAAACTTACGCCGTGGGCTGAAGTGGACGGCTTGACGATCACATATCCAAAAAAATACCCTCCCCCATGAGCACCGCCGGGAAGGATCGTCATTCTTGTTCACAGTTTCCGCTCCGTACCGAGCCGCGACCGTGAGGGAGCGGACTGTGGCTGGCCCAAAGCCTAGTGATGAAATAGAAGAAGTATGTATCTACGCAGCTACATTCTTACTCCTGCTCTCCTGTCGATCGTTTCCGCTCTGGCCGCAACCGCGCCACAGCCGCCCACCCTGCGGCTGAATCATGACGTTCAGCCCGGGCATATCTGGCTCGATCTCACGCTTTCTCCCGAGAAGACCGACTTTTCCGGCAAGGTTCGGATGGACTTACAGATCAATAATGCAGTTGATCATTTCTGGCTGAATGCGGCGGATCTTTCCATCACTGAAGCAAAACTCGAGCAGAACGGACAAACGCTTACCGCGCAGATCGTCCCGGGCGGAACGGATTTTGTCGGCTTTCAGTTTCCTTCGACGCTCACTGCGGGCAAGGCGCGGTTCAGCCTCTCTTACACCGGCAAAGTGAATTTGAAATCGAGCGGAGGGATTTTCCTGAGCAAGCAAGGTCAGGATCGCTACCTGTTCACGCAATTTGAGCCGATTGACGCGCGCCGTGCTTTTCCCTGCTTTGATGAGCCGGGCTACAAGATTCCCTGGCAGGTGACCTTACATGTCCCTGAAGCAGCCGTCGCCGTTTCGAATACAAAAATAGAAAACGAAACCAACGAGACTGACGGCATGAAAGCGGTGCGATTCACTGAAACCAAGCCGCTGCCGAGTTATCTCATCGCCTTCGGAGTGGGACCGCTGGAATTCGTCGATGCTGGCACTGCGGGCAGCCGGCACGTGCCGGTCCGCATCGTTGTTCCGCGCGGAGATAAGGACCGAGCGAAATACGCTGCGAGCGTATCCGCCGAAATCCTGACGAGGCTCGAAGATTATTTCGGCATTCCGTATCCCTATGACAAATCGGACCAGCTTGCGATTCCACTCTCATTCGGCGGGGCCATGGAGAATCCGGGGCTGGTCACTTATGACGCCAATATCATTCTTTCGCCGCCCGGAGAAGATTCGGTGCGCCATCAGCGGGGCTATGCCTCTGTCGCCGCGCATGAGCTTGCGCATCAATGGACCGGGGATATGGTGACCATGAAATGGTGGAACGACGTGTGGCTGAATGAATCCTTCGCCACCTGGATGTCGGCCAAGTTGATCGCGGAATGGAAACCGGAATGGCAGACGCGTGCTCAGAACGAGGGTGCGCGGCTGATGGCGATTAATGTGGATACGCGGACCAGCGCGCGGCGCATCAACCAGCCGGTCGAAAGTAAAAGCGACATCGGCAATGCGTTCGATGGCATTACCTATCAGAAGGGCGGTTCGGTGCTGGCGATGTTTGAGAATGCGGTGGGACCAAAGAATTTCCAGCGCGTCATGCACGATTATCTGACCGCGCACATGTTCGGCAACGCGACGGCGGAAGATTTTCTGGCTGAGTTAGGGCGCCACACCAAGCCCGAATATGCCACTGCGTTCGCGACATTCTTGAATCAGACGGGTGTTCCGGAACTGAAGGCTCATCTCGATTGCGCAGCAGGCTCAAAAGCGACCCTGCAGGTCGAGCAACAGCGGTTATTGCCGCTTGGATCGAGCGGTGATGTCAGCCGCACATGGAATGTTCCTTTCTGCGTTTCCTATTCCGAGGGGCAAGGCAGAAAAGAAATGTGCAGCCTTCTGACCGGGCAGAACGCCAGTGTGACGCTTCCTGGCAAAGCCTGTCCCGCTTGGTTCTTGGGCAATGACAAAGAGATTGGCTATTACGAGGTGGCATACGACGCGGATGCGCTGAAGAATTTACTGACCCATCGCGATGATCTGAGCCTGGCCGAGGAGGTCGGTGTACTCGGCGATTTAGATGTTTTGGCGCATGATAGCCAGGTCTCGTGGGATCAGGTTCTGGGGCTCGTGTCACAGCTGAAAGACGACGTGCGCCCTGAAATCACCCTGGCAGAGATTCGGCTAGCCACGGTTCCTTCGCACTACATCGAACCAGGTTTGCGCGCCAACTATGCCAACTATGTCGAGGAAATGTTTGGAGAACGCGCGCGCCAGCTGGGCTGGCTTCCCAAGCCTACTGACACTCCTGAGCAAAAGCTGCTGCGTCCGGCGCTGGTTGGATTTGTCGCGATGCGGGGGAAAGACCCGCAATTGATCGAAGAGGCGAAACGCCTTGCGAATGAGTGGCTCGGCGACCACAAAACTGCCCCGGCTGATGTGGCGGGAAGCATCCTCGATGCCGCCGCGCGAAATAGCGATTCCATTTTTTACGACAAGGTACTGGCTGCAGCCAAAGCCGAGCACGACCCGTATTTCACGCCAATCCTGATCGGCGCTCTAGGAGACTTCCAGGATCCTCAGCTTGTACAGCGCAGCCTGGCGCTCGCGTTTGATGGGACGTTTGACATGCGAATGTCGATGCGCATGTTCTCGTCATCGTCGGACGATCCTAAAGTCGCGGAGCTGCCCTATCAATACGTCAAAGAACACTACGATGAGGTCGTTGCGAAGTTGCCCAGCTCCATCAACACCGATTACGCCGCTCGTCTGCCCGGTCTCGCCTCGGGCGTCGGATGCAGCGAGGATGCGGCGGCCGAAGCAAAGGCGTTTTTCGAGCCGCGCATGGCGAAAGTAGTGGGAGGGCCGCGCTCATTAGCCAACGCGCTCGAACAGATTCATCTCTGCGCCGCCGCCAAGCCCGAAGCCACCGAGCAGATCGCGAAGTTTCTTTCAAATTATCCGGCTAAGAGCGCCGGAGC
>JBAUUG010000608.1:0-4529 GCA_049582585.1 Bryobacteraceae bacterium | reverse complement strand
CTTCAATAGTATTGACGGAGGCGCGGCCGAGCTTAACGTTGACGCGCGTAGCGCCCTTGCCGTCCGGGTCAATCTTAAAGAGCCCAATAGTCGAGCCCGGCTCACCGGAGACGGGGCGATCCACGTATACGACATCACGCAGCCGCTCTTCTTCAATGGTGCCGTCCACGCTCAGCTGTGACCGGGCGCCCGGAGGCTTGGGACCTAAAAGCGCGACATCCACTCCGACGGTGCCGTTCAGGGCAGCCGGATCTATGCGGATCACGCGGCCCGGGATGAGACCGTTGCGGGTGTCAATTGTGGCGTCCATACCGATTCGGACATCTTTCATCTGGGTTTCAGAGATCTGCACGACGGCCTTCAATTTATTTGGATCTGCCACCTTGGCCAGGATGGTCCCGGCGGTGACGCGCTGGCCGACCTCGACATCGACCTCCTGCAGCACGCCATCGATACCGGCGCGGATGGTTAATTGCTCTACTTGCTTTTTCTTCAGCTCGTAAGCCGCGCGGGAGCTTTCGACAGCCACCTGGAGCGCGTCGAGCTGGGCCTTAATGGATTGATCGACAATTGTAAGCCGCTGGTTCTGCAGTTCCACGCGATTTCGGAGCTGGTTTGCCTGATCGACTGCAAGCTTGGATGTGAGATCGCTTTCGAGGTTCAAGCGGGTCAACTCAAGGTCCCGATCGGCAGTCAGCTTGGCTTGAGTGTACTGGGACTGGAGCTCGGCGAACGTGGCCTTCTGATCCAACTTGTCGCTTTCGAGCTTCACTTTCATGTTGGCCAGGTTCGCTTCGTCTTGTTTGACCTGCCATTCCGCCTTTTCGGCCTCGAGTTCCAGGTCCGGGTCACTGAGGGTCAAAATGACATCGTTGGCTTTAATCTCGTCGATTCCGGCACGGCGAACGATTTCCGCGACTCGGGAATCCTGGGCGGCGGCGATAAAGTGGATCTCTTCGGGCTGCAAAGTACCCATGCCGTGAACTTGCCGTTCCATGGGGCCTCGCCTCACTGTGCCCGGCCAAAGACCGCTCATGTCGACGGAAGGGGCTGCAGGTTTTAGACGGGCGAGCGCGACGGTGGTGCCTCCGATTGCAGCGGCAGCGATGACGATTAGCGCGATTCGCCTGATCATGCGCTTACGCGCGACTTCTTTGCCGCGAGGGACATCCATTGCCATATCTAAGTATCCTCAATTGCACTTCAGCGGCCACGGGGTGAAACTGGGAAACCTACTGAAAATACGTGACTAAGGGTGGAATGAGCGAATGAACCCGTGTCCGTTTATGGGATGAAACAGGTTAAACGCGCACAATGGCCGATGCGAGGCCGAGGATCACTGGGTGAGGGTAAAGTTCACTATGATCTCAGTGATTACTTCGACCGGTTGGCCGTTCAGCAAGGTTGGGCGGTACTTCCACTGGAGCACTGCGTCTTTTGCGGCGTTGACCAGGAGGGGATGGCCGTGGATGACTTTGAGGTTCTCGATGTTGCCCTCTTTACCGATGGTGGCGGTGAACTCGACGCTTCCCTGCACGCGAGCCGACTTGGCGAGCGGCGGATATACGGGCTGAACTTTCCGAATGAGATTGGCTTCGACCAGCACGCTGCCGAGTCTCACGGGACCGCTGGCGGGCTTTGGTTTTGTCGGGGCAGGCGGCGCAGGCGGGTTGGCCTGCCTAGCTGAGAGCAGACTGCCGATTACGGAATTCGCTGCACCCGGATCCACGTTGGTTCCGACTACGCCCATGTCGGGGGCAGCGATGGTTTCCTGGATCGCATTTATACGGTTCGGCATCACGCTGGGCGCAACCAATCGGTGTGAGTTGAACTGACGAAGAACAGCTCGCGGCTGCACTTTCACAGCGGGCGGCGTGCGCACGGGCGCGGGAGGAGAAGGCGCGACCAGCATGCTCTTCAACTGAGCGCTGGGTAACGTCTCAACGTAGACGAGCGGAATCAAAATCATGACGGAGATGGCGGAAATCTGAATCAGCAGAGACGAGATAACAGTGTAGGGCTTCCTGGTTTTTTGCGTGGCATCGACAAAAGTTTGCTCGAACATTTATCGCCTCTTTTCTAATTCGCTTGCATTCACTAGCGACAGACACCGAGCCTGATGAAACTGTTCCCGGGAGCGATGTGGCTAGCACGGGCAGGGACGGACGGCTCTGTCCACGCGCGATCAGAATTGCATTCGAAGTCGAGAGTGCGGCGCTTGGGACAGAGTCGTCCGTCCCAAGTGGTGCGATCGAAGGCTGACGCTAGGCGGTTTTGGCGGCGCGGCGGAATTCGAGAATCAGGAGCATGACCAAGCTTTCAATCTGGTTGCAAACCTCGCTATAAGCTTGCTCTTCGCGTCCGATGGGATCTTCAACCTTCCAGTCGCGAACCGGAGTGCGCAGGCGCGTGGGGAGCTTTGTTCCGCTCATGTTGACGATGAGATCGAGGGTGGGGATTTCAATCGAGCCGAGATCTTTGGGATATTGATCATCGATGTTGATGTTTTTCGCTTCCATCACTTTTTTGGTCAATGGCTGAACAATGGCGGCGGGAGCGAAGCCGGCGCTGAAAGGCTGGATCACATCAGATCCGTATTTTTTGGCGAACCCCTCGGCCATTTGGCTGCGACAGGAATTTCCGACGCATAGAAAGAGAACCCTCTTCACGTGGTATTCAGTTTAACGGACGCGAGCGATGGCGCGAATAGAGGAACGAAGCGGCGAGTAAGAGGACACCAAGCGCGACAAAGGCGCTGATGCGATAGAAACGCGCGAGCTGCCAAACATCGTAGAGATAGAGTTTCGCGACTACCATTCCGATTAGGGCGAGAGCGAGCAGGCGATCGACAGTGGAGGCGCGGAAGACGGCGGAGGCGATCATTATGACGGCATAGGTGGCAAGAAAAAGGGAATCGATCTCACTGGCGAGCGAAGTACGAGCGCCGGCCCAGATCGCGATTTGCCGCAATGCCGCGATCAGCAAACAGGCATGGCCGCAGAGGTAGAAAATTACGCGCGAAGCGGTCGAAAAATAAGCCGCGGCGAAGGCGATGGTGAACAGGACGAAATATTGAGCGTCCACAAGAATCCATGCGCAGAGAATGGCCCAGAGCGCGTTGAATGGCGCAAGGAACGGGTGCAAGCGGCGGGCGGCAAATACCGAGATGGCGGTGAGCAGGAGCAAGTAAATGAAATACAGCCAAGGGGAAATTTCGTAATTGGGCGTGCGGAGAAGAAGCGGAGCGAGAAAGGCTCCGATGAAGCCGACGGCGGCGATGGCGGCGCTCGCGAAATGAAAGGAGAGCGCGATGGCGAGGGCGGACGCGGCAACGAGCGCGATGAAATCGGGGCTGCGCGAAATCAACTGAGAATAGGCGAAGGCGGCGTAGGCGGAGGTGTAGATGACAGCGAAACCGCATCCGGCAACGCCTTGCGCGAAGGTCTGCTGGTTTTTGCGGCGCAGCCATTCGCCGGCAGCGACCAGGGCAAAGCCGGCCAATAAGCCGAGCGAGATTAGCCCTGCGGCGCCGATCCATCGATTGTCAGCGGCGAATTTGAAAAACAAGATGAGCCCAACAATGAGCGTGACGGCGCCTATGCGGTTGAGGACGGTGATGGCGAATTGGGGGTCGGTCGGGGCGCGGACGGGAGCAGCCGGGACAGTTGAACGGCTTTCGAGAGCGGCGACGCGACGCTCGATATCCTCGAGCGCCGAGCGGAGGCGATCAATCTCGGGGTCAGGCACACTCAGGTTGAGGCGGGCTGTAATGCCGGGAGACGTAGTTGTCGAGGAGGTCGCGGAATTCCGCGACGATATGATCGCCGCGCAGAGTCTTGGCCAACTTTCCATCGACGTAGACGGGGGCTACAGGCTGCTCAAAAGTGCCTGGCAGGGAGATGCCGATGTTGGCGTGCTTGGATTCGCCGGGACCATTGACGACGCATCCCATAACGGCGACCTTCATTTCTTCGACGCCTGAATACTTTTCACGCCAGACCGGCATCTGCTCGCGCAGATAGGTTTGAATCTGATCTGCCATGTCCTGGAAAAAAGTGCTGGTGGTGCGGCCGCAGCCGGGACAGGCGGCGACTTGCGGGGTGAAGCTGCGGAGGTTCAAGGCTTGGAGGATCTGCTGGCAGACGATGACCTCTTCGGTGCGATCTCCGTTGGGCAGCGGAGTGAGAGAGGCTCGGATGGTATCGCCGATGCCTTGCTGGAGGAGCACGGAGATAGCGGCGGTGGTGGCGACTATGCCTTTGGAGCCGAGACCGGCTTCGGTGAGACCGAGATGCAACGGATAGTCGCAGCGGGCCGCGAGCATTTCGTAGACGTGGACCAGATCCTGCACGCTGCTGCATTTCGCGCTGAGGATGATCTTGTCGTGTGCGAGGCCGTGCTTTTCGGCATTTTCGGCGCTGCGGATGGCGCTCTCGGCGATGGCGCGCATGGTGACTTCCATGGCGTCGAGCGGGTCAGGCAAGCGCGAATTCTCATCCATCATTTTGGTGAGCAGGACGGAATCGAGG
>JBAUUG010000607.1:0-4418 GCA_049582585.1 Bryobacteraceae bacterium | reverse complement strand
AAAGCACCTCAATCGGCGTCACGCACGGGCTGATCGGCCCCATGCTGCAGCCCGTGCATGGACACTTCCGTCCTTTCGCCACCCTCAAAGCAGGATTCATCGACTTTCGCCTGAGCCCCAGCCTGCTCCCCTATGGCAATGTGGTCAGTTCAGTGTTCGGCTTGCGTACATCCAATGTAAATGCGGCAGTGTATCCAGCGGGAGGAGTAGAAGCATCGCTCGGACCCGTGGGACTGCGATTCGAACTGGGAGACGAAATATATTTCAATCAGGGCGGGCACAACAATCTTCGAATCACTTTCGGCCCGATCGTAAGATTTTGATGGCAGTGGGTGGGAGTGGGCGCTCCGGAAGACTCTCAAGCTGTGCGTACGATTCTGTGCATCTTTTGTCCGCCGCGTTTGAGCACATTGCTTCTGGCCCGCCGCATTCTACTGGTTAACGCTGGCCGGTCGTTCCGCAGGTCGTGTCGCCGACGCGTAATATCCTCGTCGCGCGTAAACGCGCAGCTTGTGCCCATCCTTCGCAGCGGTGATGTCAATCGGACGGTAGCGGCCGTCGCGCTGGAACCCAGCCGGCTTATACGAAATGAGGTACCGGCTCCGTATTACTTCTTGTAGCTCTGAGAAACTCTTGTCAAGGTGCGAAACCGAGCCAGGCCTATACGTGGCCCCGCCGGTAAGTTCGGAAAATGTTTTCAACGCCATATCTCCGAGCATCGCGGTTTCCTCGTCGTTCGTAAGCTCTCGGGTACTGACGGTATAAACTGCGACTTCGTCCCGCAAGGCGCCAGCAATCGCTTCCCTAAGCGTGGCGCTGCTCGAATTGTCCTCACCGTCGCTGATGACTACCAGAACCCTAGCCACAGGCTGCGTTTCGGGACGGCTCTTCAACTTGTCAGCCGCAAATCCCACGGCATCCCATAAGGCGGTCCCGCCACTGGCCGCCAGCTCATTGATGGCATGCGATGTCAGCGTCTGGTCCGAAGTGAAATCCTGCACCATCAGAACAGAATTATTAACACCCACGACGAAAGCGAGATCATTCTTGTCCGTGACAACTTTCTCCAAAAACTTCACAGCAGCGGCTTGTTCGAATTTCAGCCGGTCCTTGACCGAATTGCTGCTGTCGATGACACGACCAAGGCGCAGTGGCAGTTCGGATTCATTACGGAAATTCAGGATCGCGCTCGGGGCTTTCATGTCGTCGCGAAGTCCGATATCGGAGGTGGTCAGATTCGTGACCGAGCGTCCGTTGTCGGTGGCCATAAAAACAATGGAGACTTCGTCCACGGTCGCCCGGAATACCGGTCCAGCAAAGGTCCGAGCCAGGGAGTTTGAGTCGGAAGCGGGATTCAGTAAGGCTGCCGGGTCCCCACAATCGCGGCAAATGGGCTCCGGGTCAGCTTCGGCATCTTCAATCTGTTGTTTTTCCTCCATGTCAAGGAAGGCAAGCTCCGCCATTCGCCCGGCTATCTCCGCGCTTGGACCGGTGGGAACGCCAATCGAGTATGTGATTTTCGCGACGGGCTGAAGCTGGGCTACCGCGCGCTTTCGCTCTTCGACCTTGAGGTCGTCAACCATTTTCCGTATTTGTTCGGCCGACGTTGACTTCGGATCCTCTTTTAGCAGGAGTTGAAGCTCGCCGCGCGCCGCTGCGAGATTATCTTGCGCACCCCATGCCCCCGCAGCAAAGAAATGCGCCACCGCCGCAGTCTGATGTTTGTGGCTGTGAACATCCTGGACTGTGGAGATCACCGCCGGATAATCCTTAGTCAAGTATTCTCCGTAACTCAGGGCCAGCTTAAGCTGCACGTCTAACGGAGCGATCGTCGAAGCCTTGCGGAATGCCTCTTCTGCTGCTGGATACTGCTTTATTGCCAGCTGCGCGCATCCGAGGTTAAGGTATGAGTTCGGGAGGTGGTCATCGAGCGTGGAGGCATTCGTAAATTCGTCGCGTGCTTTTTCGTTCTCATTCAGGTTCAAGTAAGCCGTGCCTAGAGCGTTATGCGCCGCCACATAGCTGGGATAGATGGTGGTTGCATTTACCAAGTGCTGGACGGCGCCCTCTGAGTCCTTCCGCATCAGCAGCTGATAGCCCTTGTCGTATTCACGTTGGGCCTTGCCCGGAGCCTTCAGGTCAAGCTTTGAGAGATAACCGCTTGGAGTCTGTAACGACGTACCGTCCGCATTCTGGCTATTGACGGTAAAGATGTTAAAGTTGATTGACGCATTCTGAATCGCGTCAACCGTTGTGTAAGCCTGCATGGCGTCGCCTCGCGGGAAGCTCAGGTTTTGAGCCTCTGCTATTCCTGCGACGGCGATGGATAAAAAGACTACTACCGGCCAGCGTATCTTCATTCCCGAGACTCCAACTTGAGGAAACAGTGGGGGGAGAGGCGTTCAATCCGAGCCAGCCCGAAGTTTAGCTCTAACGGCCTGATCCGGGCAACTGCTTTTCTCTTTAAAAGGTCAAAGCGACATTTTTTGGCTTGTTTTCGAGTAAAGCCGACCCTCGTGCGCTCTCATTCCCGCGACTTAGCCCAATGTAGAATTAGCTCAGGTGCACCGCTTCTTTTCGTGATTTTTTATGCAAGAGCGTTTCGTGGAACAGTAAATGATACCAACCATCGGAGTCCTGGCGCTGCAGGGCGATTTCGACGCGCACCGTCGCCGGCTCGAAGAGCTGGGCGCCGAAGTTGTCCTCGTCAAGAAGCCGGACCAACTCGACCAGATCGACGGCCTCGTCATCCCTGGGGGCGAATCCGGAACTTTTCTGAAGCTTCTCGGCGATGCCGGATTCGAAAAGTTGAGAAACTTCGTTCAAACCAGGCCCACCTTCGGAACCTGTGCCGGTGCCATCCTGCTCGCCAAAGAAGTCGAAAACCCAGCCCAAGAGGGGCTCGGCGCCCTCAACATCAGTATCCGGCGCAACGCTTACGGACGCCAGATCGACAGCTCCATCCGCGAGGGCCGGTTTATCCGCAATCTACAGGGCACACTCGACGAATCTCCGCTGGAAATGGTCTTCATCCGCGCCCCCAAAATTTCCCATGTCGGAGAAGGCGTGGAGATCCTTGCTACCGAAGGCGCCGACCCAGTCGCCGTCAGGCAGGGAAGAGCCATGGCGTCGACCTTCCACCCCGAACTTTCCGACGACACCCGCGTCCACCAAGTCTTCCTGGATTTAATCAAAGACCAAAGGAATCCGTGATCCGTGTGGCGCAGCGCTTTCAGCACGCGATAACGCCTCAAGATTGGTGATGGCCTTTGCCCCTGAGATTGTTATCGCCTCTGACACTTATTCGCTCGATTCTCGCCCCCACCCAGGCTCCGAAAAATTCTTCTTGACATCCCGATCGTGTAACCGTAAAGTTACACATTATGCGTCACCGATCGGTTACATATCAGGGTCCACGAATCCAGGAAGCTACCTTTCAGGCACTCGCCGATCCTACGCGTCGCGCCGTACTCGATCTTCTCCGCCGGGGCAGCCAGCCCGCCGGACAGATCGCGAATGCATTCCCGGTTTCTCGTCCAGCAATTTCGAAACACCTGCGTCTCCTTCGCCGAGCTCACCTTGTTCGTGAACACCGCGAAGGACGCAATCGCATTTACCACCTCAATCCCGAGCCGCTGCGCGCAGTCGACTCCTGGATTGAACAATATCGAGTTTTCTGGACCACCAGTTTGAACAGCTTGAAGGCTTTCGTAGAGGCCGAACATCAGCGCGAGACCCAGGGCCAGGACAACGTTGAGACCTCGCGCAAACAGAAATGAAATCTCTGAACGGATCGAATCCGCTCATGAAAATAGAAAGGGAACTGACATGAGGAAACTGACCCGCATTTTGATCGCCGCCACCATCGCACTCTCCGCCGCTTGCGCTCTGGCGCAGACCGACGCAGAAAGAGCTTTCACCGCTATTAAGAACATGCCCGGCACTTGGGGAGGGACCAGCGTCGAAGGCCCAGTTACCGTCACCTTCAAGGTGACCAGCGGAGGCTCCGCCGTGATGAGTGAGATCCTCGGCAAAGAAGACATGATCTCGATGTTTCACATGGACAACCACCGGCTGCTTCTCACTCACTACTGCGCTGTCGGAAACCAGCCGCGCATGCAAGCCGCCGTCTCGCCGAATGGCAAAGTGATCACCTTTACTTACGTCGATGCAACGAATCTAGGCACGCCCGACGCCGCGCATATGCAGCAGATGATCCTGACCGTGATTGACGACAATCACCACACCGAGGAGTGGGTTTTCGCTGGCCAAGGCAAGGAGCACAAAGTCCTGTTCGACCTGCACCGCAAAGCGTAGGTTGACCGGAATGTGCGGCGGGCGCTCCCGCCCGCCACTTTCGATTTCTTGATTATTTTGAGCAGCAGGAGAGCACCTATGACCACAACCATCGTTACTCC
>JBAUUG010000606.1:0-9361 GCA_049582585.1 Bryobacteraceae bacterium | reverse complement strand
GGAAAAGTAGTGGCCATGAACTCATCATACGGATGAGCGCCCCTCAGTAGCAGCGCTTCAGCTTCGCGGTTTGTTGCGGATGCAGATCCGGCGCGTTCTCAGTCAACACACGAACCGTTTCGCTCTGGTTACTGACCAAGAGTGAACCGGTCGATATCGGGTACACCGCTTACAGCGAAATCCAAGGCATTTTCGTCGTTGGGCAATGCAATTGAAATAACCGTGCAACCGCGAAAACGAGGTTTTTGCGTAATCGCAGCAGGGTACCAGAGCTGCTTCGCTCGTAAAGTACTTCTAGTTGGCATGGGCGAGTGCGAAATCAGTTCCCCTTAACGATGACGAGGCGATTCTTCTTCAGGTCTTCAAATTCGCTCATTGTCAAGTGATGGTCGAGTTTACCGGTTGCTTCCAGCGCGCGATGTCGCCGCACGTAAGAGTCGGTCGGACTCACGTCCTGTAAACGCAACTGATAATCCATCTCATAGATAAGCTGTGGGTCTCCGATCTCGTCTGTCCCCTCGGCCACCACGACAACTATGCGTTGCTCTGTCACCCGCACGTCTCCGACCCGAGTGAATGACTGCTGTTGGCTGAGGCAACTTCGCGGGAAGAAGATGACTGCCTTCTCTTTAGCGGGTTGCATGCCGATCAGTTCAAAGCGTGGATCGGGTAATCCCCGTGGCGAAATTATGCCCCTGACGCGAAGAGGATCAAGCACCACAAGAGTAGCTTGATGATATCCATTGTTGACACCGCCCAGCAGGAGCACGGGTTTACCATTGCCATCCAGGTCCGCGAGAGCCATGTGAAGCAGATGACCGGGATGCCAGTATTCACCCACAACGTGACCGACGGAATTCAGCATCGCAACCTGATCAGGTTGGTCCTTGTAGTGATTGCTCGATATAACGATGCGGGTGTTTGCGGCCTGTTTGGCGGCTGCCACCTTAACGCTGTTGATGAAATACGGAGGCACCATCACGCTGCCGCCGAGATCGTAGACCGTCCTGCCCGGGGTGAATGACCACCGTACCTTGCCACGATCATCAAAGCAAAAGAGCTTGTCACCGGATTCTGTGTGGGTTACGGGGATAAATGTGAATAACAGAGCAGGAACTCGCTCACCGGGAAAAATGCCCAGCCAATTGCGCTGATACCTGAGAGGGGCTTGATAACCATTCTCGATCACTGGCTCCTGAAATACATGCCGCCAAAGCTCTCGTCCGTTTTGGCTTACACCGATTACGCTGTTCCCCTGAACTCTGAAATCCGCAAGAGGGTCCCGGCTGCGGAAGAATAAGCTGCCCGAACTCAGGGCGAGAATCGCTGCGGCGCAGAGCCAGTACCAGTTTCTGCGGCTTGACTGACTCGCTGTTCCGATCGTCGGCTGGGCGGATTTGCTCTGTCCGTCCATCGCTGATTCGGAATGGTGTTGGGCGCCACCCCGGGCGTGTTGCTTCCATGAATCCAGCTCTTCGGAGTACGCGTAGACTCGGGCCTTTTCACCCGGCAGGCGATGGACTGGTAAACCGTGTTTTTCTTCATACGTTTGCGCGGTACGGATACTGACATCCAGGTGAGTGGCAATCTCTGCCCAAGTAGTGAGCGGTTTCCCTGGACCTGCCATGAGGACTTTGAGGATAGCAAAAGAGCCCAGGTGCGTTAAATTGCCTATTTCTGCGCAAGTCTGCGCTATGAAGTATGGCTCTATCGCAGGTATACTCCCCTTTCAGAGACAAGTAGGATTTCGTGGGAGAGCAAATGCCTCGGCTAGTTTCAACCCTGCTATTTTTCGCTTCGCTGTCGATTTGGGCGGTGGGTGCATTCGCCCAGACAAACGACTACCCATTCCCGGATGCACCTTATTGTCCGGCAAGTGCGATAAGGTGTCCGGCGAATACCGAAGATCCATATGGCTTCTACTTTCGGGAATGTACATCGTTCGTGGCCTGGAGGATGAATCGAGACCTCGGCGCCACCGATCAGAATCACCCATCATTCACGAACAAGATGAACGGGGGCCAGTGGGGAGATGCGGGGAATTGGAGCAACAATGCTGGGTCTCTGGGTTACCCAGTTGACAACACGCCGGAAGTTGGCGCCGTCGCGCATTGGGGTCCAGGCGAGTGCGGGGGCTGCAAAATCGGACACGTCGCATACGTTGAGTCAATTAATCCAGATGGAACAGTGAACGTATCGGAGTACAATTTCTGCGAGCATGACTGTCACAACTTCGATACTAGAAGCAACGTCGTACCCAAGCGATTTATCCACATAGTCTCCCACTCTAAACCGAACGAAGTAGGATACGTCGATGCGGCAGGGGATCCCAACGGGGTTGCAGTATTGATTCCAGGCTCAACGCTGTACGTACGGGGATGGGCCGCCGACACGATCGACGGGGCGCCGGTGCAGAGCGTCGCCTTATATGTAGACGGAGCGAGTGAGGGAGTTGCCACGCTGGGGATCTCGCGTCCCGATGTGGCCCAAGTCTTCCAAAGGAGCGATTACACGAACAGTGGCTGGACGTTCCAAATGTCGACGGCGTCGCTGAGCTACGGCTCGCATACAGTGACCGCATTCGCCACAGGCTCGTCCGGGACCGGCAAATTGAGCGCAAGTAAGATGATCACCATCCAATCGGTGGTCGGACAAGAGGCCGGATACATCGACGCGGCGGGGGACCCCAATGGGGTACCAACAGTGACGCCGGGCGCAACGCTATACATAAGCGGATGGGCCGCCGATACTGTCACGGGCGCACCGGTGCAGACGGTCACCCTTTACGTTGACGGAGCGAGCGAGGGAACTGCCATATTGGGGGGCTCCCGTCCGGACGTGGCCCAAGTCTTCGGACGGAGTGACTTCACGAATAGCGGTTGGACATTCCAGATGTCGACGGCTTCGCTGAGCTACGGCTCACACTTGGTCACGGCAATCGCCGCAGGTCCCTCCGGGACTGCCAGTCTGAGTGCAAGCAAGACAGTCACGATACAAACCGACCGCTACGAAGGCTACCTCGATCACGCCGATTGCAGCAATATCTACGGCTGGGCGTACGATTCCAACCAGCCCGATTCGCCCCTGAATGTAAACCTGTTCGACAATGGTAACCCGCTGGCTATTGTCGACGCGGACCAATACCGCCCCGACTTGGTGACGGCGGGCAAAGGCAACGGCTATCACGGATTTAGTTACGCGCCGAATTTTGCTGATAATCAAGGGCATAGCATTACTGCCCAGGTTGCAGATTCGACCTTCACACTCGTGAACTCCACGACTTCGTTTACCTGCTCTGCTTCGATGTACGCGGTAGGCGCGGGATCCTTGAATCCGCAAACGTGGCAGGACGCCTTCAATCGCAACAACTACGCGACATACGCGATAGTTCCTACGGACAATCCTGTTACCTCGGTGGGAATAGGCTGTATCCAGTACTTTAAAGACAATCAGAGCCAGCAAGAGACGGACGTGTTGATGCAAGCGAACTGCAACGGGACGGTATACGGCATCTACGGAGGGATGTGGAATAAGTACGCCCAGATTGGCGGCCCGACTAGCTCAATTGGGTATCTCACGAACGATCGGCAATCGTCCACAAGCTCGACCAACATCAGCTATCAATGGCAAACCTTCCAGAATTCGAGCGGTAATCAAACTGAACTAGTGCAGTATAACGGAAATGCCTTTGCGCTTTACGCTGGCATACTCGGAGCCTGGGCCTCACAGAGTTACGGCTCGGGCCAACTTGCGCTTCCAACAGGTGATGAGCAAGACCTTCAGCCCGACTGGAAAATTCAGTACTTTCAGGGAGGCTACATCGAATATCAGTTGTCGACGGGCTACTCGTCGATCACCTACTATTAGTGGCGGCAATCGAGACTTTTAGCCCTATGAAGTTCGCGCCGATAGTTACGCGCCATTCGGTCCGAAGTTTTACAGCCGACAATGTGACCGTGCGGCGTCATAGAATTTTCCCAATCATGTCAACAAGGAGATTGCACACAATGCGTTTTAGATTCGCGGTGCCGGCAATGATGCTGCTCTGCGGCCTCTCGCTTTCCCATGCTCAGGAGCACGCTACTTCATCGAAGGCGGTCACCGGCGGTGTATCTGTGACCGTGGTCTCGCCTTACCGTGCCGCCTATAGAAGCGTACTCCAATTCCTCAAGAAGAAAGACTACACGATTGACAACGCGAATGAGGAGATCGGCCAGATCACTACTGCCGTCACCGGGACAGAAGGCTGGAAGGGCACGCGCTCTTGGGTGCAAGTCTCTCTCTTTCAACAAGACGAGACCCACACGAGCTTAAAGATAGCCGTCGCGAATCAAAACCGGAGTCACACGGTGCTAGCGGGTCGCGGGGAATATCATGCGCCCAAGGTCAATATGGATGAATCGCAAAACCTGGCCGATGAAATGAAGGAGGCATTGACGTCCTCCTCTTCCACAGGATCATAACCAACCATAATTGGCGGGAACTCAGCATTCCGTTGAGACGCGCCTCCCGCCGAGAATAGAATCACGTTCCGTGTTTCCCCGGCTTATCCGCCACGGCCAGCAACGTCTCGAAATGCGGGCTCTCCGGCTCGCGATGAACGATACTCGTCTGCACGTTCCGAAAACCCTTCGTCTTGAGGAACCGCTGGACCTGAAGCTCCGTGAAGCCGAGCCAGACATCGGCGTAAATCTCGCGGGCTTGTTCAAACCGGTGGCGCAGCAAATCCAGAATTACGATGCGCCCGTTGGGCTTCAGAATGCGCCATGCTTCCGCAATCGCGCGCTCCGGATTCGGGGCATGATGCAAAGATTGGCTGAAGAATGCCATATCCACCTCGGCGTCTCCCATCGGTACCGATTCCATATCGCCGTACCGGTATTCCAGATTCTTTACGCCATGTTTGCGCGCCAGCTTCGCGCCGAACTCCACCATCTTCTCCGAGTTATCAATCGCGATCACACGCTGCGCCCGACGCGCCACAAGCTGCGAAAACGTGCCCTCGCCCGCCCCGAGATCGGCGATCACGATAGCCGGCATTAACGCTAATAGTGCTTCCGCCAGTCCTTTCCATGAGCGCCCGGGGAGATATTCGCGCCCGAACCTGCCCGCCAGTCCGTCAAAGTAAGCTTTCATCTTGTCTCGGCGCTTATTCAACACCAGCTTCAAGGCATCCCGGTCGTTCTCGGTTTCCGGCTTGTCCAACGCGCCCTTGCGCAGCACATCCAGTAATTGGGCGAACACCTTGCCGTCTGTTCCTCGCGGGGTTTTCAACCGATAGAAGATATTCTTGCCCGTGCGGCGGTCTTCCACCAAGCCGGCGTGCTTAAGTTGGGAGAGGTGAGTCGAAATTTGGCTCTGCCCTTTTGCCGAAATCTCCTGTAGCTCGGCCACCGATAACTCTTCGCGCTCGAGCAGCAGCAACAGCCGGACACGAGTCGGATCGGCAAGCAGGCGCATCGACTTCAGAAGTAGAGACATTCCCATCCATCAACATATCAGGATTATTCGATATATAATGGAGGAGAGGTAATGAATGGGTTCCGCAACTCTCAATCAACTGGCAACCGAATATAAGGTCGCCGACTTAGGTCTTGCCGAATGGGGCCGCAAAGAAATATCCATCGCCGAGCACGAGATGCCTGGTCTGATGGCAATCCGCAAGAAGTACGCGCCCGAGCGGCCGCTGGCCGGCGTTCGAGTCACGGGATCGCTGCACATGACCATTCAAACCGCCGTCTTGATCGAGACGCTGGTGGATTTGGGAGCCGATGTTCGTTGGGCAAGCTGCAATATCTTCTCGACGCAGGACCATGCCGCAGCCGCAATCGCCGCGGCAGGCGTGCCGGTCTTCGCCTGGAAAGGTGAAAGCCTCGAAGACTACTGGTGGTGCACTTACCAAGCCCTTAGCCACCCGCAGGGTAAGGGTCCTCAGCTGGTTGTCGACGATGGCGGCGACGTCACGCTGCTGATCCACAAGGGTCATCAGCTCGAAGAAGGCAGTGATTGGGTTAACACGCCGTCTTCGAATCACGAAGAGCAGGTCATCAAAGATCTCCTAAAGAAAGTTCAGCGGGAAGATCCGCGCCGCTGGCACAACATCGCGAAGGACTGGCGCGGAGTCTCTGAAGAAACCACCACCGGCGTTCATCGTCTGTACAAAATGCAGGAAGCGGGCAAGCTGCTGGTTCCGGCGATCAATGTGAACGATTCCGTCACTAAATCGAAGTTCGATAACCTGTATGGCTGCCGCGAGTCGCTCGCCGATGGCATCAAGCGCGCCACCGACGTGATGATGGCCGGCAAAGTCGCCGTGATCTGCGGATACGGAGACGTCGGCAAAGGATCGGCTCATTCCCTCCGCGGCATGGGCGCACGCATCATTGTGACGGAGATCGATCCCATCAACGCCCTGCAGGCTGCTATGGAAGGTTTTGAGGTTACCACCATCGAGGAGACTCTCGGGCGAGGCGATATCTACGTCACCTGCACCGGCAATCTCGATGTGATCACCTTGGAGCACATGCGCTACATGAAGGATCAAGCTATCGTCTGCAATATCGGCCACTTCGATAATGAAATCCAAGTAGATCGCCTGAATAACGAAGACGGCGTCAAGAAGACCAACATCAAGCCGCAAGTGGATATGTATTCATTCCCCGATGGGCACAGCATCTTCATGCTCGCCGAGGGGCGGCTGGTGAATCTTGGCTGCGCAACCGGTCATCCGAGCTTCGTGATGAGCAACAGCTTCTCGAATCAAACTCTAGCGCAGATCGATCTTTGGAAAAACCGCGATACCTACTCGATTGGTGTCTATACTCTGCCCAAGAGGCTGGACGAGGAAGTGGCCCGGCTGCATTTGGAAAAGATCGGCGTGAAGCTCACCACCTTGACTACGAGCCAGGCTGAGTACCTGGGCGTTGCAATGGAAGGGCCGTACAAGGCCGATCATTACCGGTATTAGCGCACCTGAGATTTTCCGGCTTCGGCAAATACTAAAATGGCAAGGTACCGAATTATGAAAATTGCTCTTGGTCTGCTCATGATCTTCTTTGTATGCGCCTGGGCTCTTCCGGCCGAGTCTTACTCGCCGCCGGACAGCTCCACTCACCCCCGGCCGCATAAGGTAAAGCGGCATAGAGGCAGGAAGCATCGCACCAGCTGAGCTAAGGTTTACTTCCGAGATCCTCAACCAGGATTTCCGATAATCCCGAAATCAGAAGACTGCCCGGATTGTCCGGCGAGTAATCGATCTCCGGTATGTCTTCGACTGTAATAGCCATCGCAATCGGGCCGCGCTTGGAGTACACGATGCCCACATCGCTCCGCAAGTGGTCGAGCGCGCCTGATTTGCTCGCAATAGTCACGTCCTTCATATCACGCCCGATACCGTCGTGATCTCGCTGTTTCTTGAGAATCTCGAGCATCTCCTCTGAAGCCGCCTTGCTGACCAACTCTCCGCGATAGAGCTTTTCTAGAATGGCGGCCATCTCCCGCGGGCTGCTGCGGCCGATTCCCCACTTCTTGTTCTCGGCCTTCGCTCCTTCATCCGTAATTCCGCTCGGATACGGTTTCAGGTTTTTTCCATCCCCGAGAATCTTGCGCATCACTCTAATCTGCTGCATCCCTAGCTGCGCCATTCGCGCATTCACCGCGTTTCCGCCGATTCGGTTCAAGATAAGATTTGTCGCCGTGTTGTCACTGACTACGATCATCAAATCCACCATGTCCCGAATGGGAAGCTGGTCGCCGGCTGACAGATCCTGCACCACGCCGCTCCCGGAAACCTTCTCATCCTCCGTGATCTTGATCGGCTCGGTCCATTTCAATTTACCCTCGGCGGCTTCTGCGAAACACTCCACCATGATCGCCAGCTTTATCGTGCTGGCCGTGCGCGTTGGTTCTTCCGCGGCGATTCCGTAGCTCGCGCCGCTCTCCAGATTTTTAGCGTAAACGCTGACCTTGCCTGGGAAGCCTTGTATCTTTGCTTTTATTCGCTGGTCAAGGGTCGACGAACCCGGCGTCGGAGCCTGGAGCGCAGCGACCAGGCAGCTCACCGCTACGCAGGCCATCATGATCATTTTAAGAGCTTGTTGAAAAACCCGGGCGACCGCTCCACTTGCCGAGCCGTGACCGTCAGGGAGCGGTCTATGCAGACAGTTTTTCAACAAGCCTCTAAATATCATCTTTTACTCACGCACGGATGTCCGGCCCAAATAAACCGCAGCGGCCAATCCACGCACTCTTTGATTCCGATGCGCGGCGTCACCGCGATCTTGAACTCCCGCTTCGATCGCCATCTGCGAATGCTCAACGGGCCCTTGTCGAGCCGTTGTCCGTAGTGCTTGCGCGCAATGGCAAGAGCCTGCGTCAGCTTGCCTGGCCCATTCGCCAAGCCTGCTGCCGGCCCGCGCCAGTTTCGCCGCTCATACATCAGCTTCAAACCGCAGAGCGGCTCCAGTGCCCGGACCAGCACGCAACCCGGCATTCCCTCTCGATCCGCTACCACGTTCAAGCACTCGTGCATGCCGTAAATGAAATATACGTAAGCGCGGCCCGCTGGGCCAAAAAGCACTTTCGTTCGCTCCGTTTGTCCACGTGAGGCATGGGCTGCCAAATCGTCGAATCCTAGATAGGCTTCTGTCTCCACCATTGTTCCGGCAGTTTCGCCATGCAGTAAAACGCAACCCACCAAGTCGCGGGCCAGCTCATCTGCCGGCCTCTCGAAAAAATCCAACCCCACCGGTTCTGTTTCCTGGAGCAAGCGCGGCAAACTCCACGGGTCGCCCAGATCTTCACCTGTTTCGTGCTCCTGACTTTTGTGACTCGCGTTCAAAGTAAGCTAGAACATTAGCACGACGATTCGCCAATGCGACTGTTCACAGCCGTCGATTTGCCCTCCGAAGTTCTCAATCGCCTGGACCGACTGCTCGTCGCGCTCCGCCCGGAGGCATTGGTCAAGTGGAGCCCGGTCGATAATCTGCACATCACCACGAAATTCGTTGGCCAGTGGGATGAGTCGCGTCTCGACGAGCTCGATGATGCGCTCTCATCGTTGCGTGTTCGCGAGCCGTTCGAGGTGGAGCTCGAAGGTCTCGGATGGTTCCCGAATGAACGCTCGCCACGTGTCCTGTGGATCGGAGCTCACGGCGGCTCCCAGTTACTTAGCTTCGGCCGTGCCACCGATCAGCGCCTCGAAAAACTAGGCATTAAGCGCGAAGATCGCGAATTTGCGCCGCATCTCACTCTTGCGCGCATTAAGAGCCCGGTCTCCCTTAGCCGCTTGCGCCGGAAAATCGACGAGATGCAGCCCGCGACAATGGGCAAGTTTTTCGTGACGAGCTTCGCCCTTTTTCGC
>JBAUUG010000605.1:0-4338 GCA_049582585.1 Bryobacteraceae bacterium | reverse complement strand
CCTTGCGCATGTGAGCGAGAGGATTTTTCGCGCCGTTCGCGTGATTTTTTGCTGCAACAGCGGCCAGCTGCTCACGCGTTGTGCCGTACTGGTGCATATGGCGTCGAGCGATCATCGCGAACAGAGCTGGGAAGGTTGCGCCCGCGCGCCCTTCACCGGACATGTCGCCCGCGCCCGCAAGAATTTCGCTGACGCGCGGCGTGGTTTGCGAGGTCATCTTCTCGACGCCGGCAGCCACCACGACGTCATAGATGCCGGCTCCCACGCTCTGCCAAGCGTGAAAAAATGCGGAGCCGCTGGATGCGCATGCGTCCTCGAAACGAGTGCAAGGAATGCCTTCAAAGCCGGCGAAAGTGCCTATGTAGGGAGCGAGATGGTTCTGTCCGACAAACGATGGACCGGCAAAATTGCCGAGGTAAAAGGCCTCAACCTTCGGCGCGGAGACATTCGCGTCGGCTAACGAGTGGTGAATCGCTTCCACGGCAAGAGATCGAAGATCGCGGTCCGGAAAAGCGCCAAATGGCGTCTTGCCAATGCCTATGACGGCCACAGGTCTCATATACACTTAATAAGATAGCGTTGATGGCATTGCAGTCCTGCACGTTTGCGACCGCACCTCGTCATTTCTTTATAGGAGAATGCGGCAGGACAGGAGCACCTCTGGGATGGGCGCGGGATGGGGCGCCAAGCTGCAGTTCGCGATTGCCGCGGAGGAGCACGTGAGCGAGCCGCTGCCTCCGATTTCCGATTCACAGCTGCACGCCGAATCCGACGCGCAAACGAGATTCGTGCAACAGAATCTGCGGCGTATTTTCCTTCTGATTTACCGTATCGTCGGAAACGTCGATGACGCGCAGGATCTGACGCAAGAGACCTTCATCAAGGCGTTGCAGCGGCAATCCCAACTGAAAGATCTTGAGAAAGCCGCGCATTGGCTGTCGCGCATTGCCGCTAATACGGCGATCGATTTCCTCCGGCGAAACAAGAAGTTTGCGTTCACGGATGTAAATGAGCTTGCGGAATCGCGAAGCTCAACGATTGAGAACGCGGAACAGTCATTACTTAGAGGCGAGCGAAAACTGCAGTTAGATGGAGGATTGGCGATCTTGACGGAGCGGGAGCGCATGGCTCTGCTGCTGCGCGATGTAGAAGACATGCCCGCCGAGCAGGTTGCGCTGCAAATGAATTGCTCCAAGGCGACGGTTCGGTCGCACATTGCAAACGCCCGAATCAAGTTCAAGCGGTATCTGGAAGCGAGGAAATCGACATGAGAGCGGAAAAGGCGAGGAGGGGCATGCACCCAACTCCGGAAATTCTCGCGCTTTACTCGAGTGGCGATTTGCCGATAGTGGAACGCTGGCGAACTGGCCGCCACATTGGGCGATGCGCGAATTGCGAGCAACAGGTCTTCCTCTTTCGCTCCGCAACGGTGGAACTAAAGAGAGAAGCAGGCACGCGAACGCTCACAGGATTCGAAGCAATTGCGGACTGGACAAGGCTCGAGCGGGAGATGCTCGGAAACATTGCGGTCGGCGTTGCAGCGGGGCGCTGCATTGATAAGGTCGGACGCGGGCGAATCTTGATTTCGCGGGTCGCATTGGCGGTGGGACTGATGGCCTTGTTTATCGCCGGATGGGTTACCCATATCCCGAAGGAGCAGAGTGAACACCTGACTGCGTCGCTCCGAAGGCTGACCGGAATGGAACGCCCGCAGACGATGGATACGATCGTTCGCACAACCGCTGATGGAATCACGGTTCGTGCGCAGGGCGCGACATTGACCATGATGCACCCGCACTCGGCTGTAGTTTCGTTATCGGGTGTTTCCGCCGTGGGGGCCAGATACGTGGACGAAGAAACCGGGCAGGTGACGATCACGAACGTGTATGGCCAATAGGCTCGAGCGATTCGGTGTTCTTGCGCTATTGGCGGTTGCGCTGTCGGCGTGCGTGTTCGGCGAGGATGCTGGTGGCCAATGGCTGAATGTCGAGTTTCCGCACGATTCCCCGGTCTTGCCCGTATCGTTCAGCCTGGGACCAACCACGGTGCGCCCTCGCGGCTCGTCCATGGCCTTGGATCTGCATGCGTCGCTGGTGCTGCGCAATACCGGAACGAAGCCGATATCCGGGTTGACGCTGCGCGTGGAAGCGCAAGATTTAACGCCCGCGGGTAAAGGCTCGGTCACGATGCCCAGCATGAACGTGATGCCGGGAGAAGTTTTTCCGGTACGGATCGACATGGAGTTGCTTCGCCCGTTCAGCCTCACGAAAGCGGAAGGGGCGATCGTCGAAGTGTCACTCGACTGCGCGCTGTTCAGCGATTTCTCGGCGTATGGACCGGACAAGCTCAATTCGCGACGAGCGTTGATGGTCTACGAACTGGAAGCGCGCCGCGACCGAAGGTATCTTGCGGCGTTGCTAGAGACCGGCAGGTTGGCGCAATTGCGCGAAGAATTGAATTTCGGATTGCCGGATCTGAATCCGCAGCAGCTCGGATTGGAATTGCTGCGCGATCCACGCACAGCGTCGATTCGGGAGCAGCCGGTAAGAGTGGGCGCGGTTTCGTTTCCGAGCTCGCCCGTGCAGGCCATGGGCGGCGCGGCTCGCGTATCGGGAAATGAAGTACGAGCACCTCGAATCGAATTGAAAAACACCTCGCAGAAGACGGTGCGCAGCATCGAGATGGGCTGGATTGTGCGGGATGAACGGGGCCGGGACTTTGTCGCCGGTTCAGTGCCGGCGGTGATGCAGCTAGGGCCGGTCGAGACCGGAACTATGACGGAATCCGGCACATTACGTTTCTCCCATCCCACCGGGCAGCCGATGATGATTGGAGCGCTCATGTCGTTCGTGAATGATGTCGAGTTCGCGGACGGGAAGCTCTGGATTCCGACCAGGATCGACATCGATCAAGCCACCAGCGACCCGGTGCTGCGGCGAGCGCTTGCTACCTCGCCCGAGCAGCAGAGGTTGGCCGATGTTTACCGCCGGAAGGGTATCAACGGCTTGGCGGAAGAGTTGAAGAAAAGCAACTGACGCGCGCCGCGGGCCGTCGGCAATTGTTAGACTAGGAAGCGATCGGGGCGTGGCTCAGCCTGGCTAGAGCGCCTGGTTCGGGACCAGGAGGTCGGTGGTTCGAATCCACTCGCCCCGACCAAATCCCCTCCGAAGCCGACAAGTTACTAGTTAGTTCGCGTGTCGTACTGCGGGTGAACCTAGCGCCGGGTCATTCCGAATTCGCTATGTCGTCGAGGTACGCCAGTCTGTACGGGTCCATGTGTGCCGCCCAGCGGGTCAGGTACGTGTGACGGTCCTCAGCCCATTCGGTAGAAGCCGAGTGTATTCGAAAACTAGCTCGCCGTTTGCCTGTACACTTCGAATATGAAGACATTGAGCGTAACTCAGTTTCGAGCGCAGTGTCTTAACTTGCTGGATAGTCTTCCTGCGGAAGGAATCCTGATAACCAAACGTGGGCGACCTGTCGCGAAAGTCATGCCTATTCGTCGCGGATCTTCCGATCTCATCGGGATCTTGAAAGATTTGGTGTTGAATCCGCAGGACGATCTGCTTTCGGCCTATCCACCGGATAGTTTCAAATAGAATCTTCCCGTCTTGTGAATGCAGCCGCCAACTGGAAGCTCGCTCACCCACGCGCGTCCAGGTCTTCGGACGATAGCGCACTAGGGCGCCGACTTCACGAATGCAGGTCCGCGTCTCTCCAGCCGTCATCGGCGTACCCATGCAAGGCTGACGTTCAGTCGTTTCGCCACTTCTGTTTCCGTCATCAGGTTTGACATTCTGTACTTCTCCGATCCGACGGGTGCAATACACCCTCCACATTCAACGAGGGTTTTCGGCGGTGAAACCCGACACGAAAATGATGAAGGTTCTCGGATGCTACAGTTTTTCAGTAGCAGTTCCGATAACTGCCTCTAAAAAGTCGGCCACCTTCATGATTTGAATTCCGCCAAATTGGCCAAGGCTGAGCAGGTGGCGATCGCCAGAGACGATGACATTTGCCTCTGCAGCAAGAGCGCACTCGATAATGGCGTTGTCGTCGGGGTCATCTGCCACTGCGTTGACCCTCTCTGACGGTATTACCGTCTCGGCGATGTGGGACAGGTGCTGCATGGCTTGCTCAATGTCACGCTCGCTGCGTTGGAACTTGTCTCGCAAGACTTCTGCAATTTCCTGCAGGATGGCAGCCGAGGTGGTGAGAACAATATTTTCCTCGCGCGCAAGCTCCAACAAGCGGAGAGGTTGACCCCCGAATTGAAGCGCTGAAATGTAAATGTTCGTATCGGCGGTGACTCGCAGCACGAGCTAACGCGTGGAGTGT
>JBAUUG010000604.1:0-5743 GCA_049582585.1 Bryobacteraceae bacterium | reverse complement strand
ATAACCACATCATCATGCCGCTGGCAAATACGCGTGACAAGAAAACTCAGATCCGTTGGGGTTTCGAGGATTTCGTAAGCCGCTTCGGGCGCCTGCCTGAAGGAATGTGGCTGCCCGAGACGGCCGTAGATGTGGAGTCGCTCGATCTGATGGCCGAGGCCGGGCTGAGTTTCGCGATTCTTGCGCCGCATCAGGCAAAAGCCATCCGGCCGATCGGCGGCGGCGAGTGGCAGGATGTCAGCGGATCGCGAATCGACACAAGCCGTCCTTACCTGCTGAAAACGCCGAGTGGAAAATCGATTCATCTTTTCTTTTACAACGGCCCCATTTCGCGCGCTGTGGCGTTTGAAAAACTCCTGAATGACGGCGAGACGTTCGCGGCGCGATTGATCGGTTCCTTCCCCGATGGAAAATCCTCGCCGCAACTGGCGCATATCGCGACGGACGGGGAAACTTACGGCCATCATCACAAGCACGGGGAAATGGCGCTGGCTTATGCGCTCGACTATATCGAATCGAAGAAGTCAGCGAGGATCACCAATTACGGCGAGTTTCTTGCGGCAAACGAGGCGACGCATGAGGCGCAGATTTTCGAGAACACATCCTGGAGCTGCGTGCATGGCATCGAGCGCTGGCGGAGCAACTGCGGCTGCAACTCCGGGGCGCATGGGTTCAATCAGGAATGGCGCAAGCCGCTGCGCGAAGCGCTGGATTGGCTGCGCGATCACGTCAACCCACGTTTTGAAAGCTTCGGGTCTACCTTGTTGCGCGATCCGTGGGCTGCGCGCGATGGCTATATACAGGTTGTCCTGGATCGCTCACCGGAGGTGAGGGAACGCTTCGGACGCGAATGTTTCTCCCGCGCATTGTCCGATCGGGAACAGGTGCTCGTTTGGAAATTGATGGAACTCCAGCGCCATGCCATGCTCATGTACACAAGCTGCGGCTGGTTCTTCGATGAGCTGTCGGGAATCGAAACCGTGCAAGTCATCCAATATGCCGGGCGCGTGGTTCAATTGGCGGAAGAACTTTTCGGAGACTCGATCGAGGAGCAATTTCGTAATAAGCTGTCACAGGCCAAGAGCAATCTTTCCGAATACGGAGACGGCGCGAAGATCTATCAAAAGTATGTAAAGCCCTCAATGGTCGATTTGGAGAAGGTCGGCGCGCACTATTCCATCAGCTCGCTATTCGCGCCCTATGCCGAGCGGGCGGATATCTTTTCGTATGGCGTGAGGCGGCTCGATTATCACACCGGCGACGCGGGCAAGCTGCGAATGGCGCTCGGTCAAGCGCGTTTCACTTCGAAGGTGACGCAGGAATCGGAAGTCCTCGCCTTCTGGGTGGTGCATTTTGGCGATCATAACGTCGCGGGCGGAGTGAAAAAGCTCGACGCCTCGGCCGGTTATCAGGATCTGCTCGATGGAGTCAGCGATTCGTTCAATCGCGTCGATATTCCAGAAGTCGTGCGCCTGTTGGACAAGCGATTCGGCGAGAAGACTTATTCTCTTCGGTCGCTATTTCGCGATGAGCAGCGCAGAATTGTAAGGACTATTCTATCGTCTACGATTGCAGAGGCCGAAGCCGCTTATCTGACTCTGTACGAAAATCACTTCGCGCTCATGCGTTTCATCACCAGCCTGGGAACCCCCATGCCGCGTGAATTTACGGCAGCCGTCGAATACGCTATCAACAGTTTGCTGCGCCGGGCCTGTTCCGGCGAGGAATTAGATGGGGAGCGGATTCAGAATCTCCTGCGCGAAGCGCGGATCAGCAGCATAAGCCTGGACAAAACAACGCTCGAATTTTTACTGCGCCGAAAGATTGAGATGCTGGCCGGACGCTTTGCGGCTGATCCTCTGAGCGCCGAGAAGCTGGATGACCTGAAAGGTGCGTTGAAGATTGTCAAGCAGATGCCCTTCCTGGTGAACGTGTGGTCGGCGCAAAATCACGTTTATTCAATACAGGCCGGCTTGTATCAGCGCACGTGCAAGAAGGCGCAGCGCGGCGATGTTAAGGCACAGGCTTGGGTGGAAAGCTATCTGGAATTGTGTGAGCTGCTGTCTATTCGTGTAGCGGCGGGGCATGCCCCGCGCGTGTAACGTCGACGCACGCGGCAATGCCCCCGCCCAGACGGGGCGCCATACTCAACTGCGCGTCAAGATCCTGCTGATATCGTTATAGATCGCGAAGACCACAATCATCATCAGAAATACGAAGCCAAGCTTCAAGACGGTCTCTTTCACCTGCATACTAACTTCGCGCTGAATCAGCATCTCGATAATGAGCAGCAACAACGTGCCGCCATCCAGGATAGGGATCGGCAGTAGGTTGAAAATCGCCAGATTGAGGCTGATGATCGACATCAAAGCTAAATATTCCAGGGGGCCTTGCTGCGCGGCTTGGCCTGACATTTGGGCCATTCCGATAGGACCCGCCAACGTCTTGGGAGAAACGCGCCGCTCCACAATGCTTCGCAAAACCTGAAAAATTATGGTCGCGTTCTGAAGATTATAGCGGGCTGATTCCTCAACCGCGGATGCAAAGCCCAACTTCACCATCTCGACCGGCATTCTGAAACCGATTCCTATGCGCCAGGGTAGTTTCGGATCCTGGTTTGCGGCAGGCGTGATGGAAAGCCTTTGAATGCTGTTCCCCCGGAGCGTCTCGAATTCCACAGGTCTCCCGGCCGAGCGCACGATTGCCTCATGCACAGTCAGCGCAGAATCAACGGGTTTTCCGTTGACGCTGATCAGCACATCCCCGGCGCGCAATCCAGCGGCTTGAGCCGGTGAGTTCGGCATTACCTCGCCGACCTGCACATCGCCGCGCCAACCCGCGACGCCGACACCTTCCTTCGGGTCCATTCTTGGCGTCACATGCAGACTCAACCGTTGTCCTTTACGGTCGATTGTGACGGGCAACGGGTGATTCGCGTTCAGCGCTTCTTCGGTCAGCACATCCTGCCAGCTCGGATTACTTTTCCCATTCAGTTGAACGATCCTGTCGCCTGATTCCAGTCCGGCCGCCGCCGCCGGGGAATTCGGATCGACACTGCTGATCACGGCTCCGGTGGATTGAACCTCTCTCTCAAAACCATGCATGTAAAGCGCCGTTACGATCACGAAGGCCAATACGACGTTCATAAGAGGGCCGGCGATAATGACGATGGCCCGCTGCCACCGCGCCTTAGCCTGGAATGACCTCGGATCAGCAGCTTTCTCATCGCCGGCCTGCTCGCCAAGCATGCGGACATAGCCGCCAAAAAGAATCGCCGAGACCCGAAAATCGGTTCCGCGCCGGTTAAACCCGAAGAGCCTGGGCCCGAAACCGAGACTGAATGTCTCGACCTTGATGCCAACCGAGATACATGCCCAAAAATGGCCCATTTCATGGACCACGATCATGACTCCCAACAGAATCACGAACCAAAAAAGAGGCTGTAAAAACGCCACGGTTGATTAACCCTTCCCGGCCTTTCCAGACCTCACTTCGTTGGACGCGCCAAAAGCTGAATCAGCGATTATTTGGCGCGCTGTCTCGCGCGATCCTGAATCGATGGAGATCACTTCCTCTATTGTCGCCGCTTCCCGGCTGGATTGCCGCAAAAGTGTCTCCTCGACGGTTTCAGCGATGGCAGGAAATGGTATCCGCCCTTCGAGGAATGCTTCCACGGCTATCTCATCGGCAGCATTCAAGGTGCAAGTCGCCGATCCGCCCTGCTGGTGCGCCTGATAGGCCAACTTCAGGAGAGGGAATTTATCCAAATCGGGGGCCGCGAAATGCCAGGTGCGCGGCTGAGTCCAATCCAGCCTGGGAACCGGCGCCTGATGCCGGTCGGGGTAGGTCATCGCGTACTGAATCGGCATCCTCATATCCGTAGCTGAGATCTGTGCAATCACGCTCCCATCGTTATACTCCACCATGGCATGTATGGAAGATTGCGGATGGATCACGACATCTACCTGTGAGGGCGCAAGATCGAAAAGCCAGCACGCCTCAATCACTTCGAAGCCTTTATTCATCAGAGTGGCCGAATCAATGGTGATTCTCCGTCCCATCTTCCAGGTTGGATGGTTCAAAGCCTCTTCCGGCGTCACTTTCCACAGAAGATCTATAGGGGTATCCCGAAACGGCCCTCCCGAAGCGGTAAGCAAAAGCCGGGTCACCTCGGAACGCCTGCCTGCCCGGAAGCACTGATGGGCGCCGTTGTGCTCACTGTCGACCGGAATCAGCTCCGCGCCCGACTCGCGAACTGCTTGCATCACCAGGCGTCCACTGGCCACGAGAACCTCTTTGTTAGCCAAACCGACGCGTTTTTTTGCGCGGATCGCGGCATAAGTGGGCTCCAGACCAACCACGCCGACTATGGCTGACATAACAAAGCCGACTTCCGACGCTGTCGCTGCGGCTACTCTGGCATCCGGTCCGGTGCTGAGCTCGGGCATTTCGTGGGAGGAAAGGCCTGAGTGCGATAAGCGCACTCGAAGAGCGTCCAAGACTGTGGAATCGGCAACAACAGCCAGTTTGGGCCGGAACTCCAGAATTTGGGAGAGCAGGAGATCCAGGTTTCTGCCCGCAACCAAGGCGTAAACGTCGAATTCCTCCGGGTGCTTCCGAACCACATCCAGAGTGTTGACACCAATGGACCCGGTTGAGCCGAGGATAGTTATCTTCATGGTCTAGGCCTATAGCATCCCGCCGGAGGCGGCAGGGCCAGTACTCTCTTGAGAAAAAATCTTGATTTCGGTAGAGAAAAAGCTTGCATTCCGTAAAATCATATTCTAATATTGGAAGTAAGCCAGGGAGGCAACTCCCACCAAAGCGAGACTAACCTCATAGAAAGACCCCTGAAGCAACACCTCCCTGGCGCCCGAAAGGGTCCGTCTCGCAGCTTCAGTTTATGAGCTTCTTTTACAGTACTCCAGTTTCTTAGTTTCAGAGCTACACTCTAGGCGGAGGTACATTCTTTGCCTGAAACCACACATCCGGCTCAGTTGCGGCCGGAAACCGACGTTCTCACCCGAGGCTTTGACCCCAGCCTTTCGGTAGGGTCGGCCCGTCCCGCAGTCTTCCGTAGCTCAACCTATGTGTTTTCGAGCCCGGAAGCCGCCGAGCGCGCCTTCGACATCATGGGAGGGCGGGGACATCGAAGAACTCCAGAGGAGAGCGTTGATCTGGTTTACTCGCGCTTCAATCATCCGAACGCTCAGATTCTGGAAGACCAAATCGTTCCTTTGGAACCGGGCGCGACCGGTGCGGTGGTATTCAACTCCGGAATGGCCGCGATTATGACGGCCCTGCTCGCAGTCATGAAACCCGGAGACAGCATCATCTATACGGTTCCGATTTACGGCGGAACACAGACTTTGATCCAGGGTTTCCTGCAGCCCTTCGGAATTGAGGGGATTGCCGTTCCTGCGGGGCGAAGCGATCTGCTGGACGCGGCCATACGATCCGCCCGGAATCTTCGAGTGGTCCTGATTGAGACGCCCGCCAACCCGACGATTGTGATGACAGACATAAAGGCGGCGTGCCAAACAGTAGCGAGCTTGCCTCTCGGGGCCAGCAACGGGAACGCCCCGGAGCGTCCGTTGGTTATGATCGACAATACTTTCCTTGGGCCTGCGTTCCAACACCCGCTGGCGCTGGGTGCTGACGTGTCTATCTATTCGGCGACAAAATACCTGGGCGGCTACAGCGACATCATCGGGGGGGTCGCGCTGACCAAAGACAGTACGCT
>JBAUUG010000603.1:0-8083 GCA_049582585.1 Bryobacteraceae bacterium | reverse complement strand
GCGCGTTTCGGCTCTTAGCTTTAAGAGCTGATTCAGGCAGCGGTGGAAAGCTCGGTCGTGCGTGGTTTGATAGCGCAGATAGAGCGCGAGCTGTTTTTCGTTCCCGCAAAGCTGCGTTTGAGAGCTGAAACATCTGTTCTGCATCAGCAGGGCGCGACGGCCGAGCCAATGATGCTGCGCCATTTTTTCGACGAGGATGATTTCGGTTGCGCCGACCGGTTTGTGCTCGCAACTGAGGTTGAAGTTAAGTGCGTCGAAGTCGGCTTGGTCTTCCCAAGCGAGGACGGTGAAGTTGCTGTTGAAACCGTAACTGAATCTGTTTTTGGAGGAAGCGGCTTTGCCTTGCTCGGTTTTGGGGCCGGTGCTTTGCTGAGCGTTGGCTTGATTGGCGGCGATTTGAGCTTCTGTTGACATTGAGGACTCCTGAAAATGGAAAACGCCGGGGAGGCGCGAGGCCTGACCGGCGTTTTCGAGGATTTGGAGGCGTACTGCCTCCTGGTAGGACTATACAGCAGTGTTGCTAGGAAAGCAAGGTTAAAAAAGCAAAGCGGAATTTGCGACCTAAGGTTCAAAAACATGGTGATGGGACTGCTCCCTGACGGTCGCGGCTCAGTAAGGGGAAGCCGTCAGTGAAAAGCTGGGCGATTCAGTTAGATTTCGACATTGATATTTTGATGGCGAACCAATTGTCGCCTTCCCGTAAAACTGTACACTTCCGATATGGGTAAGACGGGTTGGATGATGTTCGGGTGGGTGGTGATCGCGGTAGGTTTGACGCCTGCGCGTGCAGGAGCGCAGTGGAAGACTCCATGGAGCTATGAAGGGGCAACCGGGCCAGAACATTGGAGCGAGCTGGATGCGGAATACGCTGCGTGCAACGGCGGAAAAGAACAGTCTCCCATCGACATACGGAATGCGGAGAAAGCCGAATTGCCCGCTTTACAATTCGAATACAAAAGCGGGCCGCTCAAGTATTTAATCGATAATGGCCACACGATCAGGGTGAACTACCACGACGCGCCGGGAAGCGGAAACTTTCTGATGGCAGGAGACAAGCGCTACCAGTTAACGCAATTCCATTTTCACCGTCCGAGCGAAGAGTACATTCGAGGCAAGCCATACGATATGGTTGTCCACCTGATGCACAAAGCCGCCGACGGAACGGTTGCCGGGGTCGCAGTTCTTCTGAAGGCGGGCAATTCGAACGCTACCATTCAGCAGATTTGGGAACATATGCCAACGAGCGTGGGCAAAGAGGAGGAAATTGCCGGAGTGGAGGTGAATCCCGCCGGGCTGCTGCCTCGCGACACGGCCTATTACATGTACATGGGGTCACTCACGGCTCCGCCCTGCACGGAGGGCGTTACGTGGTTTGTGCTGAAGACTCCTGTCGAGATTTCGTCAGAGGAGATCAATGCGTTCGCCAAGGTCTATCCGCACGATGTACGGCCGGTTCAACCTCTCAATGGGCGGGTTGTGAAGGAGAGTGAGTAAGAATCAGACGTGATTTCGTCGGGTCGAGTGTTCTTGCTCTCTCCGGCTAAGGCGGGCGGGCGGCGATACGAGATGTTGCTGCGCGAAGAGGCGCGCTTCGATTTGGCTGAAGAGATACGGCAGGGTACAGCGAACCTTGGCGAGATTTACAGCTTTATCAGCGGGTTGTATTTCAGGGGCAAGATGGCGTATGCGGAGGCATTTCGGGCGGCTCCAGCGGGCACTCCTGGGGCGTTGGTGATTGTGCCGGGCGCGGGCCTGGTTCCTCCGGACACGACGGTCGCGATCGAGCAACTCAGGGCGATTGCCGAGATCCCGGTCGATGAAAGCAATCACGCGTATCGAGACGCACTGCTGGGCGGCGCGCGATTGCTGGATCGACACGCGGGACCGGCGTGCGAGTACGTGCTGCTGGGAAGTATCGCCAGCGGGAAGTACACGGGCCCCCTTCTCGAAGTATTCGGCGAGCGTCTGGTGTTTCCCGCCGATTTTGTGGGTCGGGGGGATATGAGCCGGGGTGGACTCATGTTGCGTTGCGCGCACTCGGGAATCGAATTGCCGTATATCCCGGTCGAGGGAGCAGCGCGGCACGGTGCGCGTCCGCCGAAGTTGGAGCGATGGCGGAAGCCGTAATCTTTGTTGGCCTGCAAGGGTCGGGGAAGACGACATACTTTAAGAACCACTTCGCACGAACCCATGAGCATGTCAGCCGCGATATTCAACAAACGGCGGAGCGGGAAACGGCATTGATTCGCGAGTGCCTTGGCGCGGGGCGCTCGTTCGTGGTGGACGATACCAACATCACGCGGGCTGCGCGCGCATCATACATTCGAGAGGCGAAGGCAGCGGGATTTCATGTGGCGTGCTATTTCTTCGATGCGCCTGTTCGGACGGCAATTGGACGGAACAATCATCGCAAGGACAAGAAGCCGGTTCCGGTTCCGGCGATCCTGCGGGCGGCGAAGCGGCTCGAGGCGCCGTCGCTCGAGGAGGGAATGGACGAAGTTCGGGCGATAGTGGAAAATCCTTCTAAGTAACGCCGACGATTCGTAGACGGCGATAGTCCGCGTACCAAACGCCTTCGCGAAAGAGGGACGGCCGCAGGCGCTCGATCACTTCGTGCAGAGCCGCTTCACGCTCGGCAGCTTGCAATCCGTCAAAATAAAACCATTTGAATTGACGTATCCAGTGCTCGATGCCGTGTTCGCCCTCGAGGCGCGTTGGGCGGTCGAAGAGAGTCGCCAGGCGAACCTCGAGGCCGCAAGCTTCGAGCACGCTCGCGTATTCCGGGATGGAAGGGTAGAAGGTGCGCGCGGCGGGGATGGCATCGGCTGCGTAATATTTCGCTGCGACAGCTTCAATGGCGCGCTCGATTTGCTGGATGTTGCCTTTGCCGCCGAGCTCGGCGACGAGACGTCCGCCTTTCTTGAGAGACCGGGAAATTGCTTTCGCGACCGCAGACGCATCGAGCATCCAGTGGAGCGCCGCGTTCGAGAAGACCGCGTCGAACTCGCTCTCAAAATTCATGGTTGCGGCATCCTGCAGGATGAATTTCAGGGCAGGATAGTTCTGGCGCGCCTGGCCGATCATTTCGGGGGAGGCGTCGAGCCCTACCAGTTGCGCGCCGCGCTCGGCTATCTTTTGGGTGAGGTGACCGGGTCCGCAGCCCAGGTCGAGAATTCGCTCACCGGGCTGGGGATCCAGCAGCTCGATGACACCTTCGCCGAAGCGCCACACAAAACTGTGGCGAGCTTCGTAGAGTTCCGCATCCCAGCAAGCCATGACTAGAGGCGAGGGCGAACCTGGTACAGCAGCAGATACACGATGACGCCGGTGACGCTGACGTAGAGCCAGATGGGAAAGGTCCATCTCGCGATAGCTCGATGTTTCCGGAAGCGTCCTTTTACCGCGCGGTTCAAGGTGACGATTGCGAGCACTGGAACAGTACCGGCCAGAATGGTGTGGGTGATCAAAATCGAGAGATAGACTGTTCTGACCCAACCGGGTTTGTCGAATTTTACGGAACCGACATTGTAGTGATAGACGAGATAACAAATCAGGAACACGCAAGAGACGGTGAAGGCGGTCCACATGACTCGGTGGTGCGCATCGACTTTATGCTGCCTTATGAGCGAGTAACCGATCAAGAGCAGAATGGTGGCCAAGCCGTTCAATGTGGCATTCACGATCGGGAGATCATGTATGGACATCAGGAGCTTTGACGGCGTAATGCGGCGAGATCTTTCAGGAGCGCGGGTATGCCGTCCTGGGCGTAGCTCGAATAGTATCCGCGGATATGGCTGCGCTTATCCACGAGAATGAACTTCGTGCTGTGCTCTATTTTGCCGATGACGTCGCCGACGTGGAAGGTCTCATAGGCAAGAAGATGGACGGTGGGCGGCGTTCCGGTCAGAAAAACCCACCGATCTGTCGGGCCTCCGAAGCGATGAGCGAATTGGTTGAGGACGGGGGGCGTGTCGTGCAGCGGGTCGACGGAGATGGAAAGCAGGCCCACATCTTTTTCGTGCTTTACGCGCTGCTCGACTTTGTGCATTTTAGCGGTCATGGTGGGGCACTCGAAAGGGCAGCTGGTGTAGATGAAGTCGACAATCCAAACCTTGCCTGGGAGGGAGCTTTGGTTGAAGCTGCGGCCCTGAGAATCGGTCATGGTGAAGGCTGGGATGACGCCGTAGTCGGGCAGTTTGGCGGCTGGGTCGGTGCAAGCTGAAGCAACGATTATTGCTGCCAGAAGAAAGGATAGTTTTGCGGTTCTGCTCACAGCCGGATTGGATCGAGCACCATCAGACCGTAGAGCAAAGGGAGATAGAGCACCGAAGCGAGCAGCACTTTTCGCGCGCGGGGTTTGGTGCGGTCAAAGCTTACGCGGACGCCGGAGTAAAGATACAGCAGGCCGAGGGCGATTGCGCCGATCATGTAGATGGTTCCGGTCATGCCCATCCATTTCGGCAAGAGGCTAATGGGGATGAGAAGCACGGAGTAGAGCAATATCTGGCGAGCGGTGGATTCGCCGTCGGGCTCGAGAACCGGCAGCATTTTGATTCCGGCGCGGGAATAGTCTTCGCGATACATCCAAGCGATGGCGTAGAAATGCGGGAACTGCCAAAGGAATAGAATCGCGGCGAGAACCCAGGCATCGGCAGAGAGTTTGCCGGCGGCGGCCGCGTAGCCGATGAGAGGCGGCATCGCGCCGGGGAAGGCTCCTACGGTGGTAGACCACCAGGTCTTCTGCTTAAGGGGCGTGTAGAGGAACAGGTACATGAAAAGAGTGCCGATCCCCAGGCCGGAGGCGAGCCAGTTAACGCCGAAACCCAGCTCCAAACCGCCGAGCACGGCAAGCGCGATGCCGAACCAAAGCGCCTGATTGGGAGTCAGGCGGCCGGACGGGAGGGGGCGCATCTGGGTGCGGCGCATGTGGCCGTCAGCGTCGCGTTCATACCACTGGTTGAGCGCGGCCGTCCCGGATGCGATGAGAGCGGTGCCGATGAGCGAATGTAATAACGCCCAAGGCGCCCAATGACCGGCATGGCCGAAGAAATAGCCGATGGCGGTGCTCATCACGATGAGCCACGTAACGCGCGGCTTGGTCAGCTCAAGGTAAGCGTTCACTCTAGGTTGCCGGGACAGAAGATCGCCAACACTGCCAGTGTACTCTTTCGGGATTTGGGTAGAAGAAAGAGGGGGCGCGGAGTGGATGGAATGACTTAACCTACAGATTTGCTACTCGGTGCGTAGCGCGACCATAGGCTCGACGCTGGCGGCCCGCGCAGCGGGAATCAAGGATGCCAGGAGCGCGGCGGCGCAGAGTAATAATGTAGCGATGGTGAGCATGCGCGGATCCCACGGAGAAACGCCGAAGAGTTGACGCGTCATGAGCCGGCCGGTGACGATGGCGAGCGGGATACCGAGGCCGAGTCCGATGCCGATCTGGAAGAATGCGCCGCGAAGGACCATGCGGACCACGCTAGCGCGATTGGCGCCGAGCGCCATACGCACGCCGATCTCGTTCGTGCGCTGTTCGACGGTGTAGGCCATCACGCCGTACAAGCCCACGGCGGCGAGAACAAGGCCGAGCACGCCGAAGAGCATGGTGAGGGTCGAGATCATGTTCTGCTGTTGAAAATCGCCGGCCAGGATTTTCGAGTACGGATCCACGCCATAGACCACGAGGTTCGGATCGACGGCGGCGAGCGCTTTGCGCACTTCGGCTTCGATACCGGGCGGATGGCCCGGCGCCCAGATGACGATGTTGTAGAGGAAATGGGAGAAAAGGTCGAAGGTGTCGAATTGCGGATCGCCGTATTTGACGCTTTGCGTTTCGGGCAGCCAGAACATCGGGCGAATAGGGTCCTTGTAATCCCAGGTCATGTAACGGATATCGCGCACAACGCCGACGATTTCGAATTTGCCGGCATACTGAATGCGGTCCATGCCGAAGTGCTGGCCGATGGGGTTTTGGTGTTTGAAAAAGCGTCGAACGAAGGCTTCGTTGACGACGGCGATCGGGCGAGTGGCGGCGGTGTCCTGCTCTTCGAAAGAACGGCCCTGCACGATTTTTGCGCCGAGAGTTTCAAAGAAGCCAAACATGACGCGGGCCCAGCCTGCGCCGGTATCTTCCTTGGGCCCGGGTTCGGGGCGGCCGGCGATACGAATGCCGTCGTTCCAGCTATCGCCGCTCATTGGCGCGTAGAGAGCGGGAGCGACCATGCGCACTCCGGGTAGGCGGAGGAGGCGCTCGTCGATACGGCGGAAGAACGGCTCCATCTGTTCGGGCGTGTAGTTGCCGAGTGTTGGGTTGATGGAGACGAGATAGCGGTCCTTGGTTTCGAAACCGAAATTCTGGCGCTCGAGATTGCGAAGGCTCTGGCCGAGCAGAGCAGCGGCGGAGAGCAGAACGAGCGACATCGCGGCTTGGGCGATAACCAGCGATTTTTGCGCGAAGGAGCCGCCGCCGCGCACGGAACGATTGCTGCCGCGCAGAGCTTCGACCGGATCGACATGCGAAGTCATCCAGGCGGGAGCGATACCGAAAAATATTCCGGTGAGCACCGAGACCGCGAGCATAAAGAGCAGAACGGGCCAGGAGGGCGACGCGTCGATCGGGACGTAGTTCGCCGGGCCGCCGCCGTTGTGGAACGCGAGATAGAGAATCAGTTTGCTGCCCCCGTAGGCGATTCCGATTCCGAGAATGCCGCCGAGGATGGCGAGCAGTGTGGATTCAACGAGCGCTTTGCGCACCAGGCGGCCGCGCGAGGCGCCGAGAGCGACGCGCAGAGAAGTTTGCGAGCGCTCCTTCAAGCCGCGGGCGAGCATGAGGTTGGCAAGATTGCCGCAGGCTACAAGCAGCACACAGCCGGCTGCGATGAGCAGCAGCTTCAATCCAGCCTCGTATTGATCGCGCATGGCTGCGACACCTGCGCCGCCGGGAATGAGATGCAGGGTCTGCTGACGCCAGGTCTGCCTTTCGCCGGGCTCCATGTCGGGCACATGGCTCGCGAGCCAGTCATGGAACTCGACGCGCAGCTTGGCTTCGAGCGACTTGGGATTTACGCCGGGGCGCACGCGGCCGACGACGTCGAGCCAGTTCGTATTGGGGCGTTTGAGGCGCTGGGCATTGCCATCGAGAAGAGGCTCGGCGTTGACCGGGATCCAGATATCGGGCATGCCCCAGCCGTCGAGCTTGGCGCCGTAGAAGCCGGGAGGAGCGACGCCGATCGCGGTAAAGGGATGGCCGTTGATCTGATAACTCGAACCCACCACGGAGGGATCGGAGCCGTATTTATCGCTCCAGATGTGATAGCTCATGACGGCGACGGGAGGCGCGCCGGGCTGATCGTCGGCGTCGGTCATCAAACGGCCGATCCAGGGATGGACGCCGAGGGTTCGAAAGAAATTGCCGGAGACGTATTCGCCATTGCGCGTGTCGGCGGGGCCCTGCGATCCTGCGCGGCGGACACCGAGTGGCGCATTGCCGGCTTGAAGTGCGGCAAGGTCGGCGAACTCGGGCGTGTGTTCGCGGAAATTCTTGTAGGCTTCGTAGGAGAAGAGCGAAAAGTTCCCATCCCTATCCTGTGTGTACCCGCCCCAGTTGCAGCAGCGGATTTTGTCGCCCACACGCCAGAGTTCTTCGGGCTTGGCGACCGGCAGAGACTTGAGCATCACCTGATGAACGAGGGTGAAGATGGCGGTCGTGGCGCCAATACCCAAGGCGAGCGTGATCACCGCGGTGGTGGTGAATCCGGGTGCTTTTCTTAGTTGCCGAAGCGCTTCCTGCAAATCCGCCATTTCGTTTCCCTTGACTGTGTTTGGCGCCGACACCGGTCGCCCACGCCCCAGGTCTCGTTAAGAATACGGATGAACCGGCGTGTGGTTAGCAAATCGGTCGCGGCACTTCTCAGTTGCAAATAGTCAGCAGAATCGGTTTAGTTACAAGCCGACGTCAATTTTTGTGACTCACATAGCGGAATACGCGCAGGCAGGTCTATAAGATCCAAAAGTCTTGCCACAAAATTCAGGCTGTTTTGTAAAACGAGAGACATAAGTGTGAATCTGAAGCTGCAACAACGATCAA
>JBAUUG010000602.1:0-9119 GCA_049582585.1 Bryobacteraceae bacterium | reverse complement strand
CATCTCGCGGAGAGCTCGCGAAACTCAGGGAAACTGCCGCTTACAGCCTGGCTACCGGTTCTGAGACGCGCGGCGGCACTGATCCTTGCAATCTGGGGGGTTGGATTGTTCAACGAGAGCCAAGGTGGCCAATCGCCGGGGGACCAAACCGGCGGCGACCCTCTCAAGCAACTCAGTCTGGAACAGCTCGGCAACGTTGAAGTGACAAGTGCCTCGAAAGAGCCGGAGCAGGTGTGGCGGACTACCGCCGCGATTTACGTCATTACTCAGGACGATATCCGCCGCTCCGGAGCAACCAGCATTCCGGAAGCTCTTAGGCTCGCGCCCGGCGTGGAGGTCGCCCGCATCGATTCCAACACCTGGGCCGTGGGCATACGTGGATTCGGCAGCGGGTTTTCGAAATCGGTGCTGGTGCTGATTGACGGACGCAGCGTTTATACACCCCTCTATGCAGGCGTGTATTGGAACGTCGAAAACGTGATGCTGCAGGATGTCGACCGGATCGAAGTCATCCGGGGACCCGGCGGCACGGTTTGGGGAGCGAATGCGGTCAACGGCGTGATCAACATCATCACCAAAAAATCCAAGGACAGTCAGGGGACATTGATTTCGGCGGGCGGCGGAAACGTCGACCGCGGCAACGGAGAATTCCGGTACGGAGGCTCTTTTGGCGAAAACCTCAGTTACCGTGTTTACGGGATGGCCTTCGCCGACGGGCCCGAGTTCCATCCCAACATCGGCGCCTTCGATGACTGGCAATTTGGGCAGGGCGGCTTCCGGCTGGATTGGGACGATCAAGGACGCGACTCGTTTTTTCTGGACGGCAGCCTCTACAAAGGTGAAATCGGGGAACTGGCAAACGTCACATCCCTTTCACCGCCTTCCTCGACCAATGTTCAGGGAGTTCAGAACGTATCGGGCAGCCACATCCTGGGTCGATGGCAACACAAGCTGGAAGGTTCCGACATTCAGGTTCAGGCGTACTTCGACCGAACTTACCGTCTGAGTCCGCAGTTGGGAGAGACCCGCGACACCTTCGATATCGATTTTATTCACCACATAACGTTTTTCCCGCGCCAGGACATTATCTGGGGTTTAGGCGCTCGATGGAGTCCTAGCGACTTCACCCAGACAGTTGCCAGCATAAACTTTATTCCGCAACATCAATCCGACAACATATATAGCGTCTTTGCGCAGGATGAGATCGCGATTATTCAAGACAAGCTCTGGGCGACCCTGGGAACGAAGTTCGAGCACAACATTTATACCGGATGGGAGATCCAGCCCAGTGCTCGTTTGTTGTGGACGCCAACCGCGCACCAAACCTTCTGGGCAGCGGTTACGCGCGCTGTCCGCACTCCGTCGCGTCTCGACACGGACCTTGATCTAACGGCCTTGCTGACCACCAGTCCCCTGCCCGAATTCGTAAAAATCGTCGGAGATCCGAAGTTTCGCTCCGAGACGCTGCTGGGGTACGAAGCCGGATATCGGAAGCTGGTTACGCCCCGGTTTTACGTGGATATTTCGCTATTCCACAATAATTACGACAATCTCACCAGTTTCGGGTCGGTGTCCTACTCGGTTGTGGACCTCGCCGGGCAGCCCGATTTGCTGCTTACCGTGCCATGGGCAAACGGAATCAAGGGCACCACAAACGGCGGCGAAATCGCGCCCGATTGGAAAGCGGCCGGCTGGCTGGAATTAAGGGCTACTTATTCTTACGTGAGTCTGGATCTGAAGAACAAGACCGGGAATTCCGATACCGGAACGGTCTACACGGACGAGAGTTCGAGCCCGCGCCACCAGGCCGCAATCCAGTCTTTCGTGCAGCTGCCGAAAGGACTTGAGCTCGATCCAACTTTTCGTTACGAAAGCGCCTTGCCGGCCCAAGGCGTCCAGGCTTATGCAACCATGGATGCCCGAATCGGGTGGCATTTTGCCCGAAACCTAGAAGTGTCCATGGTGGGACAAAACCTGTTTCAGCCCCACCATGCTGAGTTCAGCGGTGATCCCGGGCTGCTGGTCGGCATCAAGCGCGCGGCCTACGCGCAGTTCACGTGGCGGAGGTGATGGAAATCCGCATTCACTCCCGTTTCCCCGCCCTGGGCTCATTCGAAGCCCGGCCAAATCGCGCAGCCGCGTGTCTGCAGCGCCTTCTCTTGCGAAAGGTGGTTATCGCGCTGTTCGCGCTGCTGTTTTCGGTATCGAGCTTGTATGGAGAGCGGCTGTCCTCTACTGAGTCTCAGGTTGAGGCCGCCTACCTCTACAACTTCGGAAAATTTGTTCGGTGGCCGGACCGCGTCACCGGAGTCAAAGGCAGACCCTTCACCATCTGCGTTTTCGGCCAGGATCCGTTGGGACCAGCTCTCGATTCCGTTTTAGCCGGCGAAAACATGGGCGGCTCAGAGGTTATAGCAAAGCGAATATCGGTTCCCCAAGAGATAGCGAATTGTCAGATCCTGTTCATCAGCTCTTCGGAGGAAAGTCAACTTCGCACCATTTTGGACGCCGTAGATAAAGCGGCAATTTTAACGGTCAGCGACATGCCGCAGTTCTCCGAGCGGGGCGGCATGATTCATTTCGTTCGGGAGGGGAATCGAGTCCGTTTTGAGGTCAACCTCACTGCCACCCAGAACTGCGGTCTTACTCTAAGTTCCGAGCTTCTTAAGGTAGCGGCGACCGTGAGAAGGAGCCGGGCTCCTCGGGAGTGAGACATGCCATTAAGCTTCCGGCGGTATTCGATTTCCCAGAAACTCACTTTGTTGAATATGCTAGTGAGCGGCGCGGCTTTGCTGCTGGCCTGTGCGGCTTTCTTCGTTTACGATATCTACACCTTTCGAACAGGCATCGCAACGAACCTGTCCACCGAGGCCAAGGTTATCGGAGCTAATACTGTTACTGCACTCGTGTTCAACGATCCGCGTGCCGCGGAAAACACGCTCTCGGCATTAGCGGCATCGCCTCACATTTTGTACGCGCAGATTTTTACACCGGACCGTCAGTTCTTCGCCGGGTACAGGCGCGATCGCAGCGTGCAGAGTCTGCCGTTGCCGAGAATTCCCGCAGGCCGGACACAGGCTCACTTTTTTAAGAGCGGCCAAATCGCATTGGTTTGCTCCATCCTTTATGAAGGCAGGCCCATTGGCTTCGTGTTTATCCAATCGGATTTGCAGGGTTTGAACGATCGTCTGAAGAACTATACACTCATCGTCGCCGGCGTTTTATTCATCTCCCTGATAGCGGCGCTGCTGATCTCTCGGATGTCTCAGCGCGTAATCGCCCAGCCGATCGTACAGTTGGCGGAGACTGTCCGCAGGGTCTCCCGCGAGAAAGACTATTCGATTCGCGTTGCTCTAACCGGTAATCGAGACGAAGTATCCACGTTGATTAACGCGTTCAACGAGATGTTGGCTCAAATTCAACGGCGCGATACGGAGCTGCTGAGAGCTCATAACGAAATGGAGCAACGTGTCGAGGAGCGCACTACGCAGCTCGCCGCCGCGAACAAAGAACTTGAATCGTTCGCCTATTCGGTTGCGCACGATTTGCGAACGCCTCTCCGCAGCATTGACGGATTCAGCCAGGCGCTTTTGGAAGATTACGGGGACAAGCTCGATTCGGAAGGTAAGAACCACCTGGAACGCGTGCGTGCCGCAACGCAACGGATGTCGGGCCTGATTGACGATTTGCTGAATCTCTCGCGCATTACCAGAAGCGAGATGCGGAAGCAGGAATTCAACCTCAGCGAGATAGTGAGCTCGGTCGCGGCTGAGCTCGAAAAGAAGGAGCCGGAACGGGCGGTGGAATTCGTAGTGGAGCAGGATCTATTCGTGAACGGCGATTTGCGTCTCTTGCGGATCGCAATAGAAAACTTGCTCGGCAACGCCTGGAAATACACTGGCCGCCATAGCCGCGCCCGAATCGAATTCGGCGAATCCCAGCACGAAGGGCAACCCGCGTATTTTGTGCGCGACGACGGAGCTGGTTTTGATCCGCGCTATGCGGCTCGGCTGTTTGGGGCTTTTCAACGGCTTCATACGAATTCTGAATTCCCGGGTACGGGCGTTGGACTCGCCACGGTGCAAAGAATCATTCATAGGCATGGCGGGGAGATTTGGGCGGAAGCCGATGTTGAAAAGGGCGCTACGTTTTTCTTTAGCCTCTGACATGCGCGCATTGAGAAGAAGTGGAGAGGAATAGCCGATGATATTGCTGATTGAAGACAACGCCGACGATGAAGCTTTGACGGTTCGGGCGCTCAAGAAGAACAACATCGCTAATGAGATGGTGGTGGCTCGTGACGGAGCCGAAGCGCTCGATTATATGTTCGGCACCGGAGCGCAAGAAGGCCACAGTGTGGCTTCAAAGCTAAAGCTCATCCTTTTGGATTTGAAGCTGCCAAAGCTGGATGGCCTCGAGGTACTACGGCGTCTGCGGGCGGATGCGCGCACGCGGCTGCTGCCGGTGGTCATTTTGACCTCCTCTGACGAAGAACAAGACCGCATCAGCGGTTACGGCCTGGGGGCCAACAGCTATGTTCGCAAGCCGGTCAATATGAATGACTTTGTTGCGGCGGTCCTGCAGCTCGGTCTTTACTGGCTGGTTTTGAACCACGCAGCCCCGGAGCGCGCGCTGTGATGCGTGGCTACCTGATTAACGCCTTTTGCATGGTTTTCCCGGACGGAATGTGACTGACCCCATACGAGTGCTGATCGTCGAAGACAACCCCGCAGACGCCGAGCTGGCGGTCTATCAATTGAAGCGCGCCGGCTTCGTCCCCGAGTGGCGGAGAGTGGAGACTGAGGCCCAGTATCTGGCCGGATTGGACGAAGCTCCCGAGCTTATTCTTGCCGACGCAAGTCTGCCCCAATTCGACGGTCTCCGTGCGCTGGATCTACTGCACGGGCGCGAGCTGGACATTCCGTTTCTGCTGGTTTCCGGAAGTCTCGGCGAAGATCGCGCCGTCGATGCAATGAAACGCGGGGCCTACGACTATTTGCTCAAGGACCGGCTCTCCCGGCTGGGAGAAGCCGTCAAGCGCGCGCTGGAACAACGGCGCTTGCGCGCCGAAAGCGTATCGGCGGGCGAGGCCCTGCGCCAAAGCGAAGAACGCTACCGCTTGATCTCGGAAGTCACTTCCGATTACGCGTATGCGCTCTGTATAGGACCCGGCGGCAGTTTCGTCTGCGATTGGACAACCACCCCGTTCGAGCGCCTGACCGGTTTTTCAATCGAGGAAATCAACGCGCGGGGCTGGAACAGCCTCTATCATCCAGAGGACCTTGAGGTTGTTTCCCGGCATCAACAGGCCCTGCTCTCCAATCGGCCGGACTTAATGGAAGTTCGAACTGTAAAGAAGAACGGAGAGGTTCGCTGGGTGCGGGCTTACGCGCGGGCGATGCCGGAAGGAGGAGACGACTGCGTCATGCGCGTCTATGGCGCGGCGCAGGATATCACTGCGCACCGGGAACTGGAGCAACAGCTGCTTCAATCGCAGAAGATGGAAGCGATTGGCCAACTGGCGGGCGGCGTAGCTCACGATTTCAACAATCTGCTGACTGTAATTAATGGGCATGGACACTTGCTCGAGAAAGGGTTTGCTTCCGGCAAACCTACGGTCGAGCATCTCGAGCCCATCCTGGATGCCGCAAATCGCGCCAGCCGGTTAACGAGGCAACTTTTGGCCTTCAGCCGCCGGCAGAAACTCGACTTCAAGAAAGTCAATTTAAACGTGGTGGTGACAGAAATTCAAAAGTTGTTGGGCCGGATGATAAGCGAGGACATCGAGCTTCGGACGGTCCTCGATCCAAGTCTTGGGTTTGCCAAGGCGGATTCCGCGCAAATGGAGCAGGTCATCATGAACTTGGTGGTAAACGCCCGGGATGCCATGCCGAAGGGCGGCCAACTGACCATTGAGACTGTTAACGTGGACCTCGATGGAGAGTTCACGGGAGAGCGCGGCGCTCTCGAACCTGGGTCCTACGTGATGATGTCAGTCCGTGATACGGGCGTGGGTATGGACAAGGAACTGCAGAAACGTATTTTTGAGCCGTTCTTCACCACAAAAGAGGTTGGAAAGGGAACCGGATTAGGGCTCGCCACCGTGTATGGGATTGTGAAGCAGAGCGGAGGCGAGGTCCGCGTACACAGCGAGCACGGTCTAGGCAGCACATTTCAGGTCTATCTGCCGAGAATCAAGGGGGAGGAGCCAGCCACAAGCGAGCCGACGGTCACCCCAGCCGCGCCCGCTATGCGAAGCGCCGAAACCATCCTGGTGGTGGAGGATGAGGCAGCGGTGCGAAAGTTGGTTGTAGAAGTGCTTGCCGATGAGGGCTACACGATATTACAGACCGGCAAAGCGAGCGAGGCGCCTCAGATCGCTAAGGAATTTCAAGGAAACATTTCATTACTTCTGACCGATGTGGTGATGCCCAAGATGAGCGGACCACAGGTAGCCGAGCAGATTCTCCAGTTCCGGCCGGATATCAAGGTGGTCTACATGTCGGGCTACACCGCAAATGCAGTCATTCTTCCGGGCGGCGTGTCGCAGGCTGAGGCAACTCTGCTTACAAAGCCGTTTACGCCAGAGGTCCTCCTGAGCACGGTTCGTGAAACCCTGGGTGCGCTCCGCATCTAAGGGCAGGATCCTCAGGAAATAAGCGGCCCTATCCCGGGTTGCTCACGTGTAGGGAATTCGACAACTTCTTTCCACCGAATCTGTCCCTGGGATTCACCAATCCGTTCAGCTTTTGCCGATGAGGGTTCTAACGACGCGGATTTGAATCAATGGCATCGGAGCCCCGCGATCGAAGTGCTATGCAAACTCGACGAGTTCCCATCAAGAAGTTGTCCGATGAGGCCCAATTGCTGAAGGATGGACGGCAATTGTTAGGCCGCGCCGCGCGTTTATCCACCGAGACTCCCAAACTAAAGGTCTGGGTTCCTCTACTGTGTTCTTTCGTCTTGACGGGCTATTACCTTTACACCATTCACAAAAAGAACGCCGGTCTGGCGAATATGGGGAAGCCTCAGGCGGAACCCGCCGCCGTGGTCGTTGCTGAGACGACACCGCTTCCTCAAGCGCCCGCGAGTTCCGGGCCGGAAGCGGCGCAACCGCCTTCCGGGGGCTGCCCAGCGATCGAGAAAGCATCCGGCAAGAGCCCCGACCTGGATGCAGCGGTTCAGGCGTATGAGCAATGTCTATCTTCCGATCCGGAGAACATCGATTTGTTGAACGCATTCGCGCACGTGCTCCAAATGAAAGGAGATTTCAATCGGGCCGCGGATCTGTACCGTCGCAGCCAGTCAAAAGATCCTAAAAACCTTGACGCCCAGACCGGACTTGCGCTGATTGATTTAAGGCTGAACCATCTGCGGGAGGCCGACGAAGCGGCGCTGAGCGTACTGCACAGGGCGCCGAACAATACCGATGCAGTATTGATCGATGGAATTGTGGCTTGGCGTCAAGGCAGGATGCCCGACGCCGAAAAGATATTCCAAAGAGGCGTGAGCCTGGATGACCGGCGCGAAGATTTCCACGCTTTCCTGGGCCGCATTGCGGAAGCCGAGCGGCGTCCCGAAGAGGCACTGCGGCAGTATCAAAGGGCGCTGGCGCTCGATCCCGGCGATTCAGAAATCGCACAGCGCCGCGACCGTTTACAAGAGGCGCGGCCTTGATTAGCGTATCCGCTCGAGACACACTGAGCTACGCCCGGGAAGCGCTCTCAGGGAAACGGGCTGCACTGATAGGATTCGCCGCAGCCACGGCTGCCGAGCTGACGCAAATCATCAGCGAGGCGGACGCTTTCGCGCGGCCACTTTCCCTCGAAGTCCGTCCTTCAGCAGATCTTTTTAAGCCCTTCGAGCTGATCCTGATCAATATTGAAAGCGCGGCAGACACGGACTGGCTTAAGCCTGAGGAGCTGTCGAACGTAACCGATCGATGTATCGCGGTCGGGCACCCGCCGGTTCACCTGATGCTGCTGGCTCAGTCGCAGGTATCTTACCGTGAGTTTTGTGTTTGGCCGGGCATGCCGGAGGAGGTTTTGCTGCGCTGCGTCCTGGCTCTGCGGCCTGGACCTCACCCTGGGGCTCGAGCGCTGCCCTTGGGCTCAACCATCGTATTGGCGGATGACGATCCCTCCATCACCGCGCTGGTACGCCTGACGCTGCAGCGCAATGGCCTGACTTGCGAAGTAGCCTCCAACGGCGGAGACGCTCTCGAGTTGATCAAAAAACTGAGGCCCTGTGCCGCCGTGCTGGATGTCAACATGCCGAATATAGATGGTTTCGAGGTCCTTTCAAGGATGAGAAGCCTTCCAGAGGTAGCTCAAACCCGAGTGATTCTGCTTACCGGATGTGAACAGGAAATGCATATCCTGCGCGGATTCAGGCTTGGGGCGGACGACTACGTAATTAAGCCCTTCAATCCCATGGAGCTGATGATGCGCCTCAAGCGCGTGATCGGGCGGCTGTAGCGGCGAGTAGATGGAAATTTGTGATTACGCGGGATGCCTGGGCAGTCTATTCAAAAGCTTTCGCGGTTTGCGTGGCGGTCTATCTTCTAGATCAAGCCCTTGTACTTCTTTTGAAGCCGGCAATCCACGACCAAATCTCTCGGTGGGCGATCGGTTTTGCGATCTTCGACATCATTGCGATCATCGCTTTATCTCTATACCTGCTCGTAGTGCGTGCTTACACGCGGCTGAAGAGGAGCCTGCATGATCAGATTCGTCCCGCCATCCGGGATCGCGTCCTGGCGCTAGCGTTCGAGGGGGAATCCTGGTCATCGGGCGTGCCGAAAAGCGGTCTGGACCGGCAAGTCCTTGAAGAGAGCATTGCGCATGCTCTGGTTACTTTGAAAGCCTCCGGGCGGGAACGCGTTGCGCAATTTGCGCTCGATCACGGATTCGCCACGGAGTGGGTGAAAGCCTTCTCGTCAGGCTCCAGGGAGCGTCGAAAACGGGCCATATCTCTCCTCGCTTTGATTTCGCCGGCTGCCGGAAATACGGTGCTCCCAATTGCGCTTCGCGACAAGCATGTGGCTGTGCGGATCGAAGCCTCACGCGCCCTTCTTATCTCGGGCGATCAGCTGGAGGCGGCGAACGTGTTTCGCTCGG
>JBAUUG010000601.1:0-4580 GCA_049582585.1 Bryobacteraceae bacterium | reverse complement strand
TATCCTTTAATACGCCGCTGAACTGAATCAGCCGAGGCACGATGGGCGACTGTACTTGCTGGGCTCCGGCCGTGGTGATGAAAAAAAGCGCGGCGAGAGCGGCGCCCGTGAGTTGTTTTCGCGTCATGGTTTGTCCTTGATGAATCCCGCTCGTGCGAGATCCCCTCACTACTGATTGCGAAAACGGGGTCTGTTCTTTGAAAAAAAAGGTAAAAAAATTTTTGGTAGATAGCGAACTCCTCAGTCCCGCTGTGCGTATCCCTGAGCGGGAGACTGTGGTGAAGGTTGTTTTCTTTCTGTTGGTTGTTTGTGCTTCAAATGCTCAGGTCTGCCGCGCTCCGGCAGGCGCGGTAGAAAACGCATCGAAGAGCGGGGTGGAAATTCCCATCTCGATCCGGCTCGGGCCGGTCCGTGGCGCTCAACTTGGCGAGCCATCAGCCTTACATCGATGCCGAAGTCCAAGGTTCGAACGGAAAGCCGATTCATGCCTCTGTCGAAATCGATACCGGTAAGGTAGACCCGTTTTCGATGAACGCCGCCTTCGCGCGCCGAAACGGACTTCGGACCGATGCGCCCGGGGTACTCGCGATGAAGGGCATCAGCTTAGGAGGCGAGACACAGGCGTGGTTCACACGAGGGGAGTGGTTGCGCTTTGCCGATTTCAGCCTTAAAAACCCGGTCATCGCGATGGCGGAAGAGGACACGAACCGGGCGGGCCAGCTTGGCTATGGAGTGCTGAAGCGGTTCACGATCACCTTTGATTACGCGAGGAGCCGAGCTTTTTTCGAGGCGAATGCCAGCTTGTCTCAAATGTTTGAATTCGATCACGCAGGCTGGATTCTTAGTGCTGGAGGACCGGACTTCTCAAGTCTCAAAGTCTTCATGGTTATCGCGGGCACCCCGGCATCCGCCGCAGGAATACGGGATGGCGATGAGATCCTTACCATCAACGGGCGTCCGGCCAATGCTTTTAGTCTGGATGAGGCGCGCGAGTATTTTGAGCACGCTATGGGGCCACAGAAATTGAGCATCCGGCGGGAGGGCGCGATGCTTTCGGTGATAGTGGGATGCCATCCGCTGGTTTAGTTCTGCCGTTAATCGCTCTCATTGGCGTAATCGCGTGCTCCATTACGGAGCCGTCCCGGTCTTCGGCGCAAATCGAAGAGCTGGCAGACGAGTATGTCAATTTGAGACTGCAGTACGACCCCGCTCTGGCACGCGAGATCGGCGTCCGAGACGCCTCGGATATGCACTTTCCGGATCGCAGCCCAGCCGCTCTGGCAGATCTCCGCAGTCATGAAGATACCATCGTGACGAAGCTGAAGGCAATTGGCGGCGCAGGAACCAAAGATTTTGAGCCAACGTATTCCGTTCTCGTCGAGGAACTGGAATCGCGGCGCGGCTTGCGAGTTTGCCGATCAGAGCTTTGGGATTTGAGCCAGATGGAAGGTTGGCAAATTGAAATGCCGTCTCTGGCGGCAACCCAGCCCGTTGCGACACCGGACGAGAGGAGGCGCGCGTTACGCCTTTGGAGCACGCTTCCCGCTTATCTTCAGACCGACATGGCGAACCTGCGCGCGGGCTTGGCAAGCGGCTATTCTGTACCCCGAGCGGTTGTGACGAGAGTATTAGAGCAACTCGAGAGGTTGCTTGCGGCAACTCCGGAAGATTGCCCGTTTTACTTGCCGGCCAAGCGCGCAAAGGACCCCGCATTCGCGAATGCTCTCCGCGAAGAGATTTCGGTTCAGATCAACCCGGCTATCGAAAGATACGCGGACTTCCTTCGTTCCGAATACCTCCCTGAGGCGAGAACATCTCTGGGGATGTCAGACCTTCCGAATGGAAGTGCATGCTGCCGGGCTTATCTGGAACGCTACACCACCACGCACGATTCACCGGAGCTCGTATTTGAGGCGGGCAAGAAAATCGTGGCCGAGAGCACGAAAGAGATACAAAGCATCGGCGCTCGCCTGTATCAAACGACCAAGATGGCGGAAATCGTGCAGCGGAGTCACGAGGATCCGAATAACCGGTTCAACTCCTCCGCACAATTGATTCAGTTTTCACGCGCGATGGTGGAACGTTCCGAAGGACGAAGCCACGCTCTTTTTTTTCAGCTTCCGTCTCAAGCTGTCATCGTGAAAGCGCTGCCCGAATATCAGCGGGGATCGGGCGTGAGCTCACATTATCAGCCGAATCAGAACGATGAGGAACCTGCAACTTTTTGGATCTCCACAGACGATTGGGCAGATGAGACTCGTGGGGCAACCGAGATTACCGCAGTTCATGAGACTGTGCCGGGCCACCATCTGCAAATCGCCACCGCGCGGCGCCTGCAGCCGGCAACAAAGCTGGCGAAGCTGGTCTACAACTCGGCGTACGTGGAGGGCTGGGCCAATTACGCTGAGCGGCTCTCCGAAGAAACGTCCTACGAGATGGGCGGTCTGGAGATCCTGTCGCTTCGAGAGGAAGCACGAAAGCGCCTTGGAACGAAATTCGATCTGCGCGCCTTCCATCAAGCCGTTCTCGAACAGGGCTCGATTCCTCTCAGCGCACTTCGCGCAAGTATCGAGAATTGGATTGAATCGAGTCTTGCAACGCGTTAGCCGCTTGCCCAATGCGCGAATTACCGTCCCTACGGATCACTCTCAATCCGCTAAAATCATGCTTCAATGTCTGCGAGCGCCGCAGAGACGCGAAGAACTGATGTGAGAACTCCTCGCGTTTTCATATCCTACTCACGGAAAGATGGTTCCGAGGTGGCGCGCCGTCTCGGTACGACGCTCCACGAAGCCGGCTGCGACGTGTGGATCGATACCGAGCGTATTCGGGGTGGCGCCTCCTGGAGCAAGGACATCGAGGAGGCACTGACCCATTGCGATTCCCTGATTGCGGTAATCAGCAAAGGCTCATATGTCTCGGAAATCTGCCGTGCCGAACAGATGTGGGCTCTGGAAGGGCGCAAGCAGGTGATCCCGATCTTGGCGAGCCGGGATGCGACCCGCCCGGTTCATTTATTTACGCTCAACTATCGCACGTTCCCGGTTTCTGATGGAGAGCTGCTTGCCGACCTCCAGGCGGAGTTGCCGGCAAATTTTTGCTTGCCTCCACCTCGCTATGACACCATTCCGCCTCTGCCCAGATCCTTTATCCCCCGGGAAGATGCTGTCGCCGCCTTGCGCGATGTCCTGTTCAGCGAAGGGGAGGAAACGAAAATCGGCATCAGTGCCGTGGCGGGGATGGGAGGCATTGGGAAAACGGTTCTAGCCACCGCTCTCTGCCGCGATGCCGCTGTGCAGCGTGCCTTTCCGGACGGCATTGCGTGGATTACGATGGGCCGCGAGTGGGACGGCAACGTAGTGGCCCAAATGCGCGAGGTAGGCCGAGCGCTGGGCGAAGACGTGGAGCGCGGATGGGATACGAAAGTGGCATGCGAGCACCGCTACCGAACGCTTCTGCGTCAGAAAGCCGCCCTCGTCGTCGTGGATAACGTATGGAACGCGGAACATTTGAGGCCCTTGTCCGTTGACGATGCGCCTCGCTCACGCCTGCTGTTCACGACGCGAGATGCAGGTATTGCGAGAGCACTGACCGACCGGACCTATTCCGCCCATGTATTAACAACGAGCGAAGCACGCGACCTGCTGGCCCGTTCATCCGGCACCGAGGAACTGGACCTGCCGCCCGAAGCCGATGAGATTATCAAATGCTGCGCGGGTCTAGCGCTAGCCATCGCACAAATCGGCGCCAGCCTGCGCAGGCTGTCTCGGCTCGACTGGCAGGATACACTTTCTGCGCTCCAAAGGGTTGATCTCCAGGCGATTCAAGAACGGCTGCCTTCAGGGCAGGAGAGCTTCTTCAAAAGCCTGGCGGTGAGCATCCAAGCACTTCCATCTCATATGGAGAAGCGGTATCTGAAACTGGCCGTTCTGTTGGAAGATGTGTCTGCTCCATTGTCAGTTTTGCGAACTCTCGGGAACATAGACGAAGCCGAAAGCCGTCACAGCGCCCGCTACCTTGTGGAGAGATCTTTGGCCACCTGGGAAACGGCAGACGATCCGGCGCGTGGCATTAAATTGCACGCCCTGCAGCTTGACTATGTGCGAGCCTGTTTCCCGGACGGCCAAACGCTCAGTTTGATCCATGGAGCCGTTCGGCTTTCTGCCCATGTGATTCAAAGTGACCCCTGGCAATTTGCGTCGCAAGTGACTGCACGGCTACTTCCGCACCTCGGTTCCCCGGAAGTGTCGGTCTTTGTTGGCGACCTTGTTCAAGGGGCAGCAAAGCCTTGGCTGCGAGCGCTCCACCCGGCGCTCCATCCACCGGGCACCGGATTGCTGCGTACGCTGGAAGGCCATTCTAGTCTCACTAGCGTGGCGCTGACGAGGGACGGCAAGCGGGCGGTCTCGGCGTCCGATGACAACACTCTCAAGGTGTGGGACCTGGAGAGCGGGCGCGAGCTGCGGACGCTGGAAGGCCATTCTCGCTCTGTCACTGGCGTGGCGCTGACCGCGGACGGCAAGCGGGCGGTCTCGGCGTCCTCTGACCACACGCTGAAGGTGTGGGACCTGGAGAGCGGG
>JBAUUG010000600.1:0-3983 GCA_049582585.1 Bryobacteraceae bacterium | reverse complement strand
CCGCGCAGGCATCTCAGTTCTCTCATGAGATCATAAACGCCAACCCCTACGCGTTCCTCGACGACGCTCCTTTAGAAGAGCGCCGCACTCGCGCGGTTCAGTTGCGGCAGACGCTCGGAACCGATGTCACAGCCGGAGAAGGGATCCTCGATCCCGCGGTCATCGGCCAGATTTCAGCCGAGTCATGGCCGGAAGCGCGCGATGCGGACGAGCTTCACGATGCGCTGCTCACTTTGATACGATTGCGCCCCGTTTCAGAGTGGCAGCCCTTCTTCGACGAGCTCGCGGCGCATGGACGCGTTTCCATCCTCGTGCGCGGCGGCTCGCCATTCTGGATCGCGGTCGAACGTCTGCCCGTCGCCGACGATCCAAATGCAGTCGTCTCAGGCTGGATGGAATCGGCCGGGCCCCTAACTGTTACGGGCCTCGCCGACAAACTCGCTTTTACCCCGGAAGCAATCGAGTCCGCGCTCCTGAAGCTCGAAGCGCAAGGCCAGGTCCTGCGCGGCCATTTCAGCAATCGCGACGGCGAGCTCGAATGGTGCAATCGCCGCATTCTGGCCCGCATTCATCGCGGAACGCTAGGCCGTTTGCGCCGCGAAATTGAGCCGGTGACCGCTCTCGATTTTGAGCGCTTCCTGCAAACCTGGCAGCATGTCTCGCCGGGAACCCAGCTCCATGGCGCCGATGGCACGCTCCAAATCATCCGGCAGCTGCAGGGCTATGAAATTCCAGCCTCTGCGTGGGAATCGGAGATCCTCGCACGCCGGACCGCCAAGTATGAACCCGATTTTCTAGACGAGCTCTGCTTCGCCGGCGAGGTGATGTGGGCGCGAGGTTCGCCGCATCCGGCGCTAGCGGAAAATCGCCGCGTCCGCCCCACTCGTATCGCCCCTATCACGCTCTTCTTGCGTGAAGACGCCGACTGGCTGATCGACGGAAGCGGACCGGCGGACCAATCCTCTCTCTCCCATCCTGCTCGCGATGTCTTGCTCGCGCTCGAGCGAAACGGCGCCAGCTTCTTCATCGATCTGGCGCGCCAAACCGGTCGATTGCCCGCCGAAGTCGAAGACGGTCTCTGGGAATTGTTAGCCGGAGGATTTGTCACCGCGGATGGATTCGACAACCTCCGCGCGCTCATCGATCCGAAGCGCCGCCGTGGTGAAGGTCGCGGCAGCCATAAGCGTCCCCGTCATGCAGCTGGCCGGTGGGCGTTAATGCGCAACGCGCCAAGCAACACAAATCGGGAGGAGCGCCTGACGCGTTTCGCCCAGCAGTTGCTCCTCCGATGGGGCGTCCTATTGCGCGACCTGCTCGTCCGTGAAACTCTCTCCCCGCCCTGGCGCGATCTGCTGCCCATCCTCCGAAGAATGGAAGCGCGCGGCGAGATTCGAGGCGGACGATTCGTCTCAGGTTTCACAGGAGAACAGTTTGCCCGCCCCGAAGCCCTCGAGTTATTGCGCGCGGTACGGCGAAATCAAGAAGGAAATGCCACCATCGCAGTATCAAATGCCGATCCCCTCAATCTGAGCGGCATCATCCTGCCTGGCCCGCGCGTCAGCCGTTTGGCCGCCATGGGGCTGGTGCCCGCCTAGAACGTGATAAAGTCGTTCTTAAACCAGTAAAAAGCGGGAACATTTCGCAATGTGTTTCCGTCTGCCAATGACGCGGGGAGAGTGCGTCGATTTTGAAGAAAAAGTGGAAAATAATTATCCTGTTGACCTTGCTGGTGCTGATTGCCGGCGCGGTGTTCGCCAGCATTCGCATCAGCGAGCGCGGTGTCGTTATCGTTCAGACCGGAAAAGTGAGCCGGACGGATCTGACTGAGCTGGTGACCGCTTCCGGTGAGATTAAGCCCAGAAACTATATCAATATAGGGGCCGCGCAAGGCCCTGCTCCGATTACCGAGATCCTGGTCAAAGAAGGCGATCATGTAAAGAAAGGTCAAGTTCTGGCCCGGCTGGCAAATGTGCAGCCAGCGGCAAACCTGCAGGCCCAACAGGCTTCTTTGAATGCCGCGCTGGCCGATTCGGCGGCGAGTGAGGCGGCCCTGAAATCGGCTGACGACAACATCGCTGTCGCGGAGTCGCAGGTTGAGCATGATCGGGCTGATCTGGAACAGAAGAAAATCGATCTCAAGCGCAGCCAGGATCTCTTCAATGACAAGCTCATCGCCGCTCAGGATTTTGAAGCCAAGAAGGTGACTTACGACTTAGCCGCCGCTACTCTCGATGCCTCGGAAAAAAAGGTCGCGCAGGCTCGATCGCAGCGGGAACAGGATGCCGCTCAACTTGCGTCCGCGCAGAAGAAGGTTACTCAGCAGCAAGCCATGGTCTCCGTCTCTAAAAACGTGCTGTCTCAGTTCGACGCCATCGCTCCGCTCGATGGAGTGGTAACGGATTTGCCCGTGCGCGTCGGAGAAACCGTCGTTCCCGGCATCATGAGCTCTACCTCTTCCATCATCATGACCATTGCCGATATGTCCGTCATCACCGCGGAAGTTCATGTCGACGAGACAGACATCGTCGGAGTGAAGATGGACCAGCCGGCCGAAGTGACCATCGACGCCATCCCGGATAAGACCTTTAAAGGGCGAGTCATGGAGATCGGCGATACGGCCATCGTCCGCTCTACCGGAGTTGCCGCATCGCAGAGTCAAACTTCAAGCCAGGAGGCGAAGGATTTTAAGGTTGTCATAGCCTTGGACATCCCGAAAGATCTAGTGCGCCCAGGGCTCTCCTGCACGGCTAAGATTACGACCGCCACGCGATCTCATGTGCTCGCGATTCCCATCCAGGCTCTGACCATTCGTCAAAAGGGTCAGCTGGCGCAGCCGAAACCAGGCAAAAAGGGTCCGCCGCCGCCAATGGATGCCGCAGCGCAAAAGGCCGCCAAGGAAGAGCTGCAAGGCGTGTTTGTAGTGAACAACGGCAAAGCCGAATTTCGAGAGGTCAAGACCGGAATTACCGGCGCTACCGATATAGAAGTCCTCAGCGGCCTGAAAGATGGAGATCAGATCGTAACTGGAAGTTATCAGGTGATCCGCACGCTCCGAAATGAGGCTAAGGTGAAGGTCGACAACAAGGCTCTTGCCGGGCCTTCCGCTCCAGTCGCGGGTTAGCATGCCAGGTTTGGAAACAGCGGTTGAAGAGCTCAGCCCAAGGGAGCGGCAGGAGCGAGGTGACGAGCTTAGGCGTGAAGGCATCGTCATTCGCACGTACGATCTCTGGAAGACCTATATCATGGGCGACCAGGAGATCCACGCGGTCTCCGGTGTCAGCATCCAGATCAAGCGCGGCGAGTACGTCGCCATCATGGGTCCCTCAGGCTCCGGCAAGTCCACGCTGATGAACCTGATCGGATGCCTTGACACTCCGACCAAAGGTCTTTACTACCTGAATGGAAAGCTCGCCAGCGACATGGAAGACGATGAGCTGGCTCGGATTAGAAACAAGGAGATCGGTTTCGTCTTTCAAACCTTCAACCTGCTTGCCAGGGCATCGGCATTGCACAATGTCGAGCTGCCGCTGATTTACGCCGGCATGCCTTCCCAGCAGCGGCTGGAACAAGCGCGCCAGGCGCTGCGTGCGGTCGATTTAGAGGCGCGCATGTATCACAAGCCGAATGAGCTGTCAGGCGGGCAGCGCCAGCGTGTTGCTGTCGCCCGAGCGTTGGTAAATCACCCGTCCATTCTTCTGGCCGACGAGCCCACCGGCGCGCTGGATACGGCGACCGGCAACGAGATTATGGCCCTTTTCGAGCGGCTTTATCAGGATGGGAACACCATTGTTCTGGTCACGCATGAGCTGGATATTGCAATGCACGCGCACCGCATCATCCATATTCGCGACGGCAAAGTAGAACGGGACGAGCCGACGCGAAGGTGACTCAAACCCGAACATTTCCTCCCTTTTTGCGTCCTAAACATTAGAGGCTGTTTGGCCGATGTTATCTTTAGGCCTAAGACTGGCCCACTGTTTGGG
>JBAUUG010000599.1:0-4240 GCA_049582585.1 Bryobacteraceae bacterium | reverse complement strand
GCGTTTCCAGCGCTCGCTGGGAGCTGCGGAGTGAGTACTCGAGCACGTCGCCAACTGCAAGCGCCTTAACCGGAATCTGCTTTTGCCGGAGATCGCTATAGACGGGAGCGATCGAAGCTACATCCGTGGTCACATCGACAATGCTCGAATCGGGAGTGTCTGTGATGGAGCCATCCGGCTTCCGAACGCGAACATACTCGACCTTGATCTGCTCGCTTCCGGAAGCATATGAGAAGGACAAGACGCCATATTGCCGTACCGCGGCTTCAGATTGAACTCGTATGGATACAATTTGCTGCCACTCTCTAACCCCTTCGGCAGTAAAGCTGACCTTCGTCGCTATGCTCTGAACGACAGCCGCCTCTTTCGAGTAATCAGGGGTATCCGCGGCAGATCCCAGTGCACCCAATGCGAGGTAAAGTGCGAGACTCAGTCCCGCGGCGAATCGATTCAACATGGCGCCTTATCCTCCACACTTGCTCGCGAAAGAGCGCCGCAGCAAGCCGAATCCCGATTAAGGATAGCCCATCCAGATGAGACTTGCTATTTCCCTTACACTTATATGGGGATAAAATTACCGAGCCTTATCACGCGCCTAAAAAGTGGTGAACAGGTGGACTGTCCCTACCAAAACGCTACCAAAACGCTACCAAAACGAAAAAACGTGGTGAACGGGTGGACTGTCTCTACCAATACTCTGCCAATCCTCAGAGTCGGCCGTATTGATCGAGAAAATGCGCGATGGTCATGATGCCCTGATAGTAATTGCTGATCCGATACTTTTCGTTCGGAGAGTGCAGTCCATCGTCGGGCAGCCCGAAGCCCATCAGCACCGTTGGAATACCCAGATGCCTGGCAAATTCGCCCACAATCGGAATGGAGCCGCCGCTCCGAATGAAGACTGTCGGCTTGCCTAACATTTCGCTGAACGCTCTCGCGGCAATCTCAATTGCGGGATGATTCGGGTTAACTGAAATCGCGGCCCCGGCGCTCAAGACGCGCACTTGGGTCTGAATGCCCTTGGGCGTATTTTGCTCGATCCATTGGTTCAGAGCCTTCAACACTCGTTCGGGATTCTGCTTCGGAACCAGGCGCATGCTGACTTTCGCGGTGGCCTTGGCTGGAATCACGGTCTTGGCGCCCACTCCGGTGAATCCGCCGGCAATGCCGTGAACTTCGAAAGTTGGACGAGCCCAGATGCGGGAGAAGATCGATTGCTCGGGCTCACCCGTCAGTTCACTAGAGCCGACTTCGTGTTTCAGGAACTCTTCTTCTGAGAATGGGAGCCGCTCCCAGCTCGCGACCTCGGCCGGATCAGGAGGAACCACATCGTCGTAAACGCCGGGGATTTGGATATGGCCGTCCGCGTCTTTGGCTTTTGATAACAATTCGATCAGGCCGTACACCGCGCTCGGAGCGGTTCCGCCGTACATGCCGGAATGCAAGTCGCGCGCCGGACCCGTGGCTTCGATCTCGAGATACAGCAGCCCGCGAAGGCCGATGCAAAGCGTAGGAACGCCGTCGGCGAACAACTCGGTATCAGAAACCAGCGCCACGTCCGCCGAGAGCTTTTCTTTATGCAACGGGACGTATTTGGAAATCGACTCGCCGCCTACTTCTTCTTCGCCCTCGATCAGGAACTTCAAGTTGACGGGCAGCTTGCCGCCATGTACTGCGCCCAGCGCTTCCGCAGCCTTGACGTGCATGTACATCTGCCCTTTGTCGTCGCAAGCCCCGCGGGCGTAGATGTTCCCGTCACGGATGCTCGGCTCAAACGGAGGAGACTTCCAAAGCTCCAGAGGGTCGGGAGGTTGAACGTCATAGTGTCCGTAACAGAGCACGGTCGGCTTGCCCGGAGCGTGAAGCCAGTCGGCGTAGACCAACGGATGCTTTTCGGTTCCGATGACCTCGACATTCTCCAGGCCTGCGTGTTCCAGGCTGCCGGCGACGAATCGGGCGGCGCGAGCGACGTCTTCTTTATGCTCAGGAAGAGTGCTGACGCTCGGGATGCGAAGAAGTTCGAGCAGCTCATTCAGAAGACGCGGCTCGTTTTGATGAACAAAATCCTCAACAGCGGTTGGCAATGGCGGGTCTCCGAATTCAAGTATATTGACAACCTCGAAAAGAGGTACATTCTAGGGATAGGAGTCTTACTATGCGGTGCTTGTTTTATTGCTTTCCCGCCGCTCTGGCCTTGGTGGCTTGCCTTCCTGTCTTCGGACAATCGGTTATCTCGGCACGCTCCGGCGTGATCCACTTTTCAGAAGGAGCGGTGTTCGTTAACGATCAGCCGCTGGATCAGAAATACGGCACGTTTCCGAACATCAAGGAAGGATCGACGCTGAGAACGGAGCAGGGGCGGGCCGAGGTGCTTCTCACTCCAGGTGTGTTCCTTCGGATCGACGAAAACAGTTCCATACGCATGGCCGCGAACGCGCTGAATGATACAAGAGTGGAGTTTCTGCGGGGAGCGGTAATAGTCGACTCTGTCGATGCGCCCGCGCAGATTCCGGTGACCACGATCTACAAGGATGACCAGGTACGATTTCTTAAACCGGGAATCTATCGGCTCGATTCTGAACCCGCGCCATTGGTTCAGGCTTACAGCGGAGAGGCCGAGGTCACCCAGGACGGGAAAGCTTCCAAGCTGGATACGTCGCATCTGTACTTCTTCGCTGCCGGAATGGAAACTCAGAAATTTGATGACGGTACGGACGACGCTTTCTACGCTTGGGCAAAGGACCGTGGTGAAGCGATCGCATCACAGAATCAGGTGGCAGCCCAGACGCTGAAGGACCCAGGGGATGTGGACAACGGTCCGGGCGTCCCTCTTGATCCAAACTTCGGGATTGGGACACCAAACTACGGATCGGGAATGCCCAGCTACACGCCGTTGGGCGGAATTTATTCGGTGGGAGGCGCCTTCTACAACCCGTATGCGCCTCTCGGCATGGGTTTATTTGGCGCGTATCCGGTCTTATATCCGGTATACCTGGTTCCGTACCGACTGACACCGGTACATTCGAAATGGCCGAGACCCGGCACTTCGACTTGGACTTGGATACCTAGGCCGCCCACCGCGTCGCATTACCCGCCGCTGCGATCTTCAACTTTCGTGCCTCGCGCCCTGCCGCCGAGGATTGGCGCCACGAGTCCTGGACTCTATCGCCCTAGGAGTGTTGCAACGCCCCGTCCGGCCGGCGTCGCGGTCGGGATACATCCAGTCGGCCATAGGTAGTTAATTTGCGGACTGAACCGCCGACGGCTCTGGCGTGCTAGTTCGTTATTGAGCAGGAGCAAAGTAGCCCAGCCGCCAGCGGGCCTTGAGTGCAGGAAGGCCTTGCGGAGGATTTAGCTTGACTTCAACGTGCCGGTATTTACCGTTGCGCTCGCGATTTGACGGCGTGTACGCCAGCACGTATTGATTGCGCAGCTCGATGCCAATTCTGGTTGCGATACCTGGCAGATCACTGGACTGCGTTGCAGCAAAGGCGCGTCCGCCGGTTTGCTGAGAAATCTGTGAGAGCAAGCGCGGCCCGGACAATTCCGCCGCCGAGAACGTGAGATACGGGAAAGGTTCGAAGACGCCCATCGAATAGATCTGAACGTCGGCTTCGCGGACCAGGTCTTTGATCTCGCTTGCACTGTACCGGCTATTGTTGTCACCGCCATCGGAAATGATGAGAAGGGCTTTGCGCGGATTCTTGGCCTTCTTCATCTCGCCGATTCCCATGTGCACGGCGTCGAGCAGAGCGGTGAGGCCCTGCGATTCAACCGAGAGCAGCTTATTCTGAATCTCTTCGGGATTGTCGGTGAAGCCCAGCGCCAACTGCGCACGGTCACTGAATTCAATCAAAAACGCTTCATCGCTGGCGTTCATGGTCTTGAGAAACTCGGCCACTGCTTGGCGCGATGTCCCGATCTTCTCGCCCATGCTCCCGCTGATATCGACAAGCAGACCCACTGACAGAGGAGCATCTTCGCCGGAAAATTGTGTAATCTTCTGCTCAGTTTCTTCCTCGAAGAGGCGAAAATCCTGCTTCTCGAGTCCGAGCACGAATCGGTTTGAGGAATCTGTAACTGATACGGGGATGACAACTAGCGTGGTCTCGGCGCGGAGGTTGACGCCGGATTGACTCCACGCGGAATTTGGAGCTCCTAGGGCTAATCCCAATAGGAGAGACAGGCCAAGGCCGAAGCTATAAAAAATTTTTATAAAAAATGTCGTTTGGAGTACTCC
>JBAUUG010000598.1:0-2577 GCA_049582585.1 Bryobacteraceae bacterium | reverse complement strand
TTTCAATGGTGGGTCCGGCCACCTGAACGACGTGACCTTCGGCTACTGCTTGTGTTGCCATAAATTCTCTGGGTTCCTTATAGCGCGGCTGCGCCGCTCACGATCTCAATAATCTCGCGCGTGATGGTCGCCTGCCGGACACGGTTCATGTTTAGAGTCAGCCTCTGAATAACATCCGCTGCGTTAGAGCTCGCGGTATCCATTGCCGTCATGCGCGCAGCATGCTCGGCGGAATTAGATTCAAGCATGGCGCGATAAATCGTCATTTCCACGTACCGAGGCAGCAACGTCCTTAGAAGTTCCTCGGGCGGCTGCTCGAAAATATAGTCGATTTGCTCGCCGCCTTCCGGCATCTCCACGGGAAGAACTTTCTTCATGACCAGGTTCGATGCCATGACGTTCTTGAACTCGTTCACAGCGATGTAAACGGCATCGATCTCGGCCTTTCTGTACAGATCGATCATCTTGTCCGCAATCCCGGCTGCCTTGTCATAGGCCGGCTTTTCAACAATTCCGACGTGCTCGCCGGTAACCGTGAAGTTCCGCTTGCGATAGTAATCGCGTCCTTTCTTCCCGATCGCTTCCACTCGTATATCGGCGTCCCGGTGCTCATCGACAAAACGTTGAATCATGCGAAAAAGATTGGCATTGAAGGCTCCCGCCAACCCTCGATCGCTGCTGACCACGACGATCTCAATGCGCTTCTCTTCACGCACTTGTAACAGAGGCAATTCCGCGGCCTCATCAATCCCCGCAGCGGCAGCAGCGAAATTGGACAAAATGCGCCCCATCATGTTCGCGTAGGGCCGTGATGCTATTGCGCGCTCCTGAGCACGCCGCAGCTTGGCCGCGGAAACCATCTTCATGGCCTTAGTGATCTGCTGCGTGTTCTTGACGCTGCGGATGCGGCGCCGGATGTCGATTAAGCTCGGCATGCGCTAGTGGCCCAAATACATCAGGCGGGCACCGGCGTCTCTTTTGCGTCCTGTTTTTGAGGGGCGGGCTTGCTGCCATCCCGATTTTGCTGCTGGTCCCGCTTCGCTTCCGGCTGCTGCGGCTTCGAGCTCTGAAAACGTTCCTTGAATTCCTTCAACGCGCCTGTGAGCTGGCCCTTGATGTCATCGTTCAGCTCGCGTTTTTCCCGGATCGCCTGCAAAACTTCGGGCTTGCCGCTGTCGAGGAATTGATAGAGCTCAGCTTCGAACCGGCGTATCTCCTCGATAGCTATGTCATCCAGGAATCCATTGCCGGCTGCGAAAAGAATCGCCACCTGCTTTTCGACGGGGATGGGCGAATATTGCCCCTGCTTCAGAACTTCGACCCAGCGTTTTCCACGGCTCAGCTGATCTTGCGAGGCTTTATCCAGGTCCGACCCGAATTGCGCGAAGGCCGCCAGATCGCGGTACTGCGCCATCTCCAAACGCAAGCTGCCCGCCACAGCCCGCATGGCCTTGATTTGCGCGCTGCCGCCCACGCGGCTGACTGAGATGCCGACATCAATGGCCGGACGAATGTTCGAGTTGAACAAATCGGTCAGCAGATAGATCTGCCCGTCGGTGATCGAAATGACGTTAGTCGGGATGTACGCCGAGACGTCGCCCGCCTGAGTTTCGATGAACGGAAGAGCGGTGAGAGATCCTCCGCCTTTTTCCTCGTTCAATTTCGCCGCGCGCTCGAGTAAGCGGCTGTGCAGATAGAAAACGTCTCCCGGAAAGGCTTCGCGGCCTGGCGGGCGGCGCAGAAGCAGAGAGATTTCACGATACGCAGCGGCATGCTTGGATAGATCATCGTAGATGCAAAGCGCGTGCCGCTTGGAATCCCTGAAATACTCGCCGATACAGCAGCCGGCGTAGGGTGCAATGTACTGCATGGGCGCCGGGTCTGAGGCAGTGGCTGCGACGACCACGCTATAGTCCATCGCGTTGTGGTCTTCAAGGATCTTGACGACCTGCGCGACGGTCGAACGCTTCTGGCCGATGGCGACGTAGATGCAAATGACGTCTTGACCCCGCTGATTGATGATGGTGTCGAGCGCGACGGTGGTCTTACCGGTCTGGCGGTCGCCGATAATCAACTCGCGCTGGCCGCGGCCGATGGGCACCATTGCGTCAATTGCTTTGATGCCCGTTTGCAGAGGCTGCTTGACAGGCAGACGGTCCACCACGCCGGGCGCCAAGCGTTCCAACGGGTTGAATCCGGTGGTATCGATTGGACCTTTGGCGTCGATAGGCTGGCCGAGCGCATTCACTACGCGGCCGACCATGGCTTCGCCGACCGGGATGGACATGATTCGTCCCGTGCGCTTGACCTGATCGCCTTCCTTGACATCGCCATAATCGCCCAACAACACCGCGCCGACCTGATCTTCTTCGAGATTAAGAGCGAGGCCGACAGTTTGCGGTCCGAATTCAATCAGCTCGCCCGCCATCACGTTTTCGAGGCCATAGATGCGCGCAATGCCGTCACCCACGCTGATGACGGAACCTGTTTCGGCGACATTCACCACCGAATCGAAATTTTCGATCTCGGAGAGAAGCACACGCGAGATTTCATCTGCTCTGATTTGAGCCATACTTT
>JBAUUG010000597.1:0-7721 GCA_049582585.1 Bryobacteraceae bacterium | reverse complement strand
TTCAATTTTGGGAATCGGCACGTTGGTGCCTGCTGGAAGTAACGTGACGCGCCTGCCTTTGTCGGTCGGCAGCGGCGACGAGATATCCTCCATGTCAATGTGACGTGTGATCCCGTCCAGGGCCGCTTCCGCGGATTCAATCGTTACGCCGGGCGCGAGACACAGGATGGCCAGAAACTCCTTGGCGTTGGGTTGATGCAAAACGTCGTTCGCGAGCTCCGGAGCAAGCGCGGCGGGCACAGTGATGGGAACAAACAACTCCGCCGGATTTATGGCAAGAGCGCCATTGAAATTCTTCGGTGTAATACCCACGATAGTCGCGATTTGCCCATTGAGGCGAAGGATTTGCCCCACTGCATTTGGAGAGGAGTTGAGGCGATTGCGCCAGAAACGGGCGCTGATCACCACAACGGGCGCATCGCCGGGCCTGTCACGTCCGGCGCTGAGCACTCGCCCACGCTGGGATTTCACGCCGAGCACCGAAAAATAATCCGGTGACACAAGTTGCCCGAACACGCGCGCGGGCTTCGCATTCAGATCGCCTTGGAAGGTTACATTGAAGGGGACGCCGGTCTGAAATGCAGCCACTCCGGTGAACAGGCGCTTTTGCTCCCGATACCGTTCGATGTAGTAGTACGACACAGCCATCACATCGCCATCTGTCGACCGCTGAAGCATTACCAGGTGTTTGGCATTCGCCGTTGCTGGCAGATCGCGAAATAGCAACGCCCATTTTGAGCTGTACACATTTGTCGTCAGCCCAATTCCGAGCCCCAGTGAAATAATGCCGACCAGCGCGAATCCGGGCGACTTGATCAGTGCTCGCGTCGCGTAACGCATATCGCGGCGCATCTCGCTGAGGTATTCGACCGGTACGCGAATAGCGATGTCGGCGATTAGCCGAATGAGCCCGGCAGTTCCATGTCTTTTGGCAGTCTCTTCCACGACATCCTCCCCCAGCTGCATCACCTCTGTCCCATAAGCCAATTTGAATTCGTGAGGAAACGCTTGCGCCAGCCGCCGGTAGATCCGCCGTGCGAAATTCATTCCGTCACCATCGCATGCTTCACTCGAATTGCGCGAACCAACTCCTGCAGGCGCTCGCATTCCGCGTCGAGCACACGCCTGCCGAGCGCCGTCAGCCGGTAATAGCGGCGTCGGGCATCGTCCATTTCCGGTGCGGGCCGTTCGTCGGATTCCTCGATCAGTTCCGCCTCGACTAGCCGCTTAATCGATCCATACAGTGTCGCCGGCCACAACCGCACCTTGCCGGTAGTTCGATTCAGGACTTCCTGCATGATTCCGTAGCCGTGCTGCTCTCCACCCGCAAGCGACAGCATGATGTGAAACCAGTGGGTCTTGAGTGGAAGGAAGGTTTTAGGACCGGCCTTGTTCATATAGTATATATATCATTCTATATCTATATGTGCCAATAGCGAACCACGGCAGCTTCCGCGCTGACACGATTGCTTACCTATAATGGATTGGCAAATAGGGGGTCAACCGACGATGCAGACCACAGGGATGGAGCTGTTAGCGCCCGCGCTGTTGTTGGGCCTCTCCGGCTTCACGACGCTTGCCGTCGGGCAGACGGCGCGCCAGCTAAGCTTCGAAACGAACGAAGGACAGGCTGGCGCCGGGGTGAAGTTTTTAGCTCGAAGCTCGGGATCGACGCTGTTTTTTTCAGACACCGGCGTGGTCTTCGCGCTTTCCAAGTTGAAGGAAGAGCCACCCGTGGTCTGCCGAATGCGGCTCGTCGGAGCCGATCGCGCGGTTCACGCGCAGGGAACTAATCCCACGCCAGGGAAGATCAACTATTTTATCGGCAACGACGCCCGGGATTGGCATCGAGATATCTTCACCTACGCCGGCGTCACTTACGAACACATGTATCGGGGCATTGACCTGACCTTCTACGGCAATCAGCATCAGGTGGAGTATGACTATGTCGTTGCGCCGCACGCGGACGCCGGGGTTATCAGACTTGGATTTCCAGGCTCGAAGTTGCAGATCGATAGCAACGGCGACCTGATTGCCGGGGTTGGGAGCCGCAAGATGCGGTTCCATAGGCCGACGGTGTACCAGCCCCTTCAATCGGGTAGTCGCGAATCGGTCGAAGGCCGTTATTCCCTACTTCGAGGAAACCTGGTCGGTTTTGTAATCGCACCCTACGATCATGCTCGAAGCCTGGTGATTGATCCCGTGATTACTTACTCCACTTACCTCGGCGGCAGTGATGATGAAGGCATCTTCGGAATCAAGCGGGATTTTGACGGGAATATTTACGTCGCCGGGGAAACGTCATCCACGAATTTTCCCATCGAAGGCGGTGTCCAACGCACTCTCGGCGGACAGTACGACGCATTTGTTTCTAAATTTGATCCTTCCGGCTCCCATCTCATCTACTCCACATACCTCGGGGGTTCGCTTTACGACCACTGCGTAGGCCTGGATATCGATCTAGCGGGCAACGCTTATATAGCCGGAGTGACGCTGTCTCCGGATTTTCCGACTTTTCACGCCATCCAATCCTCTCTTCGGGGCAAGCAAAATGCGTTTGCAGCTGAGCTGGATCCATCAGGCTCGCACCTGGTCTTCTCTACCTATCTGGGCGGCAGTGGATCTGATTCGGCGGGCGATATCGCTGTCGGGATCGACCGCAGCATCTATGTTGACGGCTTCACCAACTCGCCCGATTTCCCCGTAACCGGCAAGGCCTATCAAAAGAGCTGTGATCGCGGCCTCAATCATGGCTTCTGCACTGGTGATGCGTTTGCCACGAAGCTGAGTCCGGGCGGCGCAAAAATGATCTACTCCACTTATCTGGGAGGAAGTTCCACTGACTCGGCAAACGGCATTGCGGTCGATCTCGCCGGCGCTGCCTACGTTACTGGGTTGACTTATTCTTCTGATTTCCCAACCAAGGAGGCTTATCAATCCGGATACGGAGGAAGCGCCGATGCATTTCTGACTAAGTTGAATCCGGAAGGGACGGGCCTTGTTTTCTCTACTTACTTTGGAGGTAGCAGCGGTGACGACGGAATGGCGATCGCGCTCGATATTTTTGGCAACATATTCGTAACCGGCACGACCTCTTCCACCGACTTCCCGACGCTGAATGCTTTTCAATCGGCGAATAACGGCGGTCCCAGTGATGGGTTCGTTGCCAAGTTCCATCCGGATGGGCGTGCGCTTACGTATTCGTCCTACATTGGCGGCAGCGGCTGGGATGTTCCAATTCGCGTTGCGGCAGATCTTTTTGGAAGCGCCTCCCTGATTGGATTTACAACCTCGACGGATTTTCCGGTGTACGACGCCGTTCAGCGAAAATTCGCGGGTGGGTTCTCTGACGCTTTTGTGGCTAAAATCTCACCCGCAGGTTCGGTTTACTATTCGACATACCTGGGCGGCAGCGGTAGCAGCGGCGATTTTGGATACGCCATTAACAGCGATTTAATCGGTACAGTATGGGTCGGAGGAAGTACATCGTCTCTGGATTTCCCGGTCCACGACGCGTTCCAGCCAAAGTACGCCGGCGGGCCTTACGACGCGTTTCTGACCAAGCTGGAAATGCCGGTCTTGGTTGAGCCTCTGCGAGAGGCAATTTCGGAGTTAATCGGATCTGAATTGCAAGAACAGGAAGCGGAGCCTCTGCTTGTTTCACTGGCCGCTGCACAGCAGCATCTGGAAAACGGCGATCGCGCAAATGCGATGACCTCTCTGCGCGCATTCGACGGCGAAATGCAACGGTTAATGGAGCGAGGACATTTTCAATCGACCGGAGCCCAATTGCGCGCATGCATTGGCACTCTGTTGGATCAAATGGAACACGATAGCGAACGCTGACACCTACTGCGGTACTACCCGCAGCACCTCTTTCGCCTCGACGTGCTCGAATTCCATCGGAAAGCTCTTTCCAACGTAATACGCAGGCCATTGGTCTTTATAATGGCCGGAGGCTACGAATCCAGATTCGCCCATCACTAGATTCTGCACTGATTTGTCCAAATCTCCGAGATCCACCACCATCCGCTCCGATGGGCCAACGCTTCCTGTTGTCTGTTTGACGGTTGTGCCCGCGCCGCTCATCTCAACCGGGCCGAGATCGAAAAAGCGATTGACGAACCACAGCTTTTCACCGAATGGATGGGCGAATTTCCATTTCAGCACTCGCCCCCATCGCCATCTCGAGACCGGGCTTCCTTGCAGCCTGCGGCCCTCGTCCAGCGCCGAACGGAGGTTTTCTAGCAGCCACGCGTCCCAATCGTCCTTCACAACCCAGCCTTGCGGACGCTCCCGCAGCAGACCTTCGATCACTTGCGGCCGCGGCAAAATGTCTGGAATCCGCGGTCCCGCTAGGCCCACGATGTGATATTGCGGACGCCCCCCAGTTTTTTCAGCCGAGTTCTGCGGCTCCGAGCGCAACTTCTCTGCAACCGCCTTTTTTTCTGCCGGCTGCAAAAGAGTGAGTACAAGCTTCAGGGCCATCTGGTTGTTAAGAAGCTCGGTGATCATGGGCGCAGCCTCATCTTTATCCATCTGTCCATTCCAGCGCTTCAAAACCTCGACGGCAGCCTGCATCAGTTCGTCTTTGCCGCCGTGCTTCGCGCAGGCCGCGATCACTTGCCGGGCGAGAAAGTAGTCGTAAGCCGAGTACACGTCTTTCTGTATGGCGAGCATGTCACTTACGGTCAGCTTGTTTCTCCGGGAAAGCAAAGCTCGTATCTGCTGAACGCGATAGCCATCGGCGAAATCACCATTAACCCGGTATTCGAAATCGGGCGGAAATGGATTCTGATTCGCCGTCGCAATGATTCCCGAGCCCGGGTTATAAAGCCTGGGCATCTGCTCGAACGGTATATAACCATCCCATTCGAACTTGCCGGAAGATCCATCCAACGGCACATCTCCATCAAAATCGCGGCGAATGGGCACGCGGCCAGCTGCTTGATAACCGATATTGCCTGCCCGATCGGCATAAACAAAGTTCTGCGGCGGTCCCCAAAACGTGGTCAGAGCCGCGCGAAATTGCTCCCAGGTATGCGCGCGATTAATCGCGAAAAAGGGGAAACTCAAACCCTGGGCAGCTGTCCATTGCATACTGTAACTCTTGCCGTTATCCTGAATGATCACCGGCCCATGCCGCGTCACCCAGGTATCGACTTCGACCGGCTTGCTGCCTCTAACGCCGATAATTTGGCGGTCGAGCTGCGCCTGCTCCAATTTGCCCTGAAACAAATAGCGCCCGTTTCGCTCATCGATTTGCTCCAGGTAAAGGTCTAATGAATCGGTCTGCAGATTCGTCTCTCCCCATGAGATTTGTTCATTGTGGCCGGTGATTACGCCTGGCAGACCGGGCAGCGCCGCACCTGAAACATTCAACCCCGGCGCTGTCAGATGCACCAGATGCCAGGTGCCGGGAATGCCATAGGCGAGATGAGGATCATTCGCGGCGATTGGCTTTCCATCGGCCGTATGCGCCCCGGAAACCGCCCAGGCGTTCGATCCGGGACTCACGTACTGCCCTTGAATCGGCGGAAACAACACTCTGACCTTTGCGAGATCTGCTCCGCCCGAGAGCAGTTGGCCTTTATCGAACGTGAACTTCGATTTGTCCGTGAGATCGCGAAATAACACTAACCCGACCAGCATCGAATCCGCCAATGTCCACGGTTGCGGGTCATAGGCATGCCCCGGCAGCGAAAACTCGAGCGAATAATCTCCACGATGCGTGTCGATAAAGCAATTCACTCCACGCGCGTACTCAACCATAACCGCGCGCTCTTCCGGCCGCATTCGCTCGACATCAATCTCCGCAATCGCGCGCATTCGCATTTTCCGGGAATGCTCGTCCGCGCTTATCGCGGCCGCTCCGAACACTTCCGCCAACTCACCGGCGCCGAATCGCCGCAGCACGTCCATCTGCCACAATCGGTCTTGTGCCGTTACATAGCCTTGCAGAAAAATCGCATCCTGCCAGGAGGATGCCTCGATGTGCGGAACTCCGCGGGCATCGCGCCTTACAGTCGCAGGCTGCGTGATCGGCACGGTTATTTCACCCGACGTCTTAGGCAGCGGACGCACCGCATACCAATACACCGCTGCCGCGATCAGCACGGCCAGAACCGCTATGCTCACATTGATGATGCGGACCGCGCGGGATAACAAGCACCGATTTTACTCTGCGGTTGTCTTCCGCCGAATTGGCCGCTTACGCTTCTATCTAGGTTTTCACTAGCGGCGCCATGGCTCTGCGTTTCGTCATTCTACTCCTGATTCTGGCCACTAACGGCTTCTTCGCCGCCGCCGAGGTCTCGCTGGTTTCGGTCCGCCAATCGCGCCTTCGTGAACTCGCCGAGCAAGGGCAGACCGGCGCCCAAATCGCGCTGAGCTTGCTGGCGAATCCCGGGCGTCTCCTGTCGGTCACGCAGGTGGGTGTCACGCTTGCGAGTCTGGGTCTCGGTTGGGCGGGAGAAGATACGCTGTATCGTCTCCTTGGCGGCGCTCTAGGGTCGTTCGAATTCCATGCTTCGGCTGTGCTGCTGCATAGCGTGGCTTTCGCCATCGCGTTCCTGATCATCAGTTACGCGCACGTGATCATAGGCGAAGTCGTTCCCAAGAATCTGGCGATTGAAAAAGCGGATCGAATCGCTGTACTCGCGGCCCCGGTGCTCGCTGTCTTTTACCGTCTTTCGCAGCCGTTTGTAGTGGTCATCGAGCGCTCGTCCGCGCTCATTCTCCGTGGTCTTCGGCTAGGTACGGGACATGTGCGCGGCGGCCACACCCCCGAAGAACTGAAGTACATCATTCAATCCAGCCGTCACGAAGGACATCTTCAGCAATTCGAGCAGGACGCGATCCAGCGCTTGATCGAGCTTTCCGATTACTCCGCGCGAGAGATCATGACGCCCCGCCACAGCATCGTCTCGATTCCCGTTGACGCTACGCTTGAACATGTGCTTGGCGTCATGGCCGAACACAAGTTCACGCGCATTCCCGTTTACGAGGATCGCCCCGAGCAGATCATCGGCCTCCTTCACTACAAAGATCTAATGCGCGTCTGGGATGAGCGCCGCTTCGCGCATGAAGGGCGTCGCGCCGACAGGCCTTTCCGTCTGCGCCGTTTCATCCGCAAACCGCTGGTTGTGCCGGAAACTAAGCCGCTGAATCAGTTAATCGACGAATTTCGCGCCAGCCATACTCATATGGCGCTGGTGGTCGACGAGTTCGGAACCGTTGCAGGACTGGTGACCATCGAAGATGTGCTCGAGCAGATATTCGGGGACATCGGAGATGAGCACGACTTGGTTCGGCCTCCTCCATCTCAACAGGAAAAGGTGATCGAGTTAGAAGGCAGCACGACCATTCGCGATCTGGAGACGCGCTATAGCATCGTGTTGCCCGGCGAAGCCGGCTTCGAGACGCTGGCCGGCTTCTTGCTCTTTCAATTCGGCCACATCCCGAAGATCAAGGATTCACTGGAATACGGCGACCGGCGATTCACGATCACCAGCATGGATCGCAACCGCATCGCGACCGTGCTCATCGAGAGACTCGAGGCTAAGGCACCCTAACATGGCGTCGTTCGGCGAGGCGCCTTCGATTGCAATAGGCGAGATAGTTGGGCCTTAGTCTTCCCTCGCGCGATCCGTGAAGATGTAGAACGCTTTATCGATTTCGAATGTCTTGACGATGTTCTGGTCAAGAGTGGCCAAATATAC
>JBAUUG010000596.1:0-9091 GCA_049582585.1 Bryobacteraceae bacterium | reverse complement strand
GCGAAACGGCGTTGACCATCCTACCCTGGAATGGTTGCTCCTAAGAGAGCCCACGGACGGCGAACTCGTTAAGCGATTGGAGCTTCGCCTGGATCCGGGCGAATCGGAGGCAATTGCGATTGCGCTTCAACTGGGAGCGGATCGAATTCTCATCGACGAGCGGCGAGCCCGGAGGATCGCCTCAGAATTCAGCCTTCGTCCTCTTGGGCTTCTCGGTATTCTCGCCGAAGGGAAACAGCGCGGTGTATTGCAGCAGTGTAAGCCTGTGTTGGATAACATCATCCAAATCGCTGGATTCTGGATCGGGGAGCGACTGTACGCGCAGTTTCTCGCGGCGGTCGACGAATCCCGTTAAAGCGGGGAACAGAAATCACTCCTGCCGCAGCGCCGCCATTGGATCAATGCGCGAGGCGCGCGCCGCAGGAATAAAAGCGGCGAGGACACCGACAACGAGCATGGCGAAGGCTGCCAGTGCCGCTGTAGCCGGGTCGCTCGCGTTGAAGCCCGCCAGCATGCCGGCAATCAGCCGCGTGCCTGCGAAGGCGGCGGGTAATCCGATGGCGATTCCTATCATCACTATCGCTAGACTTTCGCGCAGGACCATCCAAATTACGTTTCCCCGCTCAGCGCCCAGAGCCATCCGCACGCCGATTTCATTAGCGCGCCGCGAAGTTGCATACGCCATCACCCCATAGAGTCCCGTAGCCGCTAAAAGGAGCGCCAAGGCGCCGAAAAATCCGCACAATTGGGCAATAAATCGATTGTCCCCGAGACTCTCATGCATTGCCAACTGCACTGGAGCGATGCTCAGAACGTTCAGATTGCGGTCGAATGACTTCATGGCGCGGCGAATGGACGGGATCATTTTCGAGGATTCAACACGGGTTCTGATTTCGAAGTTGAACGGACTGATACGATCCGTGGTCTGCAAGAGCGGCGCGTAGAAGCGGCGCTCCGTTTTGCCTTTCAGAGTGTGATCTTTCACGTCCTTCGCCACGCCAACAATGGTGTAGAGGTCGTTGCCGTTCAGGATGCGCTTGCCGATGGGATCGCTATTTCCGAAATAGAAATGCGCCATGGTGTCGTTGACGATCGCCACAAGAGGCGCTCTTGCATTGTCGCGATCGTCGAAATCGCGACCGGCCAGGATCGGCACTCCGAGGGCCTTGAAATACCGTGGACCAATCTGGTCGATGTCGGCATACATCTCTTCTTTTCGCGTTGGGGTGAACCCCTCGATGCGTAATCTATCCGATCCCGATTCGATGCCGGTGAACAGTCCATTTTCGGAGACCGTAACATCACGCACGCCGGGCACGGAACGCAAGCGCTCAAGCAAAGAACGCATGAGCGGCAACTGTTGCGAAGCTGGATAGCCGCTCGATACTGGATCGACCTGCAATTGAAGAAGGTCCGCGCGCGAGTAGCCGACATCCAGCGTCTCAAGCTTGATAAGACTTCGGATGAACACGCCCGCGGCGATCAACAGCACAAAGGATAACGCCACTTGTGCGATCACGAGCATCTTGCTAATCTGCGATCTGCCGCCATTCACGCCGCGCGCGCCCTCTTTCAGAGCAGGAACCAGACCGACGCGCGTGGAGCGGAGTGCGGGAACAAGCCCGAAGAGAATCGCGGTAAGAATTGAAACAGCGGCGGTAAACACCAGCACAATGAGGTTCGGATGCACGTCGACATCGAAGGGAATGGGATGCGGACCGCCGATGGATGCGAGGCGCGCTAACAAGCGGCTGCCCCAGGCTGCAAACAGCAAGCCCGAGGCCGCGCCAATTGCCGTGAGTAAGGCACTCTCAGCCAGCAACTGGCGTATGAGGCGCGCGCGACTCGCACCTACCGCAAGACGCACGGAAATTTCCCTTTGCCGAGCTGTCGCCCGCGCCAATAAGAGATTGGCGATATTCGCGCAAGCGATGAGCAACACCAGGGCTACGACGGCCATGAGAGTAAACAGCAGCGGCGAATCGTGCTTGCGTATCCAGGAAAGGCCGTTGCCGCCAGGCTCGACGTCGACCGTTTGAGCGCGGATTTCGCGCACCCTGTCCGGCGAGCCGGCAGCGGCTTCGTAGTCAATGAGAGCCTCATGCACGAGCGTGGTTATTTGCGCGCGAGCTTGCGCGAGGGAAACGCCCGGATTCAGGCGTCCCATGCATAGCAGCCAATTTGAATCGCGACGGTCTAATCGCGAGTCTCCTGGATTCACCTGCGGCTGCATCGAGAGCGGAATCCAGATGTCGGCCGGACTTCCAACCACTTCACCAGTGAAGCGCGGCGGCCCTACGCCGATCACTGTGAAAGGTGAGCCATTCAGCGTGAGTGTGCGCCCCAGAATTCCCGGATCGCGAGCAAAACGGTTCGCCCAATAGGCGTAGCTCAACACGATGAGCGGGCTAGCTCCCGGTGTCCGATCAACGTCCGCCGAGAACGTGCGGCCTATGGCGGGCGAGACGCCGAGCACCGCGAAGTAGTTGCCGGAAACAAGACGGCCTTGAACCTCTTCTAAGGCCCCCTCTTCAGGTCCGCCGGTCCCGACGGTCACCTGGATTCGTCCAGCTTGTCCAGAGGCCAGAAGCCCGCTGAAGACCTTATTCTGATCACGCAAGCGCCGATAGAGCGGATAAGAAAAAATGTTCGGCACCGGTCCGCCGTTCCAGTGCGCGGTGGGGCGAGACGCGTCACCAACGGTGACCAGCTCATTCGGCGATGTTACCGGCAGCGAGCGCAACATGACAGCATCTATGAGAGTGAATATGGCTGTATTCGCGCCGATTCCCAGCGCCAATGAGAGCACGGCAATGGCGGAAAAGCCGGGGCTGCGATAGATCATGCGGAAGGCGTATCGCAGGTCCTTAAGCGCGATTTCGATCATCGGCAATCCTCTTCGCTCGCGATAAATTTCTTTGATCTGTTCGGGGCCGCCAAAGGCACGCTGAGCGGCAAAGCCGGCAGCTGCGGAAGTCATGCCGCGCCTGCGGTTCTTCTCGGCTTCCATGTCGAGATGAAAGCGCAGCTCTTGGTCAAGGCGGCGATCGAGCGCACGGCGATGAAAGAGGGCTAAAAGGCGTGAAATAAATACGCGCATGGCGATGTCTCAGGCTTTCGCTTCGAGAAGCCGCGCGATGGCGCCGGAGATGCGGTCCCAATTCGCGCGCTCTTCGGTGAGCTGTTTGCGCCCTGTACGCGTCAGGGCGTAATATCGCGCTCTCCGGTTGTTTTCGGAGACGCCCCACTCCGATCGGATCCACCCTTGTTGTTCGAGCCTCAACAGCGCCGGATACAGCGTGCCCTGGTTGAGTTGCAGCACGTCTTCGGAAATCTGTCGAATGCGTTGGGCGATGCCGTAACCATGCATCGGACCCATGGTCTGCAATGTTTTCAGGACTAGAAGATCTAACGTGCCTTGGAGTACATCGGCTTTTTGATTCATTTAGATCCTCAACAGGAGCGTAGCTCATTTCATGTTGGCTGTCAAATGGAGCGGTATGATCTTAGCCGTGAAGCATAGGAACTTTAGTCTGATGCTGCGGGGCGGAGATCGGAGGTCAATCGGATCTGCAAACGAGCTGGCTGCCCTGGTTCTGAAGGAGCCGGAGAGCTTTCCTCAACTTATCGAGTGCTTATGGAGCGACGACCCTGTGGTGCGGATGCGAGGGGCAGACGCCGCGGAGAAGGTTTCTCTACAGCGACCGGATCTTCTGAAGCCGTTTAAGGCCGAGCTGTTGGGACTGGCGGACGAGACTATCGAGACCGAACTCCACTGGCATCTAGCCCTGATGATTCCTCGATTGACACTGGGCCGGCTGGAGCGGGAAACGAGCTATTGCGAGGCTGCGGGAGTTTTTGAATGACAGAAGTTCAATCGTGAAGACGTTTGCTATTCAGGGGCTGGTTGAGCTGGCGGAAGACGATTCTAATTTGCGGAGTGAAATGGTTGATTTGCTGGAAGGATTCTGTTCGACGGGGACTTCTGCGATGAGAGCCAGGAGCCGAAAGCTGCTGAAGGGGATGCAAAAAAGACCTTAGCGCCCGCTTGCGTTTTCTTTCCAATTGTTGCATACTTCCATCGATAGACGATGGGACGAACTCAAAACGCGCCGGAGCTTTTGCCGGGCACGCTAGATCTGCTCATCCTGAGGACGCTTGTTCCGGGGGCCATGCACGGGTATGGAATCGCGCAAAGGGTAAAGCAACTTTCCGGGGATGTGCTGCAAGTGGGCGAGAGCTCGCTTTATCCGGCTCTGCAACGGCTGCTGTTAAACGGCTGGGTCAAAGGGGAGTGGGGGGCTTCGGAGAACAATCGTAAAGCTCGTTATTACACGCTCACCGCGGCGGGGCGCAGGCAACTGGCGGCGGAACGGGACGAGTTCGATCGAGTTATCGGAGCGATTCAAAGAGTGCTCGAGACGGCGTGATGCGGCTGTGGCGACGGATGGTGAATTTGTTGCGGCGCAATGATTTCGACCGCGAGCTGGAGCAAGAGCTGGAGTTCCATTTGTACATGAAGCAGCGGGAAAACGTGGCGACGGCGAGGCGGGACATGGGTAATCTGACACAAGCAAAAGAGACGAGCCGCGAGGCTTGGATGTTGGTGCGAGTTGAGACGTTGATCAACGATGTCCGGTATGCGCTTCGAGTGCTGATGAAGACGCCGCTGTTTACCGTGTGCGCGGTGTTGACGCTCGCGTTAGGCATCGGCGCGAACGCTGCCATTTTTAGTCTGATCGACGCGCTGTTGCTGCGGGGGCTGCCGGTTCCACAACCCGAACGTATGATCCAGCTCGAAATCAAAGGCGAAGGCTTCGGGGCGGCTGGTCCGGCGTCGACGTCTCTGAGTTATCCGCTTTTTGAAGATGTGAAGGAGCGGGCGCGGAGCTTTTCTGAAATTTTCGCGTGGAACGGTACCGACCTATGGTCGGGGTGGGGCGCGCAGGCTCGGCGCGTGGTTGGGGCGGCGGTCACTGGAGGAGCGTACCAGACGCTCGGCCTGATTCCTCAAGCGGGGCGACTTTTTACGCCTGCGGATGACGTCAGCGGGGCCCCTCTGCTGGCCGTAATCAGCGATCGCTTCTGGGAACGGGGATTCCATCGCGATCCTCGCGCAATCGGTCAGACGATGGTTCTAAACCGGCGGCCGTTTACGGTGGTGGGAGTCACGCCGCGGAATTTCCTGGGCGTCAACGCGGGCGCGAGTCCGGACGTTACCATCACGGAGCATGCGAACGCGGCGTTGCATCCGACATGGCATCTTCTGGATGGAAAGGGTTCCTGGTATCTCTCAGTTGTGGCGCGGCTGAAGCCGGGCGTAAGCGAAACGCAGGCCAGAGCCGAGCTTGCTGCGATTTCACCGGGCGTGATGAAAGACCAATTGATCGATACGGAGGAGGCCGCGCGGAAGCGATTTCTGGCACAAAAACTGGACCTGATTCCAGGGGCTGCAGGAGGTTCGTGGTTGGCTCGGCAGTACCGGAAATCACTGCTGCTGTTGATGGCGATCTCAGGCGTTGTTCTGCTTCTGGCTTGCGTCAACTTGGCCAGCCTTACATTAGCTCGAGCGGCTCCGAGGCAGAAGGAATTATCGGTGCGACTCGCGCTGGGAGCGGGGCGGGCGAGATTGATCAAACAGCTGCTAACGGAAAGCGTGGTGGTTTCGATGGCCGGCGCCGCTTTGGGAACGGCGTTCGCGTTCTGGGCGACCCGGGGGCTGGTCGCGTTCCTGTCTCACGAAGGTTCGCCACTGGTGTTGAACCTGAACCCGGACTGGCGCGTGCTTTGCTTTCTTGGAATACTGGCCGTCTCGACCGGACTGCTGTTCGGCGCCGCGCCGGCAGTTCAAGGAACGGATCTTCAGCCTAATGACGCATTGAAGCAGACGAGAATCGGGCTGGGCAGGAGCGGGCGCCGCTTTCAATTGGGGAAGGCACTGGTGAGCGCACAGGTGGGGCTCTCCGTTCTGCTGATGGCGGGCGCGATGCTATTCGTGCAGACGCTCGAAAAACTCAAATGGCAAAACACCGGCTTCGATCGCAACAACGTGGTTTTTCTGGAGCTCGACGCTGACAACGCCGGGCTCAAAGATGCGCAACTTGCGAGGGTCTACGACGATCTTCTGGAAAGAGTGCGGCGCAACCCACTGGTACGAGCAGCGACACTGACCAGCGTGGTCCCGGTGAGCGGCAGCTATCAAACTGAAACTCTGGATCCCGAGTTTTGGCCGCACTTAGGCTCCAAGGAGCGGACGCTGTACATCCACACAGTGGCGCCGGATTACTTTCGAACAATGGGATTGCGGCTTCTCCATGGACGTGATTTTGCGGCTGGCGACTCTTCGGCGGCCGAGCAGCCAGGAATTTTGAGCGCCTCGGCCGCGCGGACGTTGTTCCCTAAGCAGGATCCGCTTGGGCAGCTATTGCATGAGAGTAAAGACACGACTCACCGGATTGTCGGCATAGTGGAGGATGCCATATATGGCGATCTGCGTGAGCAATCGCCGAAAACCATGTATCTGAAAATCGAGGGACGCCCTTTCTGCAACCTGGTTATCCGCGGCGAGCTGGACAAGGCCGCAGCCGCGAGCGAGGTGCGCGGCTTATTGAAACAGACCGGGAAAGATATCAGGCTGGGGGAGACGGTCTCCCTCACTGAGCAAATCGATCAGGCGTTGGTGACGGAGCGGCTGATCGCGCTGCTTGCGTCATTCTTCGCCGCTCTCGCAGCGGCGCTGGTCGCGATTGGGCTGTATGGGGTTGTAGGATACTCGGCAGCGCGGCGGACGAGCGAAATCGGCGTGCGGCTCGCGCTCGGGGCGACTCGGCGGGATGTGCTTTGGCTGGTTATGCGGGAAGCCATCCTGCTTTCAATCATCGGAGCGGCGGCTGGGATTCCGGCCGCTCTGGTTGGCGGAAGGGTCGCCGGGTCCATGCTCTACGGGGTGAAAGCGAACGACCCGGTCATACTGGCTTCCACGGTCGTGCTGCTGCTGACGATTGCGGCGATCGCGGGTTTGCTGCCATCGATTCGGGCATCGCGGCTAGATCCGATGTGGGCGCTGAGGTATGAGTGAGCGCGTATCTTCGCTGCAGCATTCCTGAGTGCGGCGCGACGCTGGAATTGCACCAGCATTCGCTCGCCTGCCCCAGGTGCGGAGATCTGCTCGAAGTGGTGGTTGAGCCGAGCGAGCACAATCCTTCCGCGTTGAAAAAGACGTGGCTTGATCGGCGTTGCTCTTCTGTTCCAGGAGACAGGAGCGGGGTGTGGCGCTTCCGCGAATTCCTGCCGGAGTATCCGGCTGAATCAATCGTCACGCTATCGGAGGGAAATGTACCGCTGATACGCGGGCAAAGAACAGCGGAATGGGCGGGAGTTACGAATCTCTGGCTCAAACATTTGGGCTGGAATCCTACCGGATCATTCAAAGATTTAGGGATGACGGCGGGGATCACGGAAGCGAAATTCAGCGGGGCAAGAGCCGTGGCTTGCGCATCCACTGGAAACACGGCGGCTTCTCTCGCGGCGTATGCGGCGCGGGCTGGGTTGGCGGCGCGCGTGTATCTTCCGGCGGGTCAGGCGTCCGCGAATAAATTGGCGCAGGCGCTTGATTTCGGCGCTGGGGTGGTAGAGATCAAGGGCAGCTTCGACGATGCGTTGGAAACGCTTCTCGCCAGCACGGATCCCGATCTCTATTTTCTGAACTCCATCAATCCGTTTCGAATTGAAGGGCAGAAGACGGCGATGTTTGAATTGCTCGAGCAGCTCGGATGGGTCGCGCCGGATTATCTCATCGTTCCGGGCGGGAATCTAGGGAATTCGTCTGCATTCGGCAAGGCATTTCGAGAGTTGAAGAGTTACGGATTCATCGAGAAAACGCCGCGCATGGTGATTGTGCAGGCGGCGGGCGCCAATCCACTGGCGCGATTGTGGAACTCGGGCTCGAAGCAGCTGCGGGCGGTGGAACATCCGGAGACCATCGCAACCGCCATTCGCATCGGCAATCCGCGATCGTGGAAGAAGGCGCTGAGCGCGATAGAACTTACGGGCGGCATGGCGATCGACGTGACCGATGATGAGATCGGGGAGGCAAAGGGCATGATGGGGCGTGATGGCATCGGCTGCGAGCCTGCTTCGGCGACGACGCTCGCAGGATTGCGGAAGCTGACAACAGCCGGAAAGATTGACCGTGATGCAACCATCGCGGCGGTGCTGACCGGTCATGCTTTGAAAGACACCGATTACATCATCAAGTCGCATGCTCGCTGATTCAGAGCTGGAGATCGAAATACCGGGATCGATCGCGAATCTCGGTCCGGGGTTCGATACGCTGGCGGTCGCGGTTCAACTCTATTTGCGGCTCCAGGTGCGTATTGGGGCGGGAACGAATGAGCTCGAATTCCAATTTCCCGAGGGCGCGCCGGATGGGGAAAACTACATCGAGCGTGCATTCCGGTTTTTGAGCGCTCAGAGCGGACGGTCATTTCCCTCGCTCGAGGTCACAGTTCACAGCGAAATACCTACGAGAGCCGGTTTGGGAAGCAGCGCGGCGGCCACCGTGGCGGGTTTGCGCCTTTACGAAGCGGTCGTCGGCCCGCTCCCACGGAACGGTCTACTGAACGCCGCGTGCGCCTTGGAAGAACATCCGGATAATGTAGCCGCGGCTCTGCTCGGCGGTTTGACAATCAGCTGCCAATTGCCGGACCGGTCGGCCTTGGCTGTTCGGATGCAATGGCCTGAGCGGGTGGAGTTTGTTGTGGTGACACCGGAGTTTCCGTTGTCGACGTCAGCGTCGCGGAACGCACTGCCGGAGAAGATTTCACGCGAGGACGCGGTGTTCAATCTGCAAAGAATCGCGCTTCTTCTCCAAACGCTGCAGAATGGGGACTTCTCCTTACTGCGCGAAGCATTGCACGATCGCATTCATCAGCCGTTCAGAGAGAAGCTGGTCCCGGGCCTGGAGCGCGCGCTGGCATTGGAGCATCCAGATCTTCTTGGAGTCTGCTTGAGCGGCGCCGGGCCCTCAATTGTGGCGCTGGCGGAGCGGAATTTTGAACAGATTGAAGGATTGCTGCGTGAAGTGTTTTTG
>JBAUUG010000595.1:0-10995 GCA_049582585.1 Bryobacteraceae bacterium | reverse complement strand
CTCCACGGGTTGCGCCTGCCTTGCCGCCGGCGCGGGTCTGGCTTCCGGTCTCGCCATCGGGGCTGGAGAGTTTGGCCGATTTGGAACGGCGGCTCGGGGCTGCGCAGGCGGAGGAGCTGGTGCCGGAGCGCGATATGCGGTGGGAAGCGGACGAGCGGCTGCGACTATAGCGGGATGCCCCCCGTTTGCCTGCACGAATTGAGCGCGATTGCCGGCCGCTTGGGTTATGTGCTGAATTTGGGCCGGTACCGGGGGTACTCGCCGCTCATGCAATACGGCCAATTCCGCAGGGATGGGCTGAACTCTGGCTCCGCCGTTTCCACCGTTGTAACTGACGCGAGTGTTATTTACGATTGTCGTGTTGTTGATTACGGTGCGATTGTAAACGTTGCGAACGACGGTAGTGTTCACGTTTGTCACGGCGCGGTTATAGGTGAATCCTCCGTTGCCCCAATATCCGCCGTAATAACCGCGGCCGACATATCCAAAACCATAGTTGATTCCGCCATAGAAACCGATGTGCGCAGCCCAATATCCGTGGTTCAGGCGATAGCGCCCGCCAACGAAACCCCAGTATGGAGGGGTCCATAGCGCACCCACATAAGGAGCAAGCACCCATGCCCCTGGAACCCAGTAGTAGCCTGCCGGCGCGTAGCTCCAAAAGCCAGGTGTCCAAATATAGTTCTCTCCGGGGCACTCCGGCTGACTGTATTCCGGGAGGGGCGGAGGCGGTTGAGCGGCGTACACCGGCTGCTGTTCCGTATCGTAATCGCCTCCGCCGTAAGAGTTATCGCTCTGATAGTTACTCTGATCGGCAGGAGCTGCAGGGGCGGACTGATAGCTTGGCGCGGGCTGCTGAGTTTGAGCTGTGTCGGCAGGCTGGGAAGCCGGTTGTGCGGCGGGAGCCGGGGCCTGCGCTGCGGTTTGGTCCGTTGGCGCCAGATTGCCGGCAGCGGGATCCGGAGCCGAAGTGTCAGTTGCCGTGGCCGGCGCCGTCGAGGTCTGTTCTGCCGATTGATTCGCGCTCTTTTGACAGCCCGTCGCCAAAAGGGCCATCAACACTACCGTGAAACATCCAAATTCGCTGATTCGTCTCATGAATCCTTCCCTTTCTAATTTCCCCTTACTATTCAAGCATGTAGGCTCTCAGCGATCGCTTCGGCGATGACTTTGCCGTGGAAACGGCCGTTCTCGATGAAGATTTCGTTGGTGTGCGTGCCCGCGACAATCACGCCGGCCAAGTAGACGCCGCTTCTTTCACTCTCCAAAGTCTTGGGGTCGGTGATGGGCTTCGAAGTAGCCGCATCCAGATGGATGCCGTGTTCGGCCATAAACTCGAAATCGGGACGGTAGCCGGTCATGGCAAATACAAAATCGTTCTTGACGATCGCTTCGCCCTCAGGGGTTTTCAGGACGACATCGTGGGAGCGGATTTCTTTCACTGAGCTATGGAAGTAGGCTTTGATTTCGCCACTCTTGATTCGATTTTCAATGTTCGGCTTGATCCAATACTTCACTTTATTCGAGATGCCATTGCCACGAATCACCATAATCACGCGCGCGCCTGTCCAATGGAGCTCCAAAGCAGCGATGCAAGCTGAGTTCTTGGCGCCTACAATCACCACATCGTGGTTGTAATATGGATGGGCCTCGCGATAGTAGTGGATGACTTTGTCCAGATTTTCTCCCGGAACATTCAGGCGGTTTGGAATATCGTAATAGCCGCTTGCCAGAATGATCTTTTGGGCTGAGTAGCAGGACCGCTCGCCCCAATTCGTTTCCGTGCGCACGCTGAAGTTGCCGTCTGAACCCTCGAATCCGAGAACGCGCTCATATTGATGGATGTTGAGTTTGTAGTGATCGGCGACGCGGCGGTAATATTTCAATGCTTCGGTTCGGCCCGGCTTCTCGTTGAGCGAGGTCATCGGAATGTCGCCTATTTCCAGCAGCTCCGGGGTGGTGAAGAAGACCAGGTTAATCGGATAGTGATAAATCGAGTTGACGATGCAGCCCTTGTCGAACAGAACGGGGGAAAGTCCCCGCTTCTCTAGTTCGATGCCGCAGGCGAGCCCGGTTGGTCCGGCTCCTACTATGGCTACGTCAAAATTTTGCATCCGCTTGCTCACGCGCGCGGTTCGGTTGCGTTTCCACTTTCACGCGCGCGGTTCAGCTGCGCTTCCACTTTCTCGCGCGCGTTCTGAAGCGCGGACGGCAGCGCTTCAATATCTTTACCGGCCCCTTCCGCCATGTCCGGCCGGCCTCCGCCTTTGCCCCCGATCTCTTTGGCTACCTCGCCAACCAGTTTTCCTGCATGCACCTTGCCGCTAAGATCTTTGCTCACCGCCCCTACAAGAGAGATGTTCGAGTCATTCACCGATGCGATCAGGATTACCGCGCTGCCCCACTTGTTGCGGAGTGAATCGGCAAGCGTGCGGAGCTGATCGCGATCCAGACCCTCAACCTTTTCCGCAAGCACGGTTGAGCCGTTCATGCTGCGGCCTTCGAGCTTGTCGATCTGTTGATGAGCCATCCGGGTCTTGAGCTGATCGAACTGGCGCTCTAGTATTTTCTGATGCTCGAGGGTCTTCTCGAGTTGATCGATCACGCCTGTCTCGGAGGTATGCAACAGCTGACCTGCTTTCGCAAGCTGGGCGGTAGCATCCTGGAACTTTTCGAGAGCGCTTTCGCCGGTGATTGCTTCGACGCGCCTCACGCCGGCCGAAATGCTGCCTTCGTAAAGGATCTTAAAAACCCCTATATCCCCGGTACGGCGCACATGCGTTCCGCCGCACAACTCGCGGCTGAAGCCGGGAATACTGACCACTCTGACGTTCTCACCATACTTCTCACCGAAGAGGGCCATCGCGCCCGTGGCCAGCGCCTGGTCTAAATCCATGACGTCGGTGGTCACTTCGGCATTGGCCAAAATTTCTTGATTCACTAATCGTTCTATCTCGCGCAGCTCGTCGCCGGTCATGGGCGAGTAATGCGTGAAGTCGAAGCGCAGCCTGTCCGGTTCGACGACGCTCCCCGCCTGTTTTACATGCGGGCCGAGCACTTGGCGCAAAGCAGCATGAAGAAGATGCGTGGCGGTGTGATTCCGCATGGTGGCGCCGCGCAGCGGGCGATCTACGATGGCGATGAGTTTGTCGCCGGTCCTGATCGGCTGCAGTACCCGAATTTTCTGCGCCATGGCTGCAGGCGCCGGCTTGTACGCGCCTTCCACGATCGCGACCTGCTCGCGTGTTTCGGCATTCAGGAGCAGCCCCGTGTCTCCCACTTGTCCGCCCGATTCCGCATAGAACGGCGTCTTGAGGAACACCGCTTCGGCAGGCCCTTGTTCGACGAAATCGACGGCGTTCCTGTCCACGATCAGCCTGGTGACTTCGACGGGTGCTTCGAGGGTCTCGCGCCCGATGAATTCGGAGGAGGGCAGATCTTTATAGACGTCCGCGATCTGCGCCCGCTCGGCGCCTTTCCAGCTCGCCCGAGCGCGGGTGCGCTGCTTCTCCATCTCTGTAGTGAAGCTTTCGCGATCGATCCTCAGGGCGAAATCACGGGCCATTTCTTCCTGCTCGTCCAAGGCCAGTCCAAATGTGTCGTACAACTTAAACGCCGCAGCGCCGGGCAAAACGCCGTCGACGGCCGACTTTGCTTCATCCTGGAAGAATCGCTCGGCGATTTGAAAGGTGGCCGCGTATCGATTCTCTTCATCGCGCACGATTCGGGCGACCCGATCCACGCTCTCCAGCAGCTCCGGATAAACGGGTTTCATGAACTCCGCAACGAACCCGGTCAGCTGGTGAAGATACGGCTCGTTCGCGCCGACCAGGCGTCCATTGCGCATCGCTCGGCGCATAATTTTTCGTAAAACATAGCCGCGTCCTTCGTTCGAGGGTGTTACGCCATCGTGAATCAGAAAGGTTGTGGCGCGCGCATGATCGGCATTAATCCGGAGCGCGATATCGGCACGTTCATCCTGATTGTGTTTGACATGCAAAAGCTCCGAGGCGCGCTCGACGATGGGGCGCAGCAGGTCGGTGTCGTAAACCGAAAGATGTCCCTGCAATACGTTGGTAACCCGCTCGAGTCCCATGCCGGTATCGATGGAAGGCTTTGGAAGAGGAGTCAAAGCTCCACCCGCTGCGCGATCGAACTGCATGAACACCAGATTCCAGATTTCTACATAGCGGTCTCCGCCATTCAATGGAAACTGCTCGTGCTCACGGCCCTTCTCCGCAGCTTGGGGGCCTAAATCGTAAAAAATTTCAGAACAAGGACCGCACGGTCCAGTCTCGCCCATCTGCCAGAAATTATCTTTTTCATCGAGGCGGAAGATGCGTTCTTTCGGGAGACCGGCCACGTTTCGCCACAGGCGTTCGGCTTCATCATCCTCGCGAAATACGGTGACATAGAGCTTGTCTTTCTGCATGCCAAACCAGCTCGCGCCCGTGACCAGCTCCCAGGCGAAGGCGATTGCGTCTTTCTTGAAGTAATCGCCGAAGGAGAAATTCCCGAGCATCTGGAAAAACGTGAGATGGCGGCGCGTATAGCCGACGTTTTCAAGATCGTTATGCTTGCCACCCGCGCGGACGCACTTCTGCAAAGACGCGGCGCGAGAATAGCCGCGCTTTTCGAGGCCAAGGAAGACCTCCTTGAACTGATTCATTCCGGCATTCGTGAACAGCAATGTCGGATCGTCGGCAGGAACCAAGGACGAGCTGCGAACGATTTTGTGGCCCTGCGCGGCGAAGTAATCCAAAAACTTCGCGCGAATCTCGTTTCCCGGCAACGGGCTCATTGATTCACAGTCGAGGGCGCCGGAGCAGCGCCGCCTTTCGTTTTCGCGAAATCGCCCGCCTTGAAGATGCTGATCTTTGCGAGGTCTAAATACTTGCGCAGCGCGGCGTTCACATCCGCCGGTTTCAATGCCGCGACTTTCCGCTCCAGGTCGGCATCCCACTGCATGGTTCTATCCCAATAGGCCTGGGCAGCCAAGCGGTTCGTCAGCTCATTGTCCTGACCGCGGCTCACTTGCCGGGATTGGAGCCAGCCCGGTTTAGCCGCGGCAATTTCCTGATCGGTGAACCCGCTCTCTAACGCTCGCTTCATTTCATCCACGAAATCGGCTTCTACTTTGGCCGTATTGGCGGGAGCGGAAATCGCGTACGTATAGAATGCCGCGCCGTCCTCTTTTGTGGCTACCTGGAGCCGTGATCCGATCCCATAGCTTAGGCCATCTTTCACCCGGATGCGCGTGGCGAGCCGCGAGCTGAGAAACCCGCCGCCCAGCATGTAATTCGAAAGCAACAAAGCGGGATAGTCGGGACTCTGGTCATCCAGCTTGATGGCTTCGATGGCTACGAATGTGGCGTTCGCTTTATCCGGCGTTTCAAGGGTTTGATTTAGCGCCGGAACATCCTTATAGTTCATGCTGACACGCTCGTAATGAGCCTTGCTGGTCCAGGTTTGAAATTGCGAAGAGACTTGCTTCTCTAAAGCCTCGGGCTCGAAGTCGCCGACTACCGCGAGTTCCGCCCGCGAAATTCCGTAGAACTTTTGATAGAAGTTTTTGACATCGTCCAGCTTCGCTACTTTGATGAACTCAATCTCCTCATCAATGGTCGGCACATACCGCACGTCGCTCTTTGGATAGGGGCGCAGATGGTGTTCAGCATTCTGGAACGCGATCGCCTGGGGCTCGCTACGTTGGGCCTCGATAGCCGTTAATTGCTGTTGCTTCAAAGCTTCGAATTCCGATTGCGGGAATGAGGGCTCGCGAAGCACCTCGGAAACCAACTCCAAAACCGCTGGGAAGTTCTGTTTGGTAGTTTGGATGACCACCGTTGCTCCTGTCGAGCTTCCATTCACCCGCACTTGAGCTTTCAATCTGTCGAATTCGTCGGTGATCTGCTGGCGAGTATGCTTGGTGGTGCCTCGCATCAACATCGCGCCAGTCAACATCGGGATTTCGTCCTGGTTTTGCAGGTTCTTTTCATCTCCGAAATGCAAACGCAGGGTAGCGTTTACGATATTGCCGCGCGTGCGCTTGGAAACGAGCGCCAATTTTATTCCCGGTTGAAGCTCGCCGCGAACGGTTCGCCTGTCGATATTGGCCGGGCTGGTATCAAATGCCTCGCCTTGCGCGATGGCTTCGCCGCCCTTGTAATCCTTCACCAGCGCGGCAATGTCGGGCGCGGCGGGGATGTCCGAACGGTCCGGCTTTTCGGTGGGAATGAACAGGCCGATGGTGCGATTCGATTGCTTAAGATAGGTTCTGGCGAAACTGTCTACATCGGCGGTGCTCGAGTCTCTAATTCGATCTCGGGTAATGAAGGCGAGTCTCCAGTCGCCCGACGCAATGTACTCGCTGAGGAAGAGTCCCAGGCGTTCAGAATCCCTCAGCAACAAATCGAATTGGGTGGCGGATTTCGTCTTGCTTCGATTCACCTCTTCGTCTGTCGGCGGAGTCTTTTCCATATCGTCTATGACTCCCAGAAAGATATTTTCTATGTCATTCAGGTCCGCCGTCTTTGGCGCCTGCGCGGCCAACAACAACATGCCGGGCTCTTTGGTGCGAAGCGAATCTTCCGCCACGAAGCCTGCCTTTTTTGTTTCCACCAGCGCTTTGTAGAGACGTCCGGATGGGGCATTAGCAAAAATATCGCCGAGCACGCTTACCAGGGGCCCGTCGGGGGCGGAAAGCGGCGGCGTATGAACACCCACCATAACCACCTTGGCATCGCCTACGCGTCGCAACGCAACGGTGCGCTCGCCATCCTGTATGGGTTCTTCGGTATAAGTCTTCTCGAGAACACGCTCCGGTTTGGGAATGCCCCCGAAATATTTGGCGACCAGGGCTAGCGTCTTCGATTCATCCACGTGGCCGGCGATGGTCAGTACCGCATTGTCGGGCTGGTAGTACTGATGGTAAAAAGCCTGCAGGCGCTCTATGGGAACATGCTCGATATCCGATCGCGCGCCAATGGTGGATTTCCCATAGTTGTGCCACAAATAGGCGGTCGACAGGACGCGTTCTTCCAGAATTTCGATGGGGCTGTTTTCGCCCATTTCGAATTCATTGCGGACGACCGTCATCTCGCTATCGAGATCTTTTTTGGCGACGAATGAATGGACCATTCGGTCGGACTCCAAATCCAGCGCCCAGCTCAGATTCTCATCCGTGGCTTGAAAAGTCTCGAAGTAATTCGTGCGATCGAACGAAGTTGTGCCATTCGGGCGCGCGCCGTGCTCGGTTAATTCCTGCGGTATGTTGCGATGCTTCGGAGAGCCTTTGAACAGCATGTGCTCCAGCAGGTGAGCCATTCCGGTTTCGCCGTAATTCTCATTGCGGGATCCGACGAGGTAGGTGATGTTTACCGTCGTGCTGGTCTTGGTTGGGTCAGGAAAGAGGAGGAGCCGAAGACCATTCTCAAAATCGTATTCCGTGATGCCCTCAACCGATGCTCCGCGCGTAACTCCTTGCGGCAGAGGAGGAGCGGTTGCGGGCTGCGCAAGAAGGGTTTCCGCAAGGAATAGTGCCGCAATCGGCAGGCAGCAGACGCGAATGATCATACGTTTTGTCACTAGGGTACAACTTTGGCGGTCTTGATGTAGTCGAGCTTCGGAAAGTGCTCCTCTAGATAAGGCGTGCCATTTTCAGCGATGGCGTCCTGATTTGGTCCGGAGCCGGACGGAGCGGCATCGCCGTAGCCGGTGTAGATGTTTTCGACGTTATCCATGCCTTGAATGACTTCGCCGAATGGTGTGAAGCCTTGCGGGTCAAGAGTCGCGCTGTTATCGCCCAGGTTGATGAAGACCTGGGTTGAGCGCGAGTTCGGCTCGCCGGGCTTGGCGAACACGACGGTACCGATTTTATTGCTGACCTTCGGCGGGTCGTCTCTAATGGTGATCGCGCTCCAGTCTTTGTTCACCTTAGGATCGCCGTTCATGCCCCACTGCACGATGAATCCATGCAGCGCACGAAAGAATCGATTGTCATCGTAGAAGCCCATCTTGGTGAGCTCATAGAAATGATCGGCGCCGGCGGGCGACCAATCGTGATGAACCAGAATGACCACGTCGCCTTTGGTCGTCTGCAAGCGGACTTTGTATTCGGCGGGTGCGGGCGGCATTTCAGCTGTCTTCTTGCCGCCGCACGAGGTCGAAAGTGCAACCAGCGCGGCACAGATTGGGATTACGATCGGGAGTCTGGTCATTTCGCATCTCTCCAGTTGGGCCCGACGCCGATGTCAACCAGTAGCGGAACGGAAAGCTCGTATACCGACTGCATCTCTGTCTTCACTAAGTGTTTCAATTCGTCTTTCTCCGATGGCGGCGTTTCAAAAACCAGTTCATCATGGACCTGAAGCAGCATGCGCGACTGCATCCCCCTCTCTTGAAGCTGCCGGGCAATTCGAATCATGGCGAGCTTGATGAGATCGGCTGCTGTGCCTTGCAATGGCGTATTGACGGCAATCCGCTCAGCGAAGGATCGCGCCGAAGGATTGCGGCTCTGCATATCGGGGATGGGGCGGCGGCGGCCGAGCAAAGTTTTCGAGATGCCGGTTTGGCGGACTTCGGCAATGGTGCGATCGATAAACTCGCGAACGCCGGCGTAGCGTTCAAAGTAGCGGCGAATGTAAAGCTCGGCTTCTTTGCGATCGATGCTGAGTTGTTGCGCCAATCCGAATGGCGTTTGTCCGTAAACAATGCCGAAGTTCACGGCTTTGGCGGAGCGGCGCATATCGGGCGTGATCATCAGCGGATCCACCTTGAAGACTTCAGCGGCGGTACGGGTGTGGATGTCTTCATTGCGGGTGAACGATTCGACCAGCACCGGATCGCGCGACATGTGCGCGAGAAGCCGCAGCTCGATTTGTGAATAGTCCGCAACCAGCAGCTCCCATCCGTTCTCGGGGATAAAGGCAGCGCGAATTTCACGGCCCTCTTGGGTGCGAATGGGAATATTCTGAAGATTCGGATTGGATGAAGACAGGCGGCCTGTCGCCGCGCCGGTTTGGTTGAAGGTGGTATGCAGCCGGCCGGTTTCGGCACGGATCAACAGCGGAAGCGCATCGATGTAGGTGCCTTTGAGCTTGGTCAGCTGGCGGTAATCGAGAACGAGCTGCGCGACTGGATAAGCCGGCGCCAGCGCTTCCAAAATGTCGGCGGCGGTGGAAACGACTTTGCCCTTTCCATATTTCACGGGTGAAGGCAGCATCATCTCTTCGAACAAGATCTTGCCGAGCTGTTGAGGTGAGTTGATGTTGAACGGATGACCGGCGAGATCGTAGACCTTTTGCGCAATCTTCTCGATGCGCTCCGTTAATCGGGCTGACAATTCGGCGAGGACTGCCGTATCCACGCGAATGCCCGTGATCTCAAGCTGAGCCAATACCGGAGCAAGAGGAAGATCAATTTCGCGATAGACACTGAGAAGCTCCTGCTGCTCGATTTGGGGGCGCAGCAGCTCGGCGACCGCGAGCGTCGCTTCGGCTTGCTGTTCAGCGGCCGCATTGAGTTTGCGGTCGAGAAAGCGCTCGGCTAAAGCTTCCGGAGAACACCCGCCGGGATCCGAGCAAAGGAGGAAGGCATAGAGCATCGCATCTTCGGTGACATTGCGTGGCCGTAGCCCAAGTCCGGAGACGGCGATGAAGAATGACTTCGAATCGTGAACCAGTTTAGGAATTTCTTCCGATTCGATGAGCGCGCGAACCGCATCGAGCGCGGAGAGCGGCACGGCGCGGCCCTCGCCAGCACGATAGGACAATCCGAGGAAGGAATTCGTCAGGTCAACGGCAACTGCAACGGGCGCGCCGGCGGGACGGTGGCTCAGCCACTCGGCGACAGCTTCAGCGTCGGCGAGCGTGCCGTAATCGCGCGTAGCGCTGTCATCTTCGGGAGCCAGATCTTTCAGAAGGCTGAAGAATTCAAGCTCCTTGTAGAGACTCTTTAAAGCGGAGTTGCTGGGCTGCTGGGTGCGCAGGGCCTCGAGATCCCACTCGATCGGCACATTCGTCTGAATGGTCGCTAATTGTTTGCTCAACAGGATCTGATCGCGGTTATTTTGCAGGCTCTCGCGGTACATTTTGCGCTCTACTTCAGCGGCATGATCGAGCGCTCCCGCTACAGATCCGAAACGGACGATCAGATCGCGAGCGCCTTTATCTCCAATGCCCGGAGCGCCTGGGATGTTGTCGATGGAATCGCCCTTGAGCGCCAACAGATCTGCCACTTGCGATGGCTTCACGCCCATGAATTTTTCGACTTTCGAGGCGTCGTACCACTCGTCATCCTTCATCGGATTCAGCATGAAGGCGCGGTCATTCACAAGCTGCAACATGTCTTTGTCACTCGATACGATGACGACTTCGAGCGGTTTCTTGGGCTCGCGGCAGGCGATTGCGCCGATGACATCGTCGGCTTCGAAGCCCGCGAATTCGAGGATCGGAATGTGCATGGCTTCGAGCATCCGGCGAATATGGGGGATCTGCTCGCCGAGATCCTGCGGCATCTCCGTTCGGTTGGCTTTGTATTCGGCGAAACTTTCGGACCGGAAAGTGGGCTCGCTGCTTTCAAAAATGGCTGCGATGTAATCGGGCTTGAAGCTGGTCAGCAATTTTTTGACCATGTTGTGGAAGATGAAGATGGCTTCTGTGGAGAGGCCCGTGCTTGTGCGCATGGGCGGAGCGCCACTTCGCGCGCGGGCGTGGTAAGCGCGGAAGATGAAGCCGAAATTATCGATGAGGAAGAGACGAGGGACGCGCATCATTTCATGATAGAAGGCTTTCCGCTCTGAATCTGCCGCCTGCCGGCGCGCGCGGTTCTGTTGCGGCGTCGATCAGCAGCACTTGGCGTTCTCGTATTTGCGGCGATGATGCTGGTCGATAAAACGCTTCCACTCGGCGGCGGAATGCGGCCGGCCGGTCCATTGGAGGTGACGGGCATACGCGCTTTCGCCGGAAAGCTCGCGGGCTAGAGCGAGGAGGAACC
>JBAUUG010000594.1:0-3998 GCA_049582585.1 Bryobacteraceae bacterium | reverse complement strand
CGACCTGATTCAGCTGAAACGAAGGCGATCTGCTTATCATCGGGCGAGAAGACCGCACCCCATTGCGCAAATTCGTTATGCAGAAGGGGCATTATTTTGCTTCGTGCCGTGTCCGCCAGCCAAATTTCCTGTTCTTCCTCCCCAATGCCGGTATCGAAGACCCAAACCGGCCGTCTTTAGACCAGTCGGTTGGCATTTGAATCTGCTCGACAGGCGGGACTTGGGAGAAAGCCATCAAAGGCTGCTGTTGCTTGCTTTCAGCCACGTCCGCGCTGGCCAATGAGGGAGGACCCGAGCGGGTGGATGCGAAGACCACGCGCTTTCCGTCGGGCGACCAGACAGGCCTCGCATGCGTAGCAGGAGGGTAGGTGAGCCGCCGGCTTTCTCTCCCATTTGCTTCGAAGATCCAGATGTCCATACCGCCTTTCCCCGGACTCCATATCCATGCCGCCACTCGTCGACCGTCCGGAGAGATTCGAAGCGTTCCCACATACGGCAGCGAGCGGCCGACCGTACCGATTACCCGCCCGGAACGGTCATACGAATTCAACTCAGAAATGGGAAACCCCGTTTGATATACCAGGACGCCAGTGTCGGAAACCGAGAAGCATCCTGAGGCGCTCGGCCTGAAATAAGTAACGTTCTGCAATGGGAAGCGCCTCACCCGTTAGCCTTAACTGGTCTGCGTCAAATGGCTGAACGAGAAGACTCGCCCCGCGAATAAAGAGTAAAGCTCCGGGTTGGCCCCGGCGTACCGGGCGGCGCGTACTCGACTCGAGAATCTGTCTCGATGAGAGCCACTGAACGGTGACTTACATAGTCAGTCACCACGGCGCGATACCGTTCTACTGCAGCATTAAACACCACATGAAGGAAGCGATCATGCGGAAGAAAGACAGCCCATCGCATGTCCGCGCCCAGCAATTCCCTTAACGTGCCATTCTCGACGAGGAGTTCATACACTTTATGCGGACCCAAATAAAGCAGCAGGTCTGTCTTGGAGCGCCAAGCCCCCACCATAGTCATCAAAGGAAGGCTGGCCACCGAGCGCGTCGAGCCCGTATTTAAATTGGCCTGCATAAGATTTCTTTTAATCGAGTAGAAGATGGAACGGCTGTCCGGACACCAGAACACCGCCCAGGCTCCTTCCGTACCCGGCACCCGCCGGGCCTCTAATGCTGCCAAGTCGCGTATCCATATGCTTGTGCCATTCGCGCGAGGCGCCGCAGAAATGAAGCGGCTGCTATTCCTGTTCCTGCCTGCAACCTTGTCCGTCTCTGCCCACACAAAGCCGGACGAGGGAGCTGCCCGGAAACTTAAACTAGGGAAATTCGAATGAACAAAATCGTCTGCCATTAATCACTACGTTGCACAATGGACCCTCGTCGGGACAGCGTAAGACCTATGGTCTATGGAAGACCCTGCGACTCGCGCCGTCGTAAATTGCACCGAACCCCGACAGTTACGGAGGAGATGAGCCTGCGCCACAACAAAAAGATGAACCGGAAAGAAGCGATCGCGGAGTATAAAAATCGAAAAGCGCCTCGGGGGATTTACGTCGTCCGGTTCGCTGACGCCGGACCGGCGTTCGTCGATGCCGTGCCGGATCTCGGTGCGGCAAGGAACGGCGTGCTGTTCGCTCTGCGCACCGGCGCGCATCGCAATCCTGAATTGCAAGCAGAGTGGAATGCTCATGGCGAATCGGCGTTTCGGTATGAAGTGCTGGAAAAGCTGGAAGATGATCTGGCTCCGATCGCCTGGCGGGATTTGTTGAAGGACAAAAAGAAAGAGTGGGTGGAGAGGCTGGGGGCGCGGAAAGTGACGCCGTAGTGTCGGCCATGCCCAATACTATGCGGACGCTGTGCGGTCTGCTCCTTTTCCCCTCCGGTTCACGCCGATCAATGAAGCCGATTCGCACTTCCGGCCCGGTCAGAAGAACGTGCAGCTCGCCGCGGTTCTTTACCGCGCGGCCAACAACGCCCGCAGATGCCGCGCGCGCTCAGGCGACCTTAACTGCCGCAGCGCCTTCGCTTCAATCTGTCGAATACGCTCGCGCGTGACATCGAACTCCTGCCCGATCTCTTCGAGCGTGTGTTCGCGCTCGCATCCGATGCCGAACCGCAGCCGGATCACTTTCTCCTCCTTGGGAGAAAGCGTCTTCAGGATATTCGCCGTCTCGTCGCGCACATTGGAATCGATAACTGCGTCGACGGGCGAGCCCACCCAGCGATCCTCGATCAGGTCGCCCAGCGCGGATTCCCCATCCCGGCCCACCGGCGTCTCGAGCGAAACCGGATCGCGAGAGATGGTCTTCAGCTTTTGCACCTTCTCCACCGGGATATCCATGCGCCGGCTGATCTCTTCGTTGGTTGGAACGCGCCCCAGCTCCTTCTCCAGCTCGCGTGTCGCCCGCAGAAATTTGTTCATGCTCTCGTTCATGTGAACGGGAATGCGGATGGTCCGCGACTGGTCCGCTATGGCGCGCGTGATCGCTTGGCGAATCCACCACGTCGCATAGGTCGAGAACTTATATCCGCGGCGGTATTCAAACTTGTCGGCCGCGCGCATCAGGCCGATGTTGCCTTCCTGAATCAGGTCAAGCAGGTGCAAACCGCGGTTCACGTACTTCTTGGCGACTGAAACCACTAGGCGTAGGTTCGCCTCCACCAGGTCCTTCTTGGCCCGCTCGGCTTCAATCTCCCCGTGGCGAATGATCGATAGGCTATGCCGCAAATCCGGCAGTGACGCGCCGGCCTCATTCTCTTTTTTCTTGAGATCGCGCCTGAGTTCCTTCACCCGCAACTGAGCCGAAGCCGAAGTGCGGACTTCCAATTTCTTGACCTCGCCCTCGAGCAGCGACATCTCATCCGCGGTCTTTTCGATGGCTCGAACAAACTCTTTCCAGCGAGCCAGATTGAATGGAATCGCTCGAAGAGCTTTCGAAAATTCAACCGTCGCGCGTGCTACTCTCCCGGCCCACCTCTTCCGCAGCTTCTTGTTTGCAGTCGGAACGCTGGCATGTTTGTCGACGGTCTGCTGCAGCTTTTTGGAAGCCGCCAAATAGGCCACGAAAAGCTCGACAATGTCGTTCCGGCGCTTGAGGTCCGCCGCGCTTCCTTCTTCGATGTCGGAGGGCGGAAAATCGACATAGCTGTCGACATCCTCGGCGCCCTTGCGAACCAGCTCCGCGAACTCCGAGACCACGCTTTGAATCAAAGGCGAGCGGCTGATCGCCTTCTGCATGCGCAGTTTCCCGCGTTCCATCTTCCGCGCCAGGCTTACCTCGCCTTCGCGGGTCAGCAGCGGCACCGAGCCCATTTCCCTCAGGTACACCCGTACCGGGTCGTCGGTGTAGATCGACTCCTCTACCGGCTGAGCGCCGTGGAATTCCTCGTCCTGCACCTCTTCCGGATGGAAGAAGTTTGCATCCTCATCGAACGGGAGCCCTAGCGGCTCATGTCCATCGGCTAAATATTGATCTTCGAATTGATCCACCTTACCTCGTCACCTCTAACTCGCACTCCTCTTCGTTTCCTCGCCAGGGAAGGGGAACATCGCTACACGACCGGATTGTTACAAAAATGCGGAATAAACCTCGTTTCAAAATGGGGATAGTTCTCGACCAGGCCGCGCCTCGCCGGTCGAATGCGCGTGCGAACGTGTAAGTATTGCGCGACACAATTATACCGGTTTTCCTGCCCCAAAGGAACACCCAATTATCAAGATGTTTAGCAAAGTGATTGGTTACACAAAAGATAAGTGCGTTTCGCCGGCCAAAGCGGCTCAACAAACCTTGTGGAAAATTTTACTTGCGTGAGCCGGCCCTACCCGTTAGACCTTCTGAGCAGGTATAACGTTTTTGAGCTCACCCAGAAATTCTTCGACATCCTGAAAATCCCTATAAACTGAGGCAAATCGTACATAGGCGATCTTGTCCAGTGACCGGAGGCGATCCATTAGAAGCTCGCCAACCAAGGTCGTCGGAAGCTCTCTTTCGG
>JBAUUG010000593.1:0-18967 GCA_049582585.1 Bryobacteraceae bacterium | reverse complement strand
GGCCTGTATATTGAATTGCGCGGCATTCAGTCGAATGTGTCGGTTCAGGCACTGTGCCCCGGCTTCACTTACTCTGAGTTCCACGATGCGATGGGCGTCAGCCGGTACAGATTGGCAAGTTCGGCATTCTGGCTCACGGCGGACCAAGTAGTCGACGCTTCGCTCGATGGCTTGAATCGGCGGAAGCTGTTTGTAATTCCCGGCTGGCGTTACCGCCTGCTGACCGGATTTCTTTCCACAATTCCCACGGGGTTGCGTCTGATGTTCGAGTCAGCCGCAGGAAAAGCGAGACTAGCCCGGATACCATCGCCGCCAAGCGAATCGAAACAGCTAGAGTAAGCTATGAAAATTGCACTTGCGCCGCTTTTGTGCGGCAGCGCCATTCTGATTTCCCTAATGCCGATCGCAGCGGATGAAATGAATATGGTGAAGCTGCACGTTGATGCTTTCACGGTGGTCGGCGTTGAGGCGCGAACTACGAATGCGCGAGAGATGAGCGCCGATGGAGTTATTCCGAAGATTTGGGGGCGCTTCAGAAATGAGAATCTGCTCGGCGCGATTCCCAAACGTGTAGATTCGCATATCGTCGCGCTATATACCGATTACGAGAGCGATAAAGATGGGCCATACACTTATCTGCTCGGCGCCAAAGTGAGCTCGGCGAAAGATATTCCACCCGGCATGGTTTCCCGGGCCGTAATCGCCGGCGCGTATGCGATGTTTACCGAGCAGGGCGGTCCGCCTCCTCAGATGATTGTCGATCTTTGGAAACGCATTTGGTCTCTCGAGAAGCCGGGCCAGTTTCAGCGCGCGTATAAGACAGATTTTGAAGTCTATTACGACGGACTGGTCGCGAACCCGCCAAACACTCATGTCGATGTCTACGTCGGGCTTCGGAAGTAGCGGTCAAGAGCCGGTAGTACCGCGCAGGCGCTGGCGAATAGCGATTCTGCTGGGAACGGGCGTTCTGGTGAACTACTTCGACCGGGTCAATCTCTCAGTGGCGGGGATCGCGCTTCATCGGGAGTTTGGCCTTTCCGCCATCGGCTTCGGCTATCTGTCGGGCGCGTTTAACTGGACTTACGCCGCGCTGCAGTTGCCGATGGGCGTATTGCTCGATCGTTTTGGCGTGCGCACGCTCGGCTCCATCGGTGCGCTGCTGTGGAGCGTTGCTTCCTTTGGCGCAGCCTCCGCCATTGGAATCCGCAGCTTTTTTGCGGCCCGGCTTTTGTTAGGCGTGGGCGAGGCGCCAACATTTCCCGCCTACGCCAAAGCTACCGGCTACTGGTTCCCACGTCACGAGCGCAGCCTGGCGACCGCGATTTTTGACGGCGCGGCGAAGTTCGGGCCTGCTATCGGAGTCCTGATGATGGGCTTGCTTACCGTGCGCTTCGGATGGCGTCTGAGCTTTGCCGCAACGGGCGTGGTGAGCTTTCTCTATTTCATCGGATTTTACTTTGTGTATCGGAATCCGCGGGAGGATGGGAAGCTATCACCGGCGGAGCGGCAGTATCTCAGCCGAGGCGGTGCGCAGCCGGAATCGGAAACACGTAAGCCGCAGGGGGCGCACTTGAGTTACTTGCTCCGGCAACGAAAAGTGCTCGGACTCGTCACTGGCTTCTTTGGTTATAACTACAACTTTTATCTGCTGCTGTACTGGCTGCCCAGTTATTTCTCGTCTCTTCACCTCGATCCAATGCATTCGGCCATTTACACCAGCGTGCCTTGGCTAGTGGCGACAGCAACCGATGTTCTCATAGGCGGATGGTTGGTCGATGCGTTGGTTCAGCGCGGGTTCAAGGACACGGTTGTGCGTCAAACCGTATTGATCATCGGAACCAGCTTCGGCCTGGCGATCGCCGGCGCGATGTCGACCCGGAACCCCGCCGTTGCGGTGATTTGGATAAGCATCGCGCTGGGAGGCTTATCGGCCGCAGCTCCAGTAGGATGGTCGATCCCGTCTTTGATTGCGCCGCGCGACAGCGTCGGTAAAGTTGGGGGAATCCTCAATTTCGGAAATCAGATCGCCGGGATACTCGCCCCGGTGGTCACCGGCTATCTTGCACGTTCGTTCTCGCGCGCGTTCGGCGTTGCGGCGGTTCTGCTGCTGCTGGGAATCGCCGCTTACATCTTCCTGCTGGGGAAAATTGAGCCGGTGCCGGAACCTCTTTGCGATACTACCGCCGCGTGAAATCCTCCCGATGCGTTACGAACTCCGGATAAGCGCCTGCTCCGAGTTCAAACAGGTCCATGCCTTGGCGCTCGCCTTCTTCGGCGACACGTTGGGGCAGGAAACGATTCAGGATCCAATTCAAGCCGTAAGTGAGCGGCAGCATGAAACCGATCAGCGTCGCGATGCCGATCAATTGCGCGAGAAATTGCCCCGAATCGTCGCTTGTCCCTGGCAAATGGGCGAAAATTCCAACCGCGAGTACGCCCCACATGCCTCCCACCCCATGAACAGAAATTGCGCCGCCGGGATCATCCACGCCCATGCGCAGCTCAATCAGTTCAATCGCGAAAATTACGAGCGCGCCCGCCACCAGCCCAATGAGTACGGCTTCCGCCGGTCTTAAAAAAGGACCCCCCGCGCTCGACGCCACCAGGCCGGCGATCCAGCCGTTGGCTGTGAGCGAAGCGTCCGGCTTTCCGAATCGCACTCGCGTTATAGCTAAGCTGGCCAGCGCCGCCGACGAACCCGCAAGCGTGGTATTCACGGCCACCAGAACCGATAGCGCGGGCTTCGCGCCGGTGAACAAGATTGCGCCCGCGCAATTCAAGCCCAGCCATCCGACAAGCGACAACATACAGCCGAATAGCACCAGCACCGCATTATGACCGGGCATCGCCGTAGGTATTCCGTCCGATGTAAATTTCCCGCGGCGGGAACCTAGAATCCAACTTACAGCCAGTGCTGTGAGACCGCCCACGGCTTGAATCGGCGCCGCTCCTCCTGCATCAACGAAGCCATGGCCAAGACCATAGTTCACCCCGAGTTGGGCCAACCAACCGCCGCCCCACACCCAATGCGCAAACAGCGGATAAGTCCAGCCCGCCACGAGCGCCGTAGAAGCGCAGCACGCACCCAAACGCCATCGCTCCGCCGCGCTGCCGAGCGGAATCATAGCTGCCAATGCCACACTGAACATCTGCAACAACACAATCGGACCACCCGGAGAGCCGGCGAATTCGACGCCGCGAAGAAAGAGCGGCCCGGCGGCAATCCAATTCCACGCTTTGCCTCCCAAGCCGATCACATAACCTGGCTGTCCGCTCAGACCTTCCCACGCAAAACCGCAAATGACATACACGAGGACCGCGAGTGACGCCACTGACAATGCCGCGACGATGCCGTGCGCAGCGCTGCGCGAGCGATTCAGTCCCGTATTGATGAGCGAAATTCCGGCGCCCGCGAGAGGAACAAGAAAGATTAAGAAAAGGCAGACGCCAAGCGTCGCATCCGGAAGCACGGTATTTTCAGGCGCCACTTTTCGCGCCTCTCGAACGCACATGCGAGCGGGCCGCGAAGACAAGCCCGAGTAACTCAATTCCCATACCGGCCAGCACAAAGCACGTTCTGGACGGCAACGATGCCAGCAGCGCAATCGCCGCCAGAGCGATGACCCATCCGGCCAGCATCAAGAGAAAGCCCGCAAGTCTCATTTACAACGTTTACCATCGAATTTAAAGCGCACAGGGTGATTGGTGCCCCGTGTGCGCGTAACTCGTGTTCGGAATAGGTCAATCGGACGGGCCACAGCGAAGTAGGAGGATTTCGCCCCTTACATGTGACCTACGATGAATGATTAGATATCCTGGATCCGTTTGAGGCTTTTTTCCCAGCCGGCTCCTAGGGAGAGACTGGCAACCTGTCGCCAGATGTCATCATGGGAAGCTCTACCGATTACGCTCAGGTCGAGGTCTCCCGGCTTATGTATCTTATTGCTTTGCCTTGGCTGCGGACTGTCGGCCGCGCCTCCGCAGAAGACCGCTTCGGAAGGCCTGACGATTGAACAGCGGTTGTTCGGCCCTATCTCGCTGCGCATCGAAGCGTTGAACGAGATATTAGCGTCAAAGAACTTGTTATCAGATCCGCAGGTGCGACGCATGGTGGTCCGCAGTCTCGACGAGGCCAGCAACGATCCGAACTGGGAGCAATTGGAGGAAGACCAGGAATACGAAGATTACTACGACGGCATCCTTTCCACGGTGGTTGAAAAAATAGCGACAGAGTACCATGACCCATCTGCTTGGAAAGCGCTCGTCTCGGGTAATTACAACGATGACTCGCGCTTCGCTCTATGGCTCGCGGAGCAACCAGGGGCCCTGCCAGCCCTGCTGGAGGCGGTTCACTCTACGAACTGGCTAACCGCAGGCCGGGCGCTTTATGTCTTGGCGGAAGCTCTTGCACGTTGCGCGCCGACGCCGTCGGACAAAACTTGCGCGGCGACAGAACAGAAGCGGCCGGACATTCTCAGATTGCTGCGGAAAGCCCTCCAGGATCCGATGGTAAGCCTGGCCGCAGTGCGCGGGTTGGGTCTCTGCGGCGAGGAACAGGATATAGAGACTCTGACCCATGCTAAACCGTGCCCGCGCGGGGAGCTGCCGGAAAGCGAAAACCTCCGCATGTGGGAGGATCGCATTCGGGAGACCCAGCAGCAGATCGAAAAGCGATTGAGGACTAACTAGCCAAGGGCTGCGCCCTGGATATCCCGCAAATAGGCGGTTGAGCTAATTTCCCGCAGAGGCGAGCCCCGCTCGCATCCTGACCGCCATTGGAGGCAAGGAGAATCGTTGGCATCCGCAGATCGCGCAGCGCTGGGTCATGCAGTTAAACTTCTAACAACATGAACGCAATCGTCATCGGAAGCGGACCGAATGGCCTCGCGGCCGCCATCGTTCTGGCGCAAGCGGGAATCGAAGTCGAGGTCCACGAGACTGCGCCGATCCCCGGCGGAGCCGCTCGATCCGGCGAATTAACGCTCCCCGGCTTCATCCACGATTTAGGCTCGGCTGTTCACCCCATGGCCGTCTCCTCGCCCTTCTTCTCCACCCTGCCGCTCCGCGATCACGGCCTCGATTGGATCCACTCCCCTGCCCCCGTCGCCCATCCGCTGGACGATGGCACGGCAGTGATGTTGGAGCGCGATGTTGGCGCAACTGCGGCAGAGCTCGGCGCTGACGCCACTGCTTACCGAAATCTTTTCGAGCCGCTCACGAAGAAATGGCCAGCGCTCATGCACGAAATTCTTCGCCCCTTGGGCTTGCCTGGCCGCCCGTTTTTGCTCGCGCAATTCGGCTTTCGCGGCATCCAGCCGGCCACGCTCATTGCGCGCAGCTGGTTTCAAAACCCTCGTTCTCGCGCTCTTTTCGCCGGCCTCGCGGCTCATTCCGAGCTGAAGCTGGAAGCTCCTCTGAGCTCTGCCTTCGGCTTGATCATGGGCGGATCGGCGCATGCCGTCGGATGGCCCATCCCGCGAGGCGGAGCGCAGCACATCGCGGACGCGCTCAGCTCCGTCTTTCGTTCACTGGGAGGCAAAATCGTCACCGAATCCCGCGTTGAGACACTCGATCAGCTCGACCGGCGCAATCTCATATTGTGCGACGTCTCGCCGCTGCAATTTCTCGCGCTCGCTGGCCGCCGCCTTCCCACTCCGTTCCGGCAATTGCTCGAACGTTATCGATACGGTCCCGGCGTTTACAAAATCGATTGGGCCTTGCGTGAGCCAATTCCATGGAAAGCGAGAGACTGTACCCGTGCCGCTACCGTTCACTTGGGTGGATCACTCGAGGAGATCGCCGCCTCCGAGCGCGCCGCCTGGGAAGGCCGCGCTCCCGAGAATCCGTTCGTGCTCTTATCGCAGCCTACTCTCTTCGATCCAACCAGAACCCCTACCGGCCAACACACTGCCTGGGCTTATTGCCACGTTCCCAACGGCTGGCCTCAATCTGCTCTCGCTCAAATCGAAGCTCAAGTGGAGCGCTTTGCTCCCGGTTTCAGCGAATGCATCTTGGCGCGAGCCGTTCACAATCCCAAACAGATGCATTCGTGGAATGAAAACCTGATCGGAGGCGACATTGGCGGAGGAGCAGTGACCGTAAAGCAGTTTTTCCTCCGCCCGACCTGGCGCAGGTATGGAACGCCTCTCAAAGGCGTGTACCTGTGCTCTTCCTCAACGCCGCCCGGCGGCTCCGTACATGGCATGTGTGGCTATTGGGCCGCTAAATGGGCTCTCGACGGCTTGCGCCGCCAACGCGGTTAACCCCCGCCGGCCTTTTCTTTAACCGAGACCAGCTTCATATCCACCTGCCCCTTGCGCGTAGTGATATGGCTGGTCCTGGTAAGCGTTTGCGCGTCCTCCGACAGTTCCCATCGCTCTTCCATCACCACATCTTCGTTCTTTGAATCCTTCATGTCGGTGCGAATCACTAATGTGTTTCCATCCCAGAAGGCCTTGCTCTCCGCGTCGTGGCCATTGATTACATTTTTGGCGACCGACCCCTCGGTAAAATAACTCACGTCGGCTGTCGTGGTCTTATTCCCAACTGTTTCTATCGTGTGGACGTTCATGGTCGGGTCACGATGATCCACCACCTGAACCACCAGGTCGGGTATATGAAACCCGCCGAAATCGCTTTTGTCTTTGACCATCCTCCAGCGGCCTGAGAAATCCGGCCGCGCCGGCGCCGACGAGGCCTGCCCAAACGCAAACGCGGGCAGCAACAACAGAGCGAGACCGGCAAGTGACTTCATTCTTCTACGGTAATTCAGCTCAGATTTCTCACCAATGGCGTCCGCGCGCCTTCCCAGCGATACTCGAAATTACCGCTTTCGCGTACCTGTCTGACCAGCTTGGGCCGGAAGCACGCGATGCATTCACCCGACGGGTCACGAACGCTTCGGTACAGAATCCCATTCGATCCCGCTTCGAGCAGCTTGCGCCCAAACGCTTGTGAGGCCTCGTAGCTATGTGGATCGTAAAGCGGCTCGGACTCAGGCCGCCGCTCCCGGATATCTTCGAAGATTGCCTTGAAATTGGCCCTATACGCCCGCACTTGCACAAACGTATTGAACACGCCAATTTCAGCGAGTTCCTGAGTCCGGTGGAAAATTACCTCAGCGTGAGCGGTAGAAAGCGTCCGGCAAGCGTACCATGCACCTCGATCCGGACCATTGAACCGCCCTCCGCCCGCTCGGGGATGGCAGAACGCCGCCATAATCACCGAAGACATCGGTTTGCCGATAACCCATTCCTGCCGAGGAAGCCGATGAAGAACCCCGATTTCGTTCGAAATCCTGTCATTCGTCCAGCTCTCCAGCTCAATGATGGCATCCAGGTCTTCAAGCGAAGTGACCATATCCAGAATGCCGACACTCGGGTAGCGAGTTGGCACCAGCCGGAATGTGCCGATCTCAACCACGACGCCCGTCAAGGAGGCGCCGGACCTGGTAAAGGCCGTCAATGCCGGTTTCGGTCATCAGCGTAAGTGGCGGATCGCCGCCGAACAGCACGTTGCTATTCGGCAGTTTCGGCCACCAGTCTGCCAAGGCATCGTCCGCATACAAAATGTGCAGAGCTTTGTAAATCCCAATCACGAGCGAAATGCGAGTGAGCATGTCAAACGAAAGCGTGCCGACCTGACCGGCTTTGTGCTTGTGGTAGGTGGAAGCCGCCGGATATCCCAGAAGCGCCTGCTGTTCGGCAACGGAGAGCCCCCAGGCCTTCCCAATATTCAGGAACGTGCGCATCGCAGCTCCGGACACCCTCTTTCTCACGGCAGAATCAGAGCGCTGCCCCGTCGGTATGGCGGTAAATTCCTTCTGAGCAAGAGCGCGAGGCATAATCTCTACAAGTGGAGTATATACTCCAAGAATGGAGATTGCAAGCGTTTCATCTGGGAAGCTCAGGGATCACACATCGGGGATAGCCCAGAAGTTCGGTTTACCGCGCTGACACGTTTGTACATTACATTGAGAAGCATGGAAACTCTCTGGCAAGACATCCGATACGCCCTTCGCATGCTGCTGAAGAATCCAGGCTTCACCGCAGTCGCGGTGCTTTCGCTCGCGCTCGGGATCGGCGCCAATACCACCATCTTCACGGTCGTGAACGCGGTTCTTCTGAACTCCCTTCCGGTGCATGATATTTCCGCGCTGGTCGAAGTTGACACCATCGATGCCAAGACCAGGGTGACGCGGGCAAACGCAAGAAAATTAGGCGAGTCTTATCCGAATTGCCAGGACTATGCGACAGAAAACCAGGTGTTCACAGGGCTTGCATGCATCGTTGCCGGTGTGCCGCTGACCTGGAGCAATGGAGCGGAACCTAAGCAAGTGCAGGGGCAGCTCGTTAGCGCGAACTATTTCGACGTCCTCGGACTGCGCTCTGCTGGCGGTCGTTTTTTCTTGCCGGATGAAGACAAAAAGCTGGGCGGCAATAATGTTGCGGTTGTCAGCTACAGCTTCTCGATGAATCGATTCGGCTCTGCTTCGAATCTCCTCGGAAAGACTCTCGTCCTCAACGCCGTGCCCTACACCGTCATCGGAGTCGCGCCCCGCGGCTTCAAGGGCACGTTCATGTTTGCCAACGCCGAGCAAATCTGGATCCCCATCAGCATGTATGCGCAAGCGTTATCGGGGTTTTTCAAGGAAAACTTTAACGATCGCCGCCTGTTGGGTACTGCAGCTGTCGGCCGCCTGAAACCGGGGATCGGCTTAAGCCAAGCGGAAGCATCGCTCAAGATCATGGCATCGCGCCTTGAGAGTGAATACCCGAAGGAGAATGCCGGCCGCCGTGTAGCTTTGACTCTCATGGCGGATGCCGCGCTGGGAGCTAACGATCACGCGCAGATCGCCCTCTCCGGTGCGCTGATGATGAGCGTGGTCGGCTTGGTTCTTTTGATCGCCTGCGTGAATCTTGCGAACCTGCTTCTTGCCCAAGCCGCCCGCCGCGAGAAGGAAATGGGATTGCGCGCCGCCCTGGGAGCCAGCCCCAGCCGGGTGCTGCGCCAATTGCTGACCGAGAGTGTCGTGCTCGCGCTGCTGGGGGGCGCGGTGGGATTCGTGATCGCCTACGGCGGCCGCGCTGTGCTCTGGTCGTTGCGGCCGCCCTTCATTGAGAACAATGCCATCGATCTCTCGCTGGATGCGCATGTGCTCCTGTTTACGTTGAGCGTCGCGCTCTTTACGGCATTGCTCATCGGCATAGCGCCCGCGATCAAGGCGGCCAGTCCCGATGTGGCTGAGGTGCTGAAGGTCGGCGGACGCGGCGGAAGCATTGGCTGGAGACGAAACCCTCTGCGCAGCCTGCTTGTCGTATCGGAAGTCGCGTTGGCCCTCGTCGCGCTTATATGCGCGGGTCTATTCATTCGCAGCATGCAGAACGCGCAAGGCACCCAGCTAGGGTTCGAATCCAAGAACCTTTTCGTGATGGCTTTCGATTTAGGAGCTTTGCATTACAACGAAGGCCGCGCGCAGCAGTTCTTCCGTGCTGTGATCGAGCGCGCCACCGCCTCTCCGGGAATTGAATCGGCAACTGTCGCTTCCAATCTTCCCTTGGGTGGAGGCTTTGCGCGTACGGTTTTTCCTGAAGGTCAAAGCGAAGCTTCCGGTTATCGCGGCACCTTGACCGAGCTTGACGACATCGCGCCCAATTACTTTCAAACCCTGCGCATTCCGCTCATTCGCGGACGCGTTTTCACCAGCTCCGACCGTCAAGACACCGCCCCAATCGCCATCGTCAACCAAGCCATGGCCAAACACTTCTGGCCGAACCAAGATGCCCTGGGCAAGCGCTTCCACTTTTTTGGAGATCCGTTTCTGCGGCAAGTCGTCGGCGTCGTGGGAAACACGGTTGTCGATCAGATTGGCGAGGCCCCTCAGCCGGTAGCCTATTTGCCGAATGCTCAGGATTATTCGCCCGCCGCGACCCTGCAGGTGCGCACCAAGGGCAAACCCGAAGCGGTCATCGCGACGGTCCGCAAACAGGTCCAATCGCTGGATCCAAATCTTGCACTCACCAACGTCGAGACCATCCACGAAGTGATTGGCGACGGACTCTGGGCGCCGCGCATGGGCGCCGGTCTGCTCACCGTGTTGGGCGCGCTCGCCCTCATTCTCGCCTCGGTCGGCGTCTACGGCGTACTTTCCTACTCCGTCAACCAGCAAACGCGCGAGATCGGAATCCGAGTGGCGCTCGGCGCACGATCGAACCAAGTCCTCTGGTTGATTGTCAGTCACGGCTTTCGGCTCGCCGCTGCAGGGCTGGTTCTGGGATTCCTCGCAGCTTTGGTCCTGACCAGAGTTCTCTCGAGCCTGCTCTTCGGCATCAGCCCTCACGATCCGGTGACTTTCGCAAGCGTCCTGCTCGTTCTAGCGGCCGCGGCAATTCTAGCCTGCTCGATCCCCGCGCGGCGTGCAACCAAAGTCGACCCCATCGTCGCTTTGCGCTACGACTAGCCGCTGCCTCCCAGGTTCGAACACCTTATCCCAATGCGGTGCCCTACACCATCATCGAAATGCCGTAGCATGACGTGGTGACGCTGTAAAGCAATACCATCTTGACGCAACGACGTGATTGCCTCAATACTTCAGGGTGTGGGCGTAAGCTCTCCTCACGTAAAGCTTCGGCGGTCTTTTGTATGCGGTTCCGCGAGGGGTTGTTCCGGGTCAGGAACGCAGGCGGTGCATAAGGGAGACATCGTCGAGAACGGTGATGCCCACCGTCGCGCAGAATGCCTTGACTTCGGCAGCATAGAAGTCTTTGTCGAGCGTACAGATGTAGTCGGCTTCGCCCGCGACCGCCGTTCTTAGAATCGCAGTGTCGGAGGGATCCCGAATGGGAAAATTCCAATTCAGGTCGATGGGCACAATCTGGCACACCTCTTTTAGAAATTGAACATATTCGTAGATTTTTTCTTCGGAAAGGCCGAATAGAGCATGGAGCCGTGGATATCGCAGAACACGTCCAAGCTCGATTAGAATCTCCGTGCTCGCGAGGGCGATTTTCTTTTGAGCAATCAGCTCATGCAGGAGTTTGCGCGCCAGTCCGTGGGACTTCTCGTTGGCCCGGACCAGAATATTAACGTCGAGAAGAACCCTCACCGGATAGGCTGATAATGCGGACGGGTCGAGCGCAAGGCTTCGTCAATAAGGGCGTCAGCTTCTTGGGGCGAAACCGGTTGCCGCTGCGCATCCACTTGCGCGAAATAAGCTTCAAGGCCCCGAAGCACTTCCTGACGCCGCTCATCGGAGAGCGCAGGCGTCTCAATGGCGCGCACGCTGATCGCCTCGTTTTCCAGCACGCGGCGTCCGAGGAGGCTCTCAATAGCTTCCTTCTGGTCAACGGAAAGATCTTTGGTGTTGCGGATCATTGAGTGCGTCCTGTTTGCAGTATCCCAGAGGGCACTGTAGGGTTTCCGCCGCTTCCTGTCACGGAATGTGTGCCAAGGGCGGCGCGCAGGGACTCAGTCTTTCCGCAATAGCGCAGGCGTTGCTCGAAACGCCAGAGGCGCGGCATTGACATGAGGGTCGTAGGACTGGACAGCTACTCCTTTACCCGAGCAATACTCGCACTGTCTGCCGTTTGATAATCCCGGCAGACCCTTCTTAGCCTTACGCTCGGCCCATTTCGTTACCTGATTTAGGCGGATGCGGTGCTCAGTCGGTTTCGATAGACGGCGACGATAAACTCGGTCATCGCTGCCGGCATGGACTGGTTGAGGTGTCATACGGATATTGCGCCAGGGTGCTCATTTTTCTCCTGTTTGGCCTAAGTGACGATGATTGACATAGTCAATTAATATGGGTGACTCTATGAAGTGTATGGCATCTCGTCAAAAAGAGCCCGGGGGCTTGACCGCCGAAACTGGGAACTTTCGCCGCTTTAACCGGATGTATACGCGGTTCATCGGAATTTTGAACGAGGGCATGCTGAACACCGAATATAGTTTGCCGGAAGCGCGTGTCATCTACGAGCTGGCGACCCGCCCTGCGCCCAAAGCAAGCGACATCGCGGCAGGGCTTGGAATGGACCCGGGATATCTGAGCCGGCTGCTGGGAAAGTTTGAGCGCGCTGGCCTGTTACGCAAGAAGACCTCAGAACAAGATGCTCGCTATGCCGAGCTGAGGCTCACGCCGCGCGGTAGATCCACGTTCAAAAGGCTCAACGCTCTTTCCGAGGAACAGGCGCGGGCCGCCCTTGAAGCTCTGCCGCCCACGGCTCGTATGGAGCTCATCCGCTGCATGCGGTCCATCGAGGGCATCCTCATGAATCTTGACCGAAGTCGAATTCCGTGGGTCCTGCGCCCGCATCGGGTTGGCGACATGGGCTGGATCGTCTATAGAGAGAGCGTCAGCTACGCGGAGCAGTATGGCTGGGACGAGATATTCGAAGCTCTGGTTGCAAGAATTGTCAATGAGTTCATCTCGAATTTCGACTCGAGCCGGGAACGCTGCTGGATTGCCGAGATCGACGGCCAGAATGTGGGCCACATTTTTCTGGTCAAGCACCCGACTCAAAGATATACAGCGAAGCTTCGCCTTCTGTTTGTCGAACCAAGTGCCCGAGGCATGGGCCTCGGAGACGCCTTAGTGAGGGAGTGCATCCGCTTCGCTCGCACAGCGGGCTACCGGAAGGTCGTTCTTTGGACGCAGAGTATGCTTACCGCTGCGCATCACATCTACCAAAGGGCGGGCTTCTCTCTGGTAAAAGAGGAGCCTCATCATAGCTTTGGCCAGGATCTTATCGGACAGGAATGGGAGTTGGAATTGACCTGATCATCGCGACCTCCTGATCCGTCGAGATTGACTACTGTTGGATCTTGGTGTCCGACTCCGGGGGCTTTTCCGAAACTTGTGCGGCCGTGGGTAGATTGGTTTTCTCCCATCCGCCGCCTAGCGCCTCCACAAGAAGCACGGCAGAGCTCATCTGTTGCACCTGTGCATTGACCAGGGCCTGTCGAGTGCCCAGAAGAGCGGTTTGGGTCGTCAGCAATGTCACGTATGGGTCAAGGCCGGTCTGATAGCGGTCTTTTTCCAGGCCAAAGGCGCGCTCGGCTGCATCTGTTGCCGCCTGTGCCTGCTGGATCTGCTGGGAAAGGATGCGCGTTTCGGCGAGATAGTCTTCCACTTGCTGGAATGCTGCTAGAACCGTTTGCCGGTAACCGGCTAGATCCGCGTTGTAAACGGCCACGTATTGGTCCACCGTGGCGCGTCGAAGTCCCGCGTCGAAAATAGTCTCGGAAATGGATGGCCCGATAGAGAAGAACCGGCTCGGCCAAGTGAACCACTTGAGAAGCGACGAGCTATTGAAACCGCCGTCCGCGGACAGAGTGAGGTTCGGATAATACGCGGCCCGTCCGATACCGATAAGGGCATTCGCCTCCTCCATCTGGCGTTCGGCGGCGGCGATATCCGGGCGCCGCTCGAGTAGCTGAGAAGGTGTTCCGGTCGGGATTGCAGGCGGCGCGGTCAGGAGCGGGCGCTCGGGAACCGCGAACTCCGTGGCATTCTTTCCGAGCAGAGTGGCGATGGCGTGCTCATACTGCGCGCGTGCAATGCGGGCGCCAGTAGCCGCAGCGCGGGCGGACTCCAAAGTCTGCCTCGCTTGTTCGAGCGACACCTGATTGTCTAATCCAGTGTCATAGAGCCCCTGAGTAACATCTACAACCGCCTCATCGGCTTTCACTGTTTCATCCAGGATTTGCTGCAATGCATCCTGTCCCCGGATTTCGAAGTAAATTTGGGCCAGGGTTGCTTGTTCCAGCAGACGTTCGTTTTCGAGATCGGCGGCGCTCACCTGGGCGGCGGATTGATATTCGCGAACGGTGTTACGGACGCGTCCGAACAGGTCGGGAGCCCATGAGATGTCGAGAGGCGCCGTGAATTGGGAAGCTGTAGAACCGCCATTGATCACCCCGCTCCCGCCGCCCGCGCGTGAGAGCGTCACGCCTGCGGATACACCCGCGGTGGGATAGTATTGCGAGCGAGCTTCACGAATCTGAGCCCGTGCGGCCATGTAGTTTTCGAACGCTTGCTTTATGTTCTGGTTATTGATACTCAGTTGACGCTCGTACTCATTTAGCTCCGGTTCACGGAAGATCTCCCACCAATTACCTCGCAGCATGGCATCCTGCGGCTGCGCTACTTTCCACCCGTTCTCGTCATGGAAGTTGATCGGCGATTCCTTATAATTTGGCGCCGCGGGGGTCGCAGTGGACGGCGCGCTGTATTTCGGCCCCACCACGCAAGCGGACGTAGCGAGACAAAGAATGCCAACTGCCACCTCGAGGACTTTTCGGCTCCGGCTTCCGCGGAGTGCGCTCATTTTCTCATTCATATTGTTGCTTCACCGCCCATCGCCTGCGGCGTGTCACGGCGCTTGCCTAACATGCGCAAACGTAGGCGATCCATCTCGAGATAAACCACCGGCGTGGTGTAAAGAGTCAGAATCTGGCTGACGATCAGGCCGCCGACGATTGTGATCCCCAGCGGGCGCCGCAGCTCCGAGCCGGTGCCGGTTCCGAACGCGAGCGGGAGTGCGCCGAATAGCGCGGACATCGTGGTCATCAGAATCGGACGAAAACGTAACTCGCAGGCTTCGAAGATAGCCTCATAAGTAGACTTGCCGTGATCGCGCTCAGCTACCAAAGCGAAATCGATCATCATAATGGCATTCTTTTTGACGATGCCGATCAGCAGAACGATGCCGATGATTGAAATGACGTTGAGATCGTTCTTAAAGACCATCAATGCCAGCATCGCGCCCACGCTTGCCGATGGAAGCGTCGAAATGATAGTGAGCGGGTGCACCAGGCTCTCATACAAGATGCCGAGGACGATATAGACCGCCAGCAAAGCGGTCAGGACGAGAACCGGCTCAGTGCTCAGCGATGCTTGGTAGGCCTGCAGCGTACCGGAAAAATATCCATGGACAGTGAGCGGGGTGCCAAGCCGGTCCTCCATCTTCAAAATGAGTGCGGTAGCATCGCTGAGCGACAATCCAGGCGCCAGGTTGAACGATACGGTAACCGAGGGGAAGAGGCCCGAGTGATTGACGGAAAGGGCCGCGGTGTTGGTTGTTGTAGTTGCCACGGTACTCAATGGCACGTTGCCTTTCCCGGCTTGTAAGTAGATATCCTTAAGCCCTGCCGGGGATTGCCAGTACTGAGGGGCAACCTCCATTACAACGTAATATTGATTGAGCTGCGTGTAAATGAGAGAAACCTCCGACTGCCCGAAGGCGCTGTAAAGAGTGGAATCAAGCGCCTGCGGAGTTAGTCCCAGTTGTGCGGCGCGGGTGCGGTCGTAGGTGAGATAGCTCTGCAATCCGCCGTTCTGTTGATCGGAGTTCACATCCTGCAGACCAGGAAGCTTCTTCATGTTGGCCAGCAGGATTGGCCCCCATTTGTTGAGATCCGTCACGCTGTCCGCTTGAATTGTGTACTGATAAAGCGCGTTGCTGCCGCGGCCCCCGATGCGAATATCCTGTGCGGCTTGAAGGAAAGCTTGTGCCGCGGGAAGCCGGTTCAACTTCGGACGCAGGCGATTGATGATCGTAGGAGCATCGACCTTGCGTATCGAAAGCGGCTTAAGTGCAATGTAGATAAAACCGCCGTTACCGCCGCCCGTATATGCATTCACGTGACTGACGGCGGGGTCGGCTTTGATCACGTCGACAAGTTGCCGCACCGAGTTGTCCATAAGCGGGAACGATGCGTCTTGCGGGCCCTGAACGCCTCCCACTATGGCCCCCGTGTCCTGCTGAGGGAAAAAGCCCTTGGGAACTTTCAAAACCAGAAGAACATTCAGCGCGATAATCAGGAGCAGCGTCGTGAGCAGCAATCCCGGATTATCGAGCGCCCAGTGCAGCGTCCGTCGATAAAAACTCAAAAGCCCTTCGAAAAATCGTTCGCTGATGCGGTAAAGACGCCCGTGCTTTTCCTGATTGCGCGCCTTCAGGAGGTGAGCGCACATCATGGGGGTAGTGGTCAGCGAGATCACCATGGAGACAATGATTGCCGTAGACAGCGTGACCGCGAACTCCCGGAAAAGACGCCCTACGATGCCACCCATCATGAGGATGGGAATAAAAACGGCGATCAGCGATACGCTGATAGAGAAGACCGTAAACCCGATCTCTTTTGCTCCCTGCAGAGCGGCAGCCAAGGGAGCCATTCCATCTTCGAGATGGCGGGTGATGTTCTCCATCACGACGATCGCGTCGTCCACGACGAATCCCGTCGAGATGGTGAGCGCCATCAGCGACAAATTGTCGAGGCTGTAGTCGCAGAGATACATAACCGCGAATGTGCCTATCAGGGAAACAGGGACGGCTACGCTCGGAATCAAAGTGGCTCGAACGCTGCGCAAGAAGACAAAAACCACCAGCACTACGAGAATGACCGAAGTGATGAGCGAGCGCTCAACATCGCTCACCGACGCTCTGATGGTAGTGGTGCGGTCAAAAACATTGACCAGATTGATCGCCGCCGGTATCGACGCTTTTAGGGAAGGCATCGAGGCTTTTACCCGGTCCACCGTCTCAATGATGTTGGCGCCGGGCTGGCGGAAGATGATCATAGTCACGGAGGGCTTTCCGTCCATATAGCCTGCGTTTCGCAAATTGGACACGGAGTCCACCACGTCGGCAACGTCCGACAGCCGGACAGCGGTTCCGTTGTGCTGGCCGACAATAATCGGTTTGTAGTCCACGGCATGCGAGATTTGATCGTTGACCAGGATGTCCGCGCTGTATCCGCCGTTTGAGATTTGTCCGCGCGCGATGTGCGCGTTCTGCAGGCTAAGCGTATTTTGAACGCTGGAAAAAGAGAGGCCGTAGTGGTTGAGCTGGGTAGGATTTAGTTCCACTCGAACAGCAGGCGACGAAGATCCGCCGACCGCGACTTGCCCGATGCCCTGGATCTGAGAGACTTTCTGGGCGAGGATGGTGGAGGCCGCGTCATACATCTGGCCCTTCCCATAGACATCCGACGTCAAGGCAACGATCATAATAGGCGCGTCCGCCGGGTTTACCTTGCGATAGCTGGGATTTGACGGGAGATTCGCAGGAAGATAGGTGCGGGCTGCGTTAATAGCCGCCTGCACGTCGCGCGCAGCGCCATCGATGTTTCGGCTGAGGTCGAACTGAATTGTGATATTCGTGCTGCCCAGAGAGCTCGACGAGGTCATCTCCGTTATCCCGGCGATGTGCCCCAGTTGGCGTTCGAGAGGAGTCGCGACGGACGACGCCATGATTTCCGCGCTCGCGCCGGGTAGGCCCGTATTGATATTGATGGTTGGAAAATCTACCTGGGGCAAAGGAGCGACTGGCAGAACCGTGTAGGCGATGCCCCCCGCGATTGCGATTGCCGCAGTTAATAGAGTGGTAGCTACCGGCCGGCGGATGAAGGGCGCCGAGAGGCTCATGCCGGCTCCGCGGCCTCGACAGCGGTTCTTCCTTTGCCGGAGAAGCGCTGGGCAATGCTGTCAAAAAAGATGTAGATCACCGGTGTGGTGTAGAGCGTGAGGACCTGGCTGAGGAGCAGGCCGCCGACCATCGCGATTCCTAATGGGCGTCGAAGCTCAGAACCAAGACCCGTGCCGAATGCCAGAGGTAGCCCGCCGAGTAACGCGGCCATGGTGGTCATCATGATGGGCCGGAAACGCAGCAGACTGGCTTCGTAGATGGCCTCCGCGGAGCTTTTTCCGTGTTCCCGCTCGGCCTCGAGCGCGAAATCCACGATCATAATCCCGTTCTTCTTTACGATGCCAATCAGGAGAATGATGCCGATAATAGCGACCACGCTCAGATCCTGGCGAAAGAGCATGAGCGCCAGAAGCGCTCCCACGCCGGCGGAAGGCAGTGTGGAAAGAATCGTGATGGGATGAATGAAGCTTTCGTACAGCACGCCGAGCACAATATAGACGGTTGTGAGCGCGGCTAGAATCAGCAGCCCTTCATTGGAAAGTGAGTTGCGAAATGACGCAGCCGTGCCCTGGAAATCCGCCTGCAGGCTCGCGGGAAAGTGCATGTCCCGGGTGACCTGGGTTATTTTTGCGATGGCAGTGCCGAGAGAAGCCCGTGGCGCGAGATTGAACGACACTGTGATGGCGGGGAACTGGCCTTGATGGGTGATGGAGAGCGGCTCTCGCGTCATCTCGACATGCGTGAATGTGCTTAGCGGAATGGAATTAGCCGGTTGGATAGTGGTGGCGGTATTGGAAGTGACAGCGATATTCGAGAGTGCATTCGAGAGCGGCGCGAGCAGTGCTGAAGTAGGCGTGTACAGGATTGCCTGCGTGGTTGCGTTCGAGCCCGCGGAGGATGAGCTGGAAGAAGCAAAGGATGAGGTTGCGCCCGTTCCTGTCGCCCCCGAAGAGGCATTCGATTGCAAGAAAAGCGATTGCAGCTTTTTGGGGTCCCTCTGGAAAGAAGGCTGCGCTTCAAGGATGACGTGATACTGATTCAACTGCGTGTACATGGTGCTGATCTGGCGCTGTCCGTACGCGTCGTAGAGCGTGTTATCGAGCGTGGAGGTGGCGATTCCCAGGCGTGAGCCGCTAACCCGGTCAATCGTCAAACTCACCGCTAGGCCGCCCGGCTGCTGATCGGTAGCTACATCTTCGAGATCTGGAATCTTTCTGATTCTCGCGAGGAACTTATCCGTCCAAGTGCTGAGCTCATTGGCGTCGGAATCCTCCAGCGTGAATTGGTATTGAGTCGGGCTGACGCGGTCGTCGACGTTGATGTTTTGCACCGGCTGCATGAACAGCCGGGTGTCGTGGACGTTCTCCTGCAGCTTTGGCTGCAAGCGCCGGATGACGTTCGCGGCGCTGAGTCCCCGCTCGCTTAGCGGCTTCAGATTGATGGAGAAGCGCCCGCTATTGATCGCCGTGTTCGTCCCATCGGCGCCGATGAAAGAGGAGAGGCTCTCTACCGCTGGGTCTGCCAGGATGACCTTCGCC
>JBAUUG010000592.1:0-10975 GCA_049582585.1 Bryobacteraceae bacterium | reverse complement strand
ACGTGTATGGCCAAAATCATGTGATTGAACTGAGTGGGCGATGGCCACTCGGCGCGAACGAAGTTACGGTCTTGGGCAGAGATCGCGACGAGGTAGGACTGTATGCCCGCCGCCTTCAACATGGCGCGCATGAGGTTGGCCTTGTCTTTGCAGTCGCCATATTGCTTATGGAACACGGCCCCCGCGGCATGCGGTTTGTATCCGCCGCCGTGAGCCTCATCCATCTCGATGGCAACATACCGGATGGTCTGCACGTAGTGAGCAATGGCCTGGATCTTCTGGTACTCAGACTGCGCGTGGGCCGTGAGCTCTGCGACTTCGGCGGACAACTCGGGCGTAGTCTGGTCCTGTCCCGCGCTCAAACCGGAATGCCAGCGTGACACGTCTCTCCACGATTGAAAGCAGGTGCCGATGAGCGCGGGCGTGGCGCCGCTGGGCCGGAAATCGATCGCGAGGCGCGGGGCCAAAGTGGGCATGGAAGGGGAATGCTCTTCGCGCTCGCGAAACGGGAGGTCTTTCAATTCCCAGATGTAGGTGGATCCATCTACGACCGGCTGTATGGGCGCGTGGTTAAAAACCACCGCCTTGGGAGTCCATCCCGGGGGCAGCGTGAGAACATACCGCGACTCGACTTCCGGCAAGTTGGTTTGAAACAAATATTCGTCTTGCGCAAACAGCGATTTCTCTTCCACCTCAGACTCGTACGCAAAGACCGCGCCTATTTCCGGCGCTTCCGCCTGAATGCGTCGAACTCGGATATCGTTGTAGAGCTCCATCTCGCCGAATGCGCCGATATCGGCAACGCTGTTCTTTTCAAACGTCTTGACGAATCCATTTGGAGCGATGAGCCACGCGTGCAACTGCTTGACGCGGCGTCCGCCGGCGAAATAGTATTCCTCGGCGACGGCATCGCGCTGACCATCGCGGGTAAGAATCTTTATCGCCTTGCGAGTGGAAATCGTGATCACGCCGGAGGGGTCGACCGTCACGTGTTGTTCCTCAAAGAGCACGGCGGCGGGCGTCTTGCCGGGATAGGCGGGAGTCGTTCGTGAGCTGATTTCCTGGACCCAGGATGGGGCGTCCTTGGGCGTGCTTCCATAAGCAGCCAAGGCCAACAGCGTCGGAGCGCACGCAGACATTAGTTTGATCATGACGAGGAGTTTATTGCACCGAGGCCGATGCCGGCGCTTCAGCTTTTAGCGTCAGCATATGATTGTCGCCGTCGTGGACCTTGTCGAAGATCTGCTTCACGCTGGGATAGAACTTTGCGTCAAACATGGGCACACTGTCCCCTCCGAATGTGAAACTGCGGTGATAAACAATTTTGTTGGCCTTGCTGACCCCGATGCTTATGGCGTAATTGCCTACGGGCGGGAACTTGAGGCCCTGCGGGGAATCGCCATGGTCCACGGCGAATCCTTCAGGAAGCTGCAGCTCGACGCTATCGTTTTCCGACCAGGCGTAGTCGAAGTAGATCGGATATCGTCGAGTGCTATCGGTGAAAGGCGCGCCCGAGCCGACCTCGAAATAATCCGGTAGAACGAACAGCCGTTTGCCTGTTCGCTGGGCGTAATTCTGTACGGTGACGTGATAGACAACGCTGACGCCCTTGGATGCATCGGGCGAGGCGGCGAACCTCGGCGCGCTCAGCTCAAAATCGGCGAACCTGTGTTTTAAATGCTCGCGCAGAGCGTCTTCACGCTCGGCATCATTGGCTGAGCCGAAGCGCTCTCGCCACTCGACGGCTTTGTTGCCGAGGTAAATCTCGCGGATATCGCCTTCGAGAAGTCCTTCCGCCGAGAGCTTGAGGTCAGCGATGCGGGTCAGGCTCGATTGGCTTGCGTTTAATAAAGGCGTGCGAACGAATTGGGGATCCTTGGGATCGGTGACCAGCGCGAGCACCCCTTGCTCCTGCCAGCGCAACTGGCCCGGCGGAAGGTTACGGTTGGTCACGTCATAAAACTTCCAGCCCCCGTTCATCTTCACAGCCACATCCGCCGCATTGAGGAAGAATGCGGACTGGAAATTCGGGTTAAAGAAGAAAGTCCCGCGATCGGCAAGACGGGCCATCTTCGCGTCGAAGCCGGCTGCGGTGGCAAGCGCGATGAAGGCTAACTTGATGTCCTCCTCGCTCCCCTCTTTGCGCTGGAGCGTGTCTGCGGTCGTGTGGTTCGCCTTAGCTCCATCGCGCTCTTCGGTCGTGATCTCGCGGCCATGGATGTCCTTCAAATTTTTGCGGCAGTATTCGAGAAGCCGCGCGATCTTATCGTCATCGGAAGCAGCGCCGTTAGTTAGTTCCTGCGCGATGTCCCGCACGTCACCATTCACTTTGAGCTTCGAGCTGTACTCGTTATACATGCCGCGAGCCAGTGAATTCCAATATTTGTCCTTGCCGCTGTTGGTGTTCTCTTCGTAATAAAGGAGAATCCATTGCTTAGCGGCGTACTCAGGCGGCATGCGCGGTTCTTCATGGAATGCCGGAATGTTGTGCAGCGTCAAGAAGACGAAGCCGCCGGCTTCGCTGCCGGTATTGTCAATATTGCAGCCAACCGGCATGTATCGCATGGCCGGCCATTGCGCCCATTGCCCTCGAACCGGCTTGATGTGGAACGTGAGCTCATCGATGGGGAATTCGCTCTGCACATCCAAAGGAACGTAACGGTCAATGAATTCGCCGATGTTCTTCGTAAAGCGGTACTCGATGATGGCCCCGGGCCCGACACCCGGCATGGCGAACGAAACCACTTTTACTTTTACGCCATTGTCTCTGACAATCACCTTGTCGAATATGGCGTCTTTGGTCAAGTCCACAATCGTCCCGTCCGGCTTGATCGTGCGGCCAGCGACGCCCGAGACGATGGTCTTACCCCAATACGGAATCCTTACATTTCCATATTTGTCCACGCCGCGTGTTGTGAAGATCTTGAGCCGAAAGTACTCGGTGATGACATTGTGCGGATAACCGAAAGTTGCAGCCTCATTCAGCAGGCGCACGTCTCGAAACAGAGCTTCCGCATCGGCGTTGGGATCGGAAGCAGACTGTTTCAACGCGAGCTCGGCGGGGCTGACGGGTCTCCAGTCTGCCCTAAGAACAGGAGCGGTTGCAAGGAGCGCAAGGGCGGCGATGGAGAGAAGCTTTCGAAGCATAGAGAGTCAGGAGCGGGTTGAACGCTCCTTAAATTCCTTATATCGCTGTGTAGCGAAGATTATACAAGGAATCGAGTATGCGGGCAATCGCGGGTTGGCCCGATCACGCCAGACGTACATCGAACGGGTGAGCTAAGCTTCAACCGCCAGGTGCAAGACAACCACTTGTGTTTCTCTTACACTGCTGGAAAAGCTTCATGTCTAAAACTTTTGTAAAGATCGCGCTCAGTCTACAACTGCTACTGCTCTGCGCCCTAATCGCGCTGGGTCAGGATCCTACAGGCACCCTCGAGGGCCAGGTTTCCGATCCCTCCGGGGCGGTCATTCCCAACGCCGGGGTCAGCATCATAAACGTCGCGACTGGCTTCACCGCTAGCCAACAATCGTCCGGGTCAGGCAGTTTCCGGTTCTCTTACCTTCCGGTCGGCAGTTATCGGCTGCTCGTATCGGTGAAGGGCTTTTCCTCCTATGACGCCACTAACATCCGTATCGACGTGGACCGAGTGGTGAACCTGCCGGTGACCCTAGCGCTGGCCGGCAACAAACAGACTGTTGAGATAAGCGCCGTAGCTGCCACAGTGGACGTAAGTTCAACTCTCGGCAACGTGGTCACGACGCACGAGGCAGTGGACCTGCCGCTGAATGGGCGGAACGTGACGCAACTCGGATTGTTGCAGCCGGGTGTTGCGCCTTTGACCTTTGGTCTTTTGCAGGCAGGCGGGATTGCGCGCGCCAACCAAGCGTATGCCGTCAATGGCGAGCCGCCGGAGAGCAACAACTATCTGCTGGATGGGGTGACGAATGTCGACAGCGTGAACGGCGGCTTTGCCATACGCGTGCCCCCCGACGCCATCACCGAATTCCGCATACTGACCTCGAACGCGCCGCCCGAATACGGTGAAACTAGCGGGGCTACAACCAGTGTCGTCATGCGGTCCGGAACGAATGCGCTTCACGGCGATCTTTACGATTTTCTGCGTAACAACGCGTTCGATGCCCGTAACTTCTTCGCGGTATCTACGGAACCGTTGCATCAGAATCAGTTCGGAGGCACGCTCGGGGGCGCCATTCGCCGCGATAAAGACTTCTTTTTCGTTTACTACGAAGGGCAGCGAGACCGCGAGGGCGAAACGAGAACCGCAATCGTCCCCACTGCGGCCGAACGCCTAGGCAACTTCTCCGGGTTGACTGACAGCAATGGAAACCCTGAGCCTCTCATCAACGAATTTACCGGTCAACCTTTCAGTTACAACGGCGTTGTAGGCCAGATCCCGCCATACATGTTGAATCCGATTTCACTGAAAGCGGAATCTCTGATCCCGCTTCCAAATATCGGACCTTCTCTCTTTTCCTCTACTCAATTGCTGACCAATAATTACGATCAGGGCGGCTTCCGCCTGGACCATTACTTCAGCAACAGCGATCAGATGTTCGCGCGCTACGCCGTATCGTCTCTGCATGAGCTCGATCCACTGCCCATTAATGGCTCCGGTGTTCCGGGATTTCCGGTTACGAACGACGTAACGACAAATTCCGCGACCGTTTCCTACGTGCATCTGTTCTCGCCCGAGCTGGTTCAAACTGCGCGCGTGGCCTTCTTCCGGAACGTGTTCTTAGAGGGTGCGGCGACCAATCACAGTCCGGCGAGTAACCTCGGGTTCAGCTATCCTCCGACGCTGCCCTCCGAAGTCGGTGATCCGTATCTTATCTTGAGCGGTTATACGGACGTTGGAAATCCCATCACTGGTCCGCAGAACACATATCAGAACGATTATCAGGGCTACTATTCCCTGGCGTGGACGCGCGGCACGCACAATTTCAAGTTTGGAGCCGACATAGACCGCCAACAGATCAATGTTTTGCTGGGGATCGCGACCAACGGCTTTTTCGTATTCGCTCCGTTTCCTGCGAACGATTCATTCGCCAGCTTTCTGCTGGGGCAGCCGGTGCAATTTTTCCAGGGCGGAGGCGACTTCAATCGCGGTTTGCGCAAATGGATTGTTGCCGGCTACGCGCAAGACGAATGGCGGATCACTCGGAAGCTCACGGTCACGTATGGCTTACGGTACGAGGTGAACACGCCTTACACGGATATCCGCAATCGTCTGAATGCCTGGGCGCCGGGAAAGCAATCGATTGTAAATCCAAGCGCACCCGCAGGCCTGTTGTTTCCCGGTGATCCGGGCGTTCCTGCCGGGATTGCGCCAGTCGATTATCACGAGTTTATGCCGCGAGTTGGGCTGGCGTGGGATCCGGTCGGAGACGCTAAAACCACCATTCGCGCCGGCTATGGCATCTTCTACGACGGTTATACGAACGGTACGGGTGGACCGTTGCAAGCTGCGGTCAGCGCGCTTCCCTGGACGGAGGCTTATCAATTGCCAGGGCCAGGGATGAATTTTGAGAATCCCTATAACGGAAGCACGCCGCCATTCGTTTCGCAGCAATTCGTCAGACCGGCAACCATTCTCACCGTCCAATCCGGAATGCTGCCCCCGTACTCGCAGAATTGGGATTTCTCGATTGAGCATGTTTTTGCGAGCTCATACCTGTTCGATGTTCGTTATGTCGGAAACAAGGGAACGCACTTGCCGCGATTCATCGAGGCGGATCCTGCGATCTATGGGCCGGGAGCAACGCCGGGCAATGCCGATCAACGCCGGGAGTATGCCGATTGCAATGCTGCCGGGTCATGCGCTTTCGCCTCCGTGGGTTTGATCGCGGATAACAATAGCTCTACGTATAACGCCCTGCAGGTTTCTCTTTCGCGGCAACTGAGTAAGAATCTTTCGTTTCAGGCCTCTTACTGGTGGTCCAAGAGCCTGGATTATGTTTCGTCACTGAATATTGCCGGATCCGCGCCAACCCTCGTGGCAGGTGAAAACGACCTGGCGCAGAACCCCTTCGACCTTCGCGCCGAGCATGGACCATCGCTGTTCGATGCGACGAATCGATTCGTTTTCAGCGGCACGTACGCGCTGCCCAGTTGGCACAGCGCGCCGCACGCAGCGGGCCTGGTGGTGAACGGCTGGCAGTTAAACACCATCGTCAGCCTTGCATCGGGCACACCGTTTACGGTTTACGATAGCGACAACGCTCCAATGGAGGGTTCGGCGCCTGAAATCACCGGTTTCTACTCGAGCCGGCCGAACGTTTTGTCAAATCCGAATAATGGCCCGCATACACCGAACGAATGGGTCAGCCACAGTGCGTTTCAGCAACTGACGCCCCAGGCGAATCCAGGACAGTTCGGCAATGAAGGCCGCAACGCGGTTCGCGGGCCAGGCCTCGCCACTGCAGATCTCTCACTATTCAAGAACTTTGCGGTGAGGGAAAGTGCTCACGTGCAATTTCGTGCCGAAGCGTTTAATTCGCTGAATCATCCGAACTTTATGCTGCCGGAAAACGATCTCGCCTCGCCGGAATTTGGACAGATCCTTCAAGCTGCGCCGCCCCGGCTGCTACAGCTCGCCCTAAAATACATTTTTTAGCCGATCGGAAGAAATTCGGAAGTTCACTGCTGGACGGTCCAGGCGAGACCGTCGGGCTCGCGGCCAGCTTCGATTCGACCCGTTATTTCCTGCGTTTTCAGGTCGATCACGGCAACGTAATTGTCGCCTGCGGAGGCCACGTAGGCACGGAAGCCATCGGGCTGCATTTGGATACCGGCGCCGTGTCCGATATCCAGGCGTTTTATTTCTTTATGACTTGCCGAATCAAGGATCGACAAGCCTGAGCCGGAGATGAGCACTCGCTTTCCATCCGGCGTGAACTTCAGACGGTTCGCGCCCATGTAGTTCGCGGGGAGAGTCTCCTTTACCGTTTTCGATGCGACATCGATGATGGACACCGTGCCATCCTCGGCGTTCGCGACCCAAATCTCCTTGCGATCTGGAGAGACATCAAATCCTTCGGAGCCCCGGCCGACCGGAACGACGGTCTCATTCCAATTGCCTCCGGGAGGATCCTCGAGTCCGAGACGCCGGAGAATTCGGCGCGGCGGTGGTGGAGTGCCGGGGCGCGATCCAACCGGCCGAGGTATCTCTCGGACAACTCTCTCGATGATGCTTACGGTCGCCGAGCTGACGTTGGTAGTGAAGATACTCTTCAGATCTTCCGCGACGAAAATCATGTGCGTCCGATTCTGGCCCGTTCCCATGATCCAGTCCACCTTGCCCCTGACGGGGTCATAGCTTCCTATGGCCTTCGCGCCTTCAGCGGTGAACCATGTCTTCCCGCCTACGAAAGTCAACCCGTGAGGACCGCGCAGAGGGCCAAGATCGATGGCGGGCAGCGCCTTCTGCTCAACCAGATCGACGACTGCGAGCGTGTTGTAGACGCCGGACCCATAATTCGAGACATACGCGCGCTTGCCATCGGAAGATGCGATCACTTCGTGAGGATCTCTCCCGACGGGAACGCGGCTCACCGCCTTGAGAGTCGCGGGATCTACGATGGCCAGAGTTTGATCGCCCTTAGAGAGGACCAGCAGCGCTTCCCGGGGAGTGCTCTCGGCGCAAAGGGCAGCTCCGGCAGCGATACTCAGGAAAAAGAGACAACGGGCAGTGCGCATCACTACAAAATTAGAGCACGCCACTGAGAGATCATTCGCCGGAAGATCATTCGCCAGAAGACCAGGCCACGCGGAATTCGGGATACAGCGTCAAGCCGCCGCACGCGAAAAGGGTCTGGCCGGTGATGTAGGACGATTCGTCCGAGGCAAGAAACGCGAAGACTCCGGCAATTTCTTCAGCCGTGCCTGGGCGGCCCATGGGAATGTGACTCTCGACCTCGCCGCGCGCTTTCGGATCGTCAATCCAGGCTTTGTTAATGGGGGTGACGATGGCGCCGGGTCCGACCGAGTTTACGCGGATTCCGCGGTCGGCGTATTCGAGCGCCAGCGATTTTGTGAGATTCTCGAGGCCTCCTTTACTGATTGAGTAGGGCACATATTTGGGCTTGGGGATAATCTCATGCACGCTCGAGTTGTTGACGATAACCCCGCCGCTTCCGCGCGCGAGGAAGTGACGAATGGCTTCGCGCGCGCAGAGAAATGCTCCTCGAAGATTGACGCCGATGATGCGATCGAAATCGGCCATCTCCAATTCATGGCTTGCCGCGGGTTTCTGAATGCCGGAATTGTTGATCAGAATGTCGAGCGAGCCGAACTCGGATAGAACCTTTTGGAACATCTGGATGACTTGCCGCTCGTCCGAGACGTCAGCCTGAACCGTCAGCTCTTTGCCGGGCTGCGAAGCGGCGGCTCGCGCGGCGCGGACTTTCGACTCGACGGCTTTTGCCCGGTCGGCGCCGCTGTGATAGTTAATCGCGACATTCGCGCCCTCTTCGGCGAAGCGTATTGCGATTGCTTCTCCGATGCCTGAGGATGCGCCAGTGACAAGAACGTTCTTACCTGTTAATTTCGCCATGATGCTCTCCACAATACACGAAAGCAAATCGCTCGCGATTAAGCGGTGGGCGGCTATGATCGGCAAATGCGTGTCTTATCCGTTCAGGTGGGCAAACCGCGCGAGGTGACGGCGCGGGGTGGCGCGGTCCTGACGGGCATCTTCAAGTCGCCGGTGGAGGGGAAGGTCGCGCTGCGCCGATATAACTTGGATGGCGATAGGCAGGCCGATCTGACGGTGCACGGCGGGCCCAATAAAGCTGTTTATCTCTACCCGTCGGAACATTACAGTTATTGGGCGAAAGAGCTGCCGGAGATGGATCTGCCGTTCGGAATGTTCGGCGAGAATTTGACCACAGAGGGCGTGAGCGAGGAAAAGCTTCATATCGGCGATCGGTTGCGGATCGGATCGGCGATCCTGCAGGTTTCGCAACCCAGAATGCCGTGCTTCAAATTAGGGATTCGCTTCGGCCGCGCAGATATCGTGAAGAGGTTCTGGGCGAGCGGACGCCCAGGCATCTACTTCTCCGTTGTGAAAGAGGGGGAACTCGAGCGCGGCGATGCAATAGAGGAAGTGGCCAGTGATCCGGAAGGGGTGAGCGTGGCTGATGTTGTGCGGCTCTATCGGGGCGAGACTACGGACGACGATCTTTTCCAACGCGCTCTCAGAACGCCGCTTTCGGGCAGTTGGAAAGAGGAGATTCGCTCACGGATGTCCATGCATTTCGGGGGGTAGCGTGTCGAGGAAGGCGCGCGCGGTGGGGGTGGCGATTCCGAAAAAATCGCGCGGGGCGGCCATCGCTTCCAGCTTTCCACAATTCAGGACCGCAATGCGGGTCGCGATGGCGAGCGCTTCCATCAGATCGTGCGTCACGAAGACCGAGGCGATGTTGTACTGCTTGCGCAAGCGGAGAAATTGCTGCTGCATCTCGTGGCGGGTGACTGGATCGAGAGCGCCAAAGGGCTCATCGAACAGCAACAGTCCCGGCTCCGCTGCGAGAGCTCGCGCCACCGCAACTCTCTGGCGCTGTCCGCCGGAGAGCTGGTGAGGCCGTCTAGCGCCCAGCTCGTCTCCCTGAAGCCCGACTTGCTCGAGCAATTCGCGGGACCGGTCGCGCTGCTTCTGAGGCGGCCAGCCGAGCAGTTTCGGAACCAGCGACACGTTCTGCTCGATGCTCCAATGCGGAAGCAAGCCGAAATCCTGTATGACATAGCCGATTCGGCGCCGCAGGCCGATAGGATCGAGGGCGCTGATGTCTTCACCATTGATCCGGATAGCGCCCGCCGTGGGCTCGAGCATCCGGTTGATGAGGCGTAACGCGGTGGTTTTACCCGAGCCGCTGCGGCCGAGCAGAACGAGCGTCTCACCCTGCTCGACTTCAAAACTCAGCCGGTCGAGGATGGCGCGTCCGTCAACCTGATAGCTGACTTCATGGAAAGAAAGGTAGGGCAGCCTGGTCACCCCATGACCATTATCTATTTCGGATAACAAGACATCCGCGCGCCTTGTCCATCGAGCACATATTTGACTGCCAGAGCATTCGTTCCGGCCTCGCCGCCAATCACGGCATGCACATGAGTACTGCGCACGTGGATGGCGTAAGCGATCCAGTTGCGATAGGTACAAACGGAAACCATAGACTGGAGGACCGTCTCTCGGATATGCGCATCGAGTGTCCAAGGTGTTTCGTTCAGCCGCGAGCGCCAATAGCTCTCATGCCGCGTATTGCCGGCTCGCAGCGGACTTCCGGGAGTTCGATGCTGGATATCAACCCAGCCCTTTTCCGATCCAGGCAGATGCGTTCCGTACGAGGCAAACGTCAAAAAATAGGCCAAAACACCCATCTCCATTTCAGTGGCGGGTGGAAGCGAAGGTCTCAGGCAACCTCAAAACTCCGGACTGGGCTCACTGACGTTCGCTGGCTCGGCTTCAACCGTGAGCACAATGCAGAGCGTCAACGAGGATGGCGCGTCCCTGAACGCCACAGCTGACTTCATGGAAAGAAAGGTAAGGCAGCCTGGGTCACCCCATGACCATTATGAATATGCGCCCTATTTCGGATGACAAGACATCCGCGCGCCTTGTCCATCCAGTACATATTCGACTGCCGCTTTGAGACTTGCCTGGTTCCACAGATATCGGGTGCTGCCGTGATACGCCCAATATCTTGTTCTCGGAGATGCATCGCTGGAGCGAAGAGTGCGTGTGGCATACGCCTTCAGAGCGGAGAGCATTCGTTCCGGCCTCGCTTCGCCGCCGATCACGGCATGCACATGAGTACTGCGCACGTGGATGGCGTAAGCGATCCAGTTGCTATAGGTACAAACGGAAACCATAGACTGGAGGACCGTCTCTCGGATATGCGCATCGAGTGTCCAAGGTGTTTCGTTCAGCCGCGAGCGCCAATAGCTCTCATGCCG
>JBAUUG010000591.1:0-8263 GCA_049582585.1 Bryobacteraceae bacterium | reverse complement strand
GAGAAAGGCCTCAAGTGCACTGACACTGGTCCGGCGTCGCCCAAACGGTTGCTGGTATCGACGGTGGGAGACGAGTTGAGGGACGCGCATGAAGAATCAAAAGTAATTGGCGTTTCCATCAAGGCCCGCGGGGCTATTCTCCCCTCCGGCCATCGTGCTGCGGGCGCGTATTGGTTCGACGACGTGACCGGTAACTTCGTGAGCAGTACGTTCTACATGGATAATCTGCCCGCTTGGGCGAAATCGTTCAACGAGCGCAAACTTCCGGCAAAATACGTCGACCGCAAATGGGAAGGTTTTCCAGCCTGGACGTTTCGTGCGCCAAATGGCAGCAACGCGCCTTACGCCAAACTACCCGCGAGTCCTTGGGGCAATGAATTGATCGAGCAATTCGCCGAGCAGGCGCTCACCGGTGAAAAGCTGGGACAGCGCGGCGCAACAGATCTTCTCACCGTCTCGTTCTCCTCAAACGACTACGTCGGGCATACGGTGGGCCCGGATGCGCCGGAAGTCCGCGATATGGCCATCCGCACGGATCAGCTGCTCGGCAAACTCTTCAAATTGATGGATGAAAATATTGGACTGAAGAATGTCATTGTGGTGCTTTCTGCCGACCACGGCGTTGCATCTATACCGGCTCGCGACAAAGCCGATAAAATGCCCGGCGGCTACATATCCGGTAATCCGGAGAAAACGGTGGAAGACGCTTTAACCGCCCGATTCGGTTCCGCTGAATGGCTCATTCCGGGGGGCGGCGAGACCAATCTTTATTTCAATCGTTCAGCCATTCAGAATGCGAAGGCTTCGGAAGCGGAAGCCGCGGCGGTCGCGAAGCAAGCGCTCCTCTCGAACCCGCAACTCCATGTCGCGCGTGTTTATACGCGAGAGCAGCTTGAAAACGGGATCGGCGGCGATTTCATCGCTATCGCGGAGAGGAACGGTTACAACTCCAAACGAAGCGGCGATCTTGCGATTGTTTTCGACCCCGGCTACATGCCGGGTCACACCGGCACGACACATTTCTCCCCTTACGCATACGACCGTCACGTGCCCGTACTCTTTATGGGTCCAGGCATCAAGCCGGGCCGCTATGACGAAAGCATTGCGGTAAACGACGTCGCACCCACCTTGGCGACCATGCTCGACATACAAATCCCGAGCGGTTCATCCGGCCGCGTTTTGACGGAAATGATTTCCTCGGAACCCTGAGCGTCAGCAAAGGGCGCGCGGCTTGCGACAATAGATTAAATTCGTGTCGCCCAACGACAATCTTGATGCTCCAGAAGCGGTCGCCCGCCTGATCGACCATACGTTGCTCAAGCCGGACGCGGCGAGGAACGACATCGCCCGCCTCTGCGCCGAAGCTCGTGAATTCCATTTCGCTTCGGTATGCATAAATCCGTTCTGGGTTCGTTTCGCGGCGGAATCGCTTGCCGGATCGAGCGTGCGTGTTTGCACGGTGGCCGGTTTCCCGCTTGGCGCAAACGAGACGCGCACAAAAATCGCGGAGGCGGAACTTGCATTAACCCAGGGCGCTCAAGAAATCGATCTGGTCCAGAACATCGGCGCGCTACGCTCAGGAGATTTTCACGCCGTAGAAAATGAAATCGCCGAGATTGGAGCCCTCGCCCACTCGCGCGGCGCACTCTTGAAGGTCATTCTGGAAACATGTCTTCTGAATGAAGAGGAAAAGATCGCGGCATGCCGGATCGCCGTCGAAGCGAATGCGGACTTCCTGAAGACCTCCACGGGTTTCTCGACAGGCGGCGCCACGGTGGAAGACGTGAAGCTAATGCGAGCGATCGCCGGCGAGTCGATAGGAGTTAAGGCTTCTGGAGGAATCCGCACGCTCGATACTCTACGCCGGATGGTTGCCGCCGGAGCTAGCCGGATCGGCGCCAGCTCCGGCGTAAATATTATCCGGGAATGGAATACCGGTCTGGTTTCAAAATCCCCCGCTCCTTTAGCCGCCGCCAAGATCCCGGGCGGCGATATCGATCCATACTGAATGGCTGTTCCTCGCAAAGCACAGGTCCGCTTCCGCGAGCGTGCTGAACTGCTCGATTTTCTGCTCGAGGTCAGCACTGTTACTTCGGAAACCCTCGATCTCGATCGCCTTCTCGCGAATGTCGCCGAAATCGTGAAGGACGTGATTCCCTATGAGCTCTTCGCGATCTTGCTTTACAGTGACCGGACTCGCAGTTTGAGAATGCGTTACTCCATCGGTCACCGCGATGAGGTGGCGAAAAACTTGGCGATTCGGCCCGGCGAAGGCCTGACGGGTACGGCGGCCGAAACTCGTCAGCCCGTTCTTGCTCGCGACGTGCGAACCGACCCCCGCTACTTGAACGCGCTCGATGCCGTTCGAGCCGAATTAGCGGTTCCCATGCTGATGCGTGGCAAGCTCGTCGGAATTATTGACCTGCAGTCTACGCGCTTGAGCGCTTTCTCGGAGCAGGATCGAGCTCTGCTGGCGCTCATCGCAAGCCGTGTTGCGGTCGCAATAGACAACGCACGCTTGTACCGGCGCGTCGAAAAGCAGAACCGGACTTTGCGCGTTCTGGCGCACCTCTCGCAAGAATTCAGCTCGATTTTGGAGATCGATGAGCTGCTCGCCAAAATTGCTGTCACAATTCGCGCTCTTATCAATTTCGATGCCTTCAGCATTTACCTGGTGAATGAAGATCGCAGGCTGTTCCAATGCCGCTTCAGCCAGCGCTATGACGAAAGGTCAACCATCCAGAATATCGAGTTCGGCAAGGGCATCACCGGCGCTGCCGCCGAATCCAGGCAAGTGACACGCGTGGCGGATGTGACGCAGGATCCCAGGTACGTCGCTGCGCATCCCGATATTCGCTCGGAAATAGCGGTCCCGCTCATCCTTCACGACCGCGTGATTGGAGTCATGGACCTGGAAAGTGTCCGCATAGGTTTTTTCACAGACGATCATGTTCGGGCGCTCGGGTTGCTTGCTCCTCAAATCGCGAGCTCTGTCGAGAATGCCAGGCTCTACGAGGAGTTAGCCAGGCGCGAACAGCGCATGCAGCAGGATCTTCAAGCAGCCTACAAATTGCAGTCGGTCTTATTGCCGCGAACCGTTTCCGATGTCTTCGGCCTTGAAGTCGCCATCAAAACCAGACCGGCCCGGGAGATCAGCGGAGATCTTTACGATTTCTTCGAGCACAGCCAGGAATACACTCTGATCGCTTTTGGCGATGTAAGCGGAAAAGGCGCGGCGGCGGCCCTGTATGGCGCTTTGATATCGGGGCTTCTGCGCATTCTCGCGCCAAGACGCCGCGGACCTTCGCAATTGATGAAACTGCTGAATGAGGCGCTCTTGGAGCGTAAAGTCGACGCGCAGTACGCGACTCTTTCCCTGGTCTTGTGGGACTCGCGAACCCTGACGTTCACGGTGACAAGCGCCGGAACTCTTCCTCCCATGCTCTGCCGCAATGGGGAGATCATTGAGCCTCGCGTGGAAGGCGTTCCCATCGGCTTATTGGAAGATCAGGAATACGATCAAGTCCAGATCGTCGCTCAACCGCATGACTTGCTCCTTCTTTACTCAGACGGCGTCGAAGATCAACTCAAGGATGACCCATCCGTTCTCACTGAAGCCGAGACAACACGCGTGCTTGCGCCTGCTAGCCCCAGCGACCCACAGGCTCATCCCGAAGCCGCTGAAGAGTACGGCCGCGACCGCCTCAAACAGCTCTTGCTCTCAAACTGCAAGCAATCCCCACAGCAAATCGTACAGGCAATCTTTGATGACATCGACGCATTCCGGGCCGGCACGCCTCTGACTGACGACCAAACCGTCATCACAGTGAGGGTGCTTTAGCCGACTCGATGCTCGATAACGATGAGTTCACATATCGCGACGGTGTCCTCTCCTGTGAAGAGGTGGACCTGCCGTCCATTGCCGAAACTTACGGCACGCCTGCGTATGTGTACTCAAAAAAGGCGATCGTAAGCCGCTTTCGCCTTTACCAGAACTCTTTAGCCGGTCTCGAACACCGCGTCTGTTATTCCGTCAAGGCCAATTCAAACCTGGCTGTGCTTCACACGCTTGCGGCTCAAGGCGCGAGATTCGACATTGTTTCAGGCGGCGAGCTATATCGGGTTTTAGCAGCCGGAGGCGATCCGCGTGCGGTGGTTTTCTCCGGCGTTGGCAAAACAGAACCCGAAATCCGCTTTGCGCTCGAAACCGGAATTCATAGCTTCAACTGCGAATCCGAAGCCGAAATCGACCTCATCTCACGCACCGCCGTTTCCCTGCACCGAGCTGCCTCCATTGCTATCCGCGTCAATCCCGATGTTGATGCGATCACCCATCCCTACATCTCAACCGGTCTGCGTGAACACAAGTTCGGCGTCGATATCGCGGAAGCGGAAGCCATGTACTGCCGCGCCGCCAAGCTGCCGGGCATCTTGACGGAGGGCGTGAGCTGCCACATCGGCTCACAACTCTTAGATATCGATCCCTTGCTCGAAGCAGCCGCGAAAGCCATAGCTCTAGTTCAGAATCTCCGAGCGCAACACCTTCCGATTCGCAATCTCGATCTCGGCGGCGGCCTGGGCGTGCCCTATCGATCGTCCGATCGCGCGGTGTCCGTCATTTCACTTGTGGATCGATTGAGGCCTATGGTCGAGTCTCTCGGCTTGACGCTTATGCTCGAACCCGGCAGATCCATTGTTGCCGAATCCGGCATCCTGCTTACCCGCGTTCTCCTGGTCAAGCGAAATGGAGAAAAGAAGTTTATTGTCGTTGACGCCGCGATGAATGATTTAATACGCCCGGCTCTCTATCAGGCTCATCACGAGATCGTACCCGTTCAAAAGGTCGGCGAGCGCGAGCAGATCCGCGCCGATATTGTCGGCCCGATCTGCGAAACGGGCGATTTCTTCGCACGCGGCCGCGAGATTCAAGCCGTTGACCCTGGCGATCTGCTTGCGATTCGCACGGCTGGAGCCTACAGTTTTGTTCTCGCTTCCAATTACAACTCGCGTCCGCGGCCTTGCGAGCTGTTAGTCGACGGCGCCCGGATCGATGTGGCCCGCCAACGCGAAACTTATGAAGACCTCATCCGCGGCGAGTCGACCCTGTAACTATCGTGCATACTGATCTAGGGACATGTACGGGCCGCTTGCTGACGTGCGCGGTTCAGTACGATACCGAACCGCGACCGTTAGGAAGCGGGGGCCCCCGGGCAAATTCCACCCACCCACATGAACGACTCGCTTGCAATCTCAGTCCAGAACCTTCACAAATCCTATGGCAATTTCGAGGCGGTTCGCGGCATCGACCTCGAAGTTGACAGCGGCGAAGTATTCGGGTTGCTCGGGCCCAACGGCGCAGGCAAGACTACGACCGTCGAGATCTTGGAGGGATTGCGTCCGCGCACCAGCGGAAATGTCTCAGTGCTCGGCTTCGATCCCGCATTACAGAGCAAGGAAATAAAAAACCGTATCGGCGTTTGCCTTCAGGCCACGAACCTGCCCGACAAAATGAAGGTGCATGAAGCGCTCGAGCTCTTCGACGCCTTTTACGACCGGCACACGGATCGCGATCAAGTCCTCAAGCGCCTCCAGCTCTGGGAGAAAAAGGATGCGCAGTATAAATCCCTCTCCGGTGGTCAGAAGCAGCGCGTCGCGTTAGCGCTGGCGCTCTTGAATGAGCCCACTCTGCTGTTCCTCGACGAGCCCACCACCGGCCTCGACCCGCAAGTCCGTCATGAGATCCATGGCGTGATTCAGGAATTGAAGGAAAACCGGCGCTCCATTCTTATCACCACGCACTACATCGAAGAAGCAGAACGCCTTTGCGATCGCGTTGCCATCATCGATGAGGGCAAGATTATCGAGCTCGGTACACCGCGGGAAATCCAGCAGCGTACTTTAGGCCATACGCTTGTCGAGGTCACTACGAACTTAACCATGCCCCTTGAGCAGCTCCCTGAGAAGTTGCGCGATGAGAAGCACGTTATGCGAGATGAAGGCCGGACCCTCTCCATGCGCACCGGCTCGCCCGCTGCGCTTATCGTCGAGCTCGTGAAATGGATTGATCAGCAGAACCTGCTGCTGGTCGACATTCACATGACCCGTCCGACTCTCGAAGACGTCTTCATCGAGCTCACCGGAAAGAAACTCCGCGAATAATGAGACCTTACCTCGCGCAAATTAAAAGCACTCTGCGGTTAATGGGCCGTGATCGTACGGTCCTCTTTTTCAGCTATTTATTCCCGCTCGTTTTTTTCATTCCTTTCGCGCAGATGCTTGACGCCAGGCAGAGTCCGGCCGTTATGGCTCGAGTGATTTCGATGGTGCTGATGATTGGCATCCTGGGAAACGGCTTCTTCGGCGCCGGCATGCGCGCGGTGCAGGATCGCGAGACCAACGTCTTGCGGCGCTTCAAAGTCGCCCCCATCAATGCCGGGCCCATCATAGTCGCCTCACTCGTTTCCGGGTTGGTTGCATTCCTGCCGACGGTGGTCTTGTTCCTCCTGCTCGCGCGCGTGATTTATCACATGCCGATCCCTCATAATCTGCTCTCGCTATTTGTCTTCGTGTGTATCGGCGTGATTGCGTTCCGATCCATGGGCATGATCATCGCGGCGGTTGTCAATTCCGCTCAAGAAGCGGGTGTTTTGACTCAGATTCTATATATCCCGATGCTGTTCCTGAGCGGAGCCACATTTCCAGTCGAGATCATGCCTTTGTGGATCAAGATCATCGCTCAATTCCTGCCCGCTACTTATCTGTACCAAGGCATGCAGTCGATCATGGTCACCGGAGAAAGTGTCTTCAGCAACCTGATACCCGTGCTTGCGTTGTTGATCACGCTGGCTGTGGCTCTCTTTGTCGGCATCAAACTCTTCCGTTGGGAAAAGGAGGAGAAAATCAAGGCCAGCGCGAAGCTTTGGATCCTCGCGGTTCTCGCCCCGTTTTTTATTATGGGCATCTATCAAGCCCGTACCCACCAAAGCATTAAAAAAGCAACCCTTCTGGCGCGCAAGACTGAGCGCAATAAATCCGTCCTCTTTCAGAACGTCCGCATTTTCGTCGGCGACGGCCATGTCATCCAAAATGGCGCGGTCCTGGTGAAGAACGGCAAGATCGCTCGTGTCTTCAACTCTCCCGTGAGCGACCCGAAGTCTCTCGATGCAGAAGTGCTGGATGAGGTTGGCAAGACTCTCATGCCTGGCCTGATCGATATGCACGTTCACATCGGCGCTCCTGGCGGTGTTTACGACGATCCCAGCAAGTACGCGGATCCCAATGCAGCCGAGCGCAGGCTCGCCGCATATCTTTGGAGCGGCATCACCGCCGTAAGGAGCACCGGAGACGCGCTCGACAGCTCGCTCAAGCTTCGGGCCGACGTCGATTCAGGCGAATATCTCGGCGCGCAATTTTTCGCTTGCGGGCCGCTATTTACCGCCGAGGGCGGACATCCCCTGGAGTTGCTCAAGTACCTTCCCCCGTCTCAGAAGAAAACCTTCCAGGATCAGTTCGTTCGGCTGCCGAAATCGGCCGCGGAAGCTCGCATGCAGGTGGACGGTCTTAAGAAAGCCGGCGTGGATTGCATCAAAGCTGTGCTCGAATCCGGCAACTCTGCATGGGGCATGTTGTTCAACCGTCTCGACACCGGAATCTACGATGCAGTCGTAGCCCAAGCTGCCAAAGACAATCTGCCTTCGGCCACCCACACCGGAAATGCGAATGACGTGAAAGACGCTGCCGATGCCGGGACGAACAGCGTTGAGCACGGTTCGATGGTCGATCTTATTCCTCTCACGACGTTTGCGGAGATGAAGGAGAAAGGCATCGCCTACGATCCCACGCTCAGCGTTTTCGAAGCCTTAGCCGACTTGAGAACCGCGAATCCAGAGCCGCTGAATCGGACCTTGGTTCAGCAGGTCGGGCCGCCCGATCTCCTGAGCTCCACTCGCGAGCTGCTGCAAAAGGAGAAGCCTGAACCGCCGGAGCGCTGGAAGGCATTTCTCGATCGCGCCGATCAAAATCTCTTGTATGCTTACCAATCCGGAGTGTTGCTGATCGCCGGCAGCGACGCGGGCAACATGTTAGTGATCCACGGGCCAACCGTTCAGCACGAACTTGAGCTATGGGTCAAAACGGGTATCCCTGCACCGGTAGCCTTACAAGCGGCCACGTACAACGCCGCCAAGGTCCTGCGCGCCGACAATCGTATCGGGTCAATTCAGCCGGGCCGCGATGCCAGCCTCATTCTCCTCGACGGCGATCC
>JBAUUG010000590.1:0-5985 GCA_049582585.1 Bryobacteraceae bacterium | reverse complement strand
GCTGTGATGTCTGAAACCCCAATCCAGTGGATAAATGCTGCCTCGCCGCGATCTCCGAAGAGGATCAGCGATGAAGCTGCAATGGCTGGAAACGCGGCAATCAGCACAAGAAACACCGCCATTGCGCGTTGCTTGAGAAACTGCCGGCCGGATGGAATGCGGTAGGCGGCGTGAAAACCCTCCATGAGGCTGATCATCGCCCCGGATCCTGCCCATAGAGACAATAAGACCGCGACCACCGGCAATGAGATCGGCTTGGCTCCTCTCTCGCGAAGGCGGGAGAGAATGATGTCTTCCGTACCGGGCGGCACCACCTGCTGAACAAAAGTTGCAATGACATGCACCACGGGCCTGGCATTTACCTGAATCAGGATGGACGTAAGCGTTGTCAGGATGGGAAAAAGCGAAAGTAGAAACGAATACGCAGCGCCTTTGGCAATGCTGAAACAGTTATCTTCATATGAGGCGACAAATGCGCGGCGCAGAAGCCAGAAGTTGCGCGCGGCTAGCCCGGGCTCGATGATCAGGAACTGCGGTTGCGCCCCTGAGCGGGCCGTATCGGTAGATGTGCCAACGCTATCCGCCATGAGCGCACGCTCTTGTTAGATGATGATAGCTGAAATGTAAATTGCCGATCCGTGCAGAGGATAGAGCGCCGGCTGCGGCATCGATCAGGCACTCAAGTCAGCATCGCTATCCCAACTGATTGAGCTTCTCGCTCTTCCGCGAACAATCCGGGGCCGAGCATGGACCCGAGATAAACGATGCCGCCCCTGCCGATACAGCGTCTCGCGCACACCGGCACTCCACCAAATTCCGCGATGACCTCGCTCGAGTGACAGCGGATGGGCGTAGCTGCTTGAAAGCTTCTCACGAGCCTGCGGGCTGGCCAGGAATATTCGATACAGGAGCCGGCAGTGACAATCGTAGGGAGCACTTCGAGACCGAATACCCGGTTCAGAATGCGACTGCAGAGAAGCGATTCTTCCGGAGAGGAGAAACATGAGCCGCTCTCGTAGATTAGCCACGAACCGGCGATTGCTCGCTTGCGCAGCTCCCAGCATGTTTCGACTGATAACTCACGGACTCCTGCAAGAATGATCAGAGGCCCGCGCGCCATCGTTCGCTCGTTGAGCAAAAGCCGGAATCCCTGAGCCGATTCTCGCGATAAGCAATGGCCTTCCTCGCGAATTTTGGGCTGCGTAGAAAACGCGGTTGTGAAAAGGGCGCTGAGCGGGGTCGCAACACTTGCGAGTAAAAGTTCGCGCCGGGTCGTCATGGCTGCCGCTACAACGTTCCGGCGATCAGGCGCTTCATCGCCGCGGACGTGTCATAAAGTTGCTGATCCGGAGCATAGCGATATCGCGATTCCATCTCGGCAATCAGCCATCCGTCATATCCCACTTTGACCAAGGCTTCACGAATCGCCCGCCAGTCATTGTCGCCCAGAAAAATGTTCGTGTAAACGCTCTGGTCCCCGCAGCGGCCGCGATGCTTCAACACGTCTTTTACGTGAATCCGCGTAATCCGCGGCCCGTGCATTTCGATCCACTGTTCCGCGAAGCCCGTATCGTGGATGTTTCCTACATCCAGATGCAGACCCACCCACGGACTATTCACGTCGTTCAGAAATGTATTGAACTCACGCGGGCTCAGCAAGAATCGCTGCTCTGAGTTGCAATTTTCCACGCCAATTTTGACTCGAGCTTTTGCCGCGCCTATAGCTAGATTCTGCAGGGAATCGACGCACCGCTTGTAAACCTCGTTATAGGGCAAATCGCTGGTCACGATCCCGGCGACGATCAAAATTGCATCGGTATTGAAGATCTGGGCAGCTTCGATTTGCCGTTCGATGTGGCGAGAAGCCGCTTCTCTTTTCGACGGATCGCGCATGCAGATGTTCTCGTCCCAATCGAGCGAGTTCGCGACATTGGAAACGCTGAGACCCGCGTCTTGGATTTGTGTAAGCAGTTTTCGCAGCTCAGTATCGGTCGTCTTCATCTGGAACCAGGGCTTTTCGCCAAGCCACAGTTCTACGCCTTGGTAATCCGCCTGTTTCAAGAGCTTCAGCCCATCTTGAAAGCTCATCCCTTGTGGGAAAATGTTATCGCCGATTGACTTCTTCATGCGACCGCCGCGGGTTCCAACGCGCTTTCTCCAATCTGCTGTCTCCAAAGCGCGTAATACAATCCGGTCTCTGCAACCAGTTCGTGATGGCTGCCTTCCTCCACGATCTGCCCTCTCTCGAGCACATAAATTCGCTCCGCGTGCATCACTGTGGAAAGTCGGTGAGCGATCATTATGGTCATCACGTCGGAGCGTTCTCCGACGTGCCGAATGGTGCGCGTGATCTCCTCTTCCGTGATGGAATCGAGCGAAGAGGTCGCTTCATCAAACACCAATAGCCGTGGTTTTCGCAGCAGCGCTCGAGCGATGGAGAGGCGCTGCTTCTCGCCTCCCGAGACTTTGACGCCGCCTTCCCCGATCAGTGTGTCCAGCCCTTTATCGGCCCGCGCGAGCAATGAGTCAGCCGCTGCGCGATGCAGGACATCCAGGCACTCCGCATCGCTCGCATCCGGGCGCACAAATAAGAGGTTTTCTCGGATCGTGCCGGAGAACAATTGAGTGTCTTGCGTAACGAATCCTATTTGCGACCGCAACTCATCGGGATCGATCCGTCCGGCATCGATTCCGTTGTAGCGGATCACACCCGTCAAGGGTTGATAGAGACCTACCAGAAGCTTCACCAACGTAGTCTTTCCCGCGCCGGACGGTCCCACAAAGGCTACCGTCTCACCTCGCGAAATACTGAAAGACACATCGCACAGAGCCGGCCGGTTCGCGGTGCGGTGTTCAAACGTAACCTTCTCGAAATCGAGCGAGTCGAGATTTCCCAATTCCGCCGGATTCAACGGTTTTGGCTCGGGAGGAATCTTGAGAATGTCCTCCAAATTGTTCAGAGAAGCCTCGGTCTCGCGATAGATGTTGATGATGTTCCCAAGCTCTTGCAGAGGACCGAATATGAAGAATGAATAGATGAAGAGCGAAAAGAATTGCCCAACCGTGATGCGCTGAGTGAAGATCAGGTAAAGCATCAGGAACAAGATGCTGGTCCGCAGCAGGTTCACAATCGTGCCTTGCAAAAAGCTGATGCTTCGCAGGTAGCGAACTTTTTTCAGCTCCAGCTTCAGAATCTTGTCCGTCGTGGAATTCAGGCGATTGACTTCCTGCCGCGCCAGTCCCAAGGTCTTCACCAATTCGATATTGCGTAGCGATTCCGTGGTCGCGCCGGCAAGCGCGGCAGTTTCGGAAAAAATCGTCTTCTGGATGATCTTGATTTTGCGGCTCAGCACTGAGCTGATGACGCCGAGCAAAGGCACGGTAAGCAAGAACACTGGCGCTATCACCCAATCCACGCTCAGAGCGTAAACAGTGACAAAGATGATTCCCACCGTCGCCGTAAATAGAATATTGACGAAGGCCGATATGAAGCGCTCTACATCAGATCGAACCTTCTGAAGTTTGCCCAGAGTCTCGCCGCTCCTTTGATCTTCAAACACCGCGTATGGGAGGGAAAGCGACCGTTCTACTCCATCTGCATACAACTCGGCGCCGGTCCGTTGCGTCACAACATTAACGTAGTAATCCTGAAAATTCTTCGCTACGCGGGAGATGAACGCGACACCCACGGCAGCGCCGAGAAGAAGGCTCACACCTTGGATGAATTGAGCCGTTGTGTATTGATGAAACTTGGTTGCGTAGCGGTCAATGATATAGCGAAAAATCAGGGGATCGAGGAGGGAAAAGATCTGATTCACCGCCGCGAGAACAAGCGCGAGGGCCACCAGCGGCCAATGTTTCTTCAGGTACTGAATCAGGAGCTTCATTTGCCTTATCTGTCAGATTATCTATTGTGGTGCGCTGACGCGAAGAAAACTGTGGATGTAGAACTTTTCTACGTCGGCCGCGGGGATCGCGCCGCTGGATGTATTTGAATTTCCAGAGCGACATCGCCTTCCGGCAGATGCTGATACCGAACCGTTACTCTGGATTTCACTTTCAGAGCGGCCTTGTTCAATTTGGTGCCCGTGTTGACAATGAAAGTGCGGGCTTCCGGAGCCCTTCCCACAAGCGTTCGCGAAACCGTGATGTGCTGATCGTCGAGTGCAGTTACCGTGCCGGCGAAAAACTGACGCCTCGTCGCCGATTGTTGCGGAGGGTTGGAGTTCTCCACGGTCTGCGCGAGTATCGGAGCAACGCTCCAGAGCACGAGGGCGGCGAACAACCGCGAAACGTGACGCAAGGCTTTACGCTGCATGATCAAGGTTGCGCCGGATTGACCTTACCTGTGTAGCACAAAGTATAGGTCATGGGACGAGGCCGGATTCACAAAACGGTACTTGGGTGATACAGATTAGGCATTTTTAACTCCCCAATGGCGATCAGATCTCCGGCATGCGAAAGCGCTCTTACGAAAGGTGCTCCCGGGCGCACCACAAACGGCGACGTTCGGAAATCACGGCCTTGCCGAATTTGCGCTTCGACGGATGCGTCCACGTACTCTCCCGGAAAGTGCTGCAGCAGACGCCCTGCGGGGATCACGGCTTCACACAGCCTGCCCGCCGTAGCAAGCTCGCTCAATTCATCGATTGTCCTCGCTTGTTCTATAGTGAATTCGCCTACCTGAATACGGCGCAACTTGCTGAGCACCGCACCGCAGCCAAGCCGCTGACCAAGATCGTGCGCCAGGCTGCGAATGTACGTACCCGTCGAGCAGCTCACAATCAATTCGATCTTCTCCGTGGATACGCTTTGCACATCCAGGCGTTTCACTTCAACTTCGACTGCTTGCAGTTCCACCGGCAGATGCTTGCGAGCCAGCTTATACGCTGGAACGCCGTTAATTTTTTTGGCCGATACCGGCGGAGGCATTTGCAAAAACCGGCCTCGAAACTCGCTTAGCGCGTCGTGGACGACGGAGGGATCGCGCGAGGCTAGAATGCCGGTCTTAGTTACTGCGCCAGCGATGTCGTACGTATCTGAAACTGAGCCAAAGATAATTTCCGCAATGTACGTTTTGTCATCCTTCGCAAAAAATTGCGCGAGCCGCGTTGCCGTCCCGGTGACGAGAGCCAACAACCCCGTGGCCATCGGGTCGAGCGTGCCCAGGTGGCCCGTGCGTTTCGTCTGAGCCAGACGGCGCCAACGATTCACCACGTCATGACTTGTGCAACCGGCAGGTTTATCGATAAGCACCAATCCATTCATCGGCTAGGCTGATAACTGTGGAAGAAGAGGTACTCGGAAAAGCTTACGATTCTCGTTTAATGCGGCGGCTTCTCGCGTATCTCAAGCCGTACCGGCTGGTGGTCTCGGTTTCGTTGGTGCTGCTGTTGATCGATTCCCTACTTCAGATTATCGGACCGCTGCTCACAAAGCTAGCGGTAGATCGCTATTTGGTTCCGGTTCCGCATTTGCAGACGTTTCCGTTTCTAGACGCGTGGCTATCGCGGAATCCCTGGACGGGCCTTTCCCAATTAGCGGGATTGTATATCGGCGTCGTCGTTTTAGGATTTTTTTTCGATTTCGGCCAGACTTACCTGATGCAATGGACGGGCCAGAAGGCCATGTTCGACTTGCGGCGCCAGCTGATGTCGCATCTGCAGACGCTCGATATCGCGTTCTACGATAAGAACCCGGTGGGAAGACTCGTCACCCGGGTTACAACCGACGTAGACGTGCTCAACGATTTATTTGCTTCGGGACTGGTCACGATTATCGGAGACATCCTGATGCTTTCATTCGTGATTATCGCCATGATGCGATTGAGCCCGGGAATGACCGGCTTGATGCTGGCCGTCATGCCGCTGGTGGTGCTGGTGACGATTCAGTTCAGGCGGACGGCGTCGCAGAGCTATCGGCGCATACGGATTGCGATCGCGAAGATCAATTCTTATCTTCAGGAACATATTGCCGGCATCGCGG
>JBAUUG010000589.1:0-3961 GCA_049582585.1 Bryobacteraceae bacterium | reverse complement strand
GTATAGGGCCGCGTGAATAGTGAGGTCAAGCGATGCAGTGTGAACACAAGAAGCGAGATGGTGAGCGATGCAGGGCGCGCACGCTAACTGGCCAGAATCGTTGCGCGCTACACGCACAGCCAGGTCGGGCTGCAGAGATTGGCAGCAAAGGGGGTCGCCGACGATCAGTGTACAAGCCGGGAGATCTGAAGACGTTTGCGGCGCCGAGGACCGCCGCCGATCTTCGTGATCTGCTCGCCGAATCGATCGTTGAGATTCGTGCCGGAAAACTGGATCCGCGAGTCGCCAATGCTCTCGGCTATCTAGGAGCGAGCTACCTGCGCTCCTTAGAGGTCTCGGACGTCGATTTGCGTTTGAATGCTCTTGAGGCGAATCAGCGATCGGCGGAACGCTCCATCTTTCAATCAAACCCGGCAGACAGCAAGCGAGAAGGAGGACGCTAGATGGCTAAAGCATCCATTCGGGACCGGATGGAGAAGTTAGACAGAGATCAGAGATTCCTAGACTGGTTCGTGTTACAGCGCTTCTTGGCCACCCTCACGCTGGAAGAACTCGAAACCTGGGCATCCGGCGGAGGTCTTCCGAATCCCGTACCAAACGGGCCGAGCAGTTTAGACACGATGGACCGGAAGAGCCTTAGCAGGCTTTGGGAAGAAAACGAACTGATATTTGGGGGGCGTAGTAAGGAAGAGCACGAGTTCTATGCCGACAACGGCTTCTGGCCAGAGCGGAGAGGCCGGCTCCTCTATTTTCTGGAGGATGGCCAACTGCAAATTGAATGGCGGAGCCAGGCGCAGGAAGAGGAAGTTGTCGCCAAAACCGCGTCCGAGCGGCAAGGAACGTAGAACCAAGTGGAGGTCGAAATGTCACTGCCACGTAAAGGTCACAAAAAATACACGGCCCAGAATCCAGCACCTATGGAGCTGAGACTTCTCGCGCGTCTCGAACTGAAGAAACGAGGGCTCCAGAGGGAACTGGCAGAAGTTGAAAGTCAGCGACGACAACTCTCACGAGAAATTGAGCTAAAGGGAATACCGATTCCCTGGTTGACCTGATCTCCATTGTGCGGGCGAGAACGGAGTTCGATCCTTTTGGTAGGGTAGTTGTGACAATTTGACAATTGACGGCTGTTCCTGAACCCCTGAAGCGGGGGCCAATCCGGCGCTGGTTAGAAATCACCATATCCGACGGAGCAAAAGATTGGTTTTGGAACGCAAAATCGGCATCCAACGTCAAAAGGGGATTTCACGATGACTTCAGTAGTTGCCCCTATCGGTTGTACCTGCCTCGGAATCGTGAACGGCTGGCTTGTGCGATATTTCATCAGACGGTTTACGAAGTTCACCCCTTCGATCTTAAGTTCAATCATCACAATCGCATCTGGCGGTGCCGGAGTGAAATTTCTTGCCCTCGAGTCGGACATCGTCTGGTATTACCCGATAGGCTTACTTCTTGGATTCGCGGCGTACCAGCTAATCGCGGCACGGGAATTGAAACTCGTTAGCGATTCGACGCAGTTAAGATCCATACCGTCCGGCGTGAATTCGCCTGTTTCGAATGCCCCCAGCGGATCTCCGGTGAACGCGGGGCTAGTTCCTGTGAGTCGCGAACAGAGAAAACCAATCACGCCACGAAAAGACAATCCACTTTACGCTCCTGATAGTGCTGACGTTAGCGTTCATCCTCCTGAGGTTCCTTTACTCCTGGCCGATGAAGATCGATTCTTTGCAGCGCGCGAGGCACAGCGAATGGCCACAATAGAATTTAAGAATGAAATTCCGGAGTCATTGCACCCGTCTTTTGCTGTGCGCCGGAGAAATGATCTTTGGAATTACAACTCGTAAGACATTCGGCGCCTTCCGCGTCGCGGCTCCAGGCATCCGCTTCGGGTGCCTCACTGCCGTGGCTTGCATTGGCGGGTTTTGAGCGTAATCGCGATATTACGCCAACCATTTTGTCCAATACATGGTAGAATTCCGGTCCTCCGCCGTGGAACTCCAACAGAAGGGAACCGGGGAATCCGCTACCCCGACTAATGCTTCCAATGCTAACTATCAAGAATCCGACTCGCTTACTGGCAACTGCAATCCTCCTTTTCGCATTCCTCCCGGCCTCCTCGGCTTCCGCAGGCACGGAAAAAGTGCTTTGGAGCTTCGGCGCGGCTGGTGACGGGTCAGGTGCTACGGGGAATCTTATTGCGGATGCCTCGGGCAACTTGTACGGCATAACGCTTCTGGGCGGTGCAAATAGCACCGGTACCGTGTACAAACTTTCTCCGGATGGCAATGGCGGATGGACTGAGTCCGTACTCTACAGCTTTGGTCCGGAAGGCAGTGGGGACGGAGTTCAACCGGAGGGCGGCCTGGTCATGGACCGCAGCGGCAACTTGTATGGGACGACCTTCGTGGGCGGCGCGAACGACTATGGTACTGTCTTCGAGCTTTCACCGAACGGAGATGGCAACTGGACCGAAACTGTCCTTTATAGCTTCGGACAATATCCGGATGGCCGTTTTCCAGCGAACAGCCTGGTACTTGATGCTCACGGGAATCTATATGGTACGGCAAGCGGCATCGTGTTCGAACTGACTCCCGGATCGACAAGCTGGACGGAAACTATTCTGTACAGCTTTCCCGTTGGAACCTTGCCTAGCACTGGCCTGATGTGGCGTACGGTTGGCGTCAACTTCTATGGCGTAACCCAAAACGGTGGAGTTGGGCTCGGCGACATTTTCAGGTTATGGAACACTCAGAGTGGTTGGGTGCAAACTGACCTCTACAACTTCGATAACACGCACGGCAGCCCTCAAACTGGCGGCGTCTTGGTTGAAGACAAGAACCTCAACATTTACGGCGCGAGTAACGGGGGCTGCGCAAATGGCACCGGGGGCGTCTGGGAGTTGGTTCATAATGGGAGCCAGCCACCCACTTATCAGTTGCTCTACAGCTTCGCCGCCGAAAACAGTGGCGATGGTAGCTATCCGCAGTCGGGTGTCATCGTCGCTCCCAATGGAACCCTTTACGGCACAACCGGATTCGGTGGAATAAACTTTCAAAGCGGGACAGTTTTCTCGTTGACCCCATCTCAAAGCGGCTGGCAGGAAACCATTCTCTATAAGTTCACTGGGGGCAATGATGGTAGCGCTCCCGTAGGTCAACTCCTTCGGGACAGCAAAGGCCGCTTGTACGGCGTAACCTTGAAGGGCGGAAAGTTGGGGGGCGGCGTGGCATTTCGAGTCACTCCATAATGCCCTTCTCTCGCTGAAATAACGATAGGGCAGGTGATGATTGGCGAAAGCAGGCCATTACACTCAAAGCCCCCGGACCGCCCGGTGCTTCGGTGTAAATCTACGTCTCTACGTCCCCTTTTTCGGAGTAAAGACTGCATCACATTTCGGACATTTCATTCTGTCAAAATCGATCCGCTTGATCTCACTCGGCGATATCGAATAGCCGCATTCCGTACAAACCGTATTCAATGCGGCGTAAACCGTCTCAAGATTGATCTTGCCTTTGGGCGTCATCGTGAATGAGAATAGCAATTACCACGAGGCGAAGACATTACCACGAGGCGAAGACAAGGCGAATACATTACCTGCTGACGTCAAGAACCCGTGCCCTCGGCTCTCACGAGGTTGCCGACAACTCGCAACCGCGAAAGCTTCGTGATTCTTCGTCCGAGCTTTAGCCGTCCGCGATCTCGCCTAACCACGGAATAGGGTAATCGTCCGACACTTGGAACAAGATAGAATTCTTGGAACGCGCCGTTGCCTTCATTGCATAGGCAAAGCAAAGTCACCTGGCTTTGCCCAACACGAAGCTGAGGCAACAGCCAGCGCTGGTGACCCAACCGGGTTCTATTGGACGGGCATATCAATACTGAAACCCGCAATCCGTCGGAGAAGCTTAGTACTGGCCGGTCAATGGCGCACTTCCTGATTACTTTTACATCGGAGCGAAAC
>JBAUUG010000588.1:0-11268 GCA_049582585.1 Bryobacteraceae bacterium | reverse complement strand
CATTTGCTCCAACCCAGGACCACAAACGCATTCGCGACGGCGACCGGGGCCCGAATACCGGCGGAATGGGCGCATACTGCGATTCGCGAATCCTAACCAGCGAGCAGAGCGGGGAAATCATGGACCGCATCATGCTCCCCGCCCTCTCGCAAATGCGAAAAGAAGGCACGCCCTTCACCGGCTTCCTGTATGCCGGTATCATGATGACCGTCGATGGACCCAAAGTGCTCGAATTCAATGTCCGGCTGGGAGATCCCGAGACGCAAGCTCTGATGCACAGTTTTGAAGGCGATCTCGCCGAGTTCCTCGTCAGCGGTACCGGAGGTGCCTGGCGTACCCCATCCGTGTGTGTGGTGCTCGCGAGCAGAGGCTATCCCGATCAGCCGCATACCGGTGATCCGATCTCAGGTATCGAGGATGCCGAAGTCGCCGGGGCGACGGTCTTCCACGCCGGCACGAAGCTGATGGACGGCACGCTCCATTCGAGTGGCGGCCGTGTTCTGGGCGTCACCGCAGCGGGCGAAACTCTGCAATCGGCCATCGACAACGCTTACGCCGCAGTCGCGAAGATCCGCTTCGAAGGCATGCACTACCGGACTGACATCGGGCAAAAAGGCCTGCGCCGCTGGAATTAAGTGGGGCGGGCATCGGCGGAGAACGCGCCGCCGGCCGGACGAACCGCACGCAAAAATGCCTGCGCCATGTTATTCCTGGCGCAGGACTACGGCGGGATCGATCTTTGTGCTGCGCCGGGCGGGAAAGTAGTAGGCCATCAGGGCTCCCGTCAGTAGAACTGTCGCGGCTATGCTGAGCGACACGGGATCTTTCGGCGAAACTCCGTAGACCAATCCGGCCATCAGGCGTGAAAGTGCCCAGGCTCCGAACGATCCTGCCGTGATGCCGATGAGTGCGCGTAGCAGTCCCTGGCGGATGATCATTGCGAGCAGTTGACTTCGTTCCGCTCCCAAGGCTATTCGGATGCCAAATTCTCGGGTTCGCAGGCTCGCTCCGTAAGAGGCCACTCCGTAGACGCCGACGAGCGTCAGTGCCAGGGCGAGGAGGGCGAAAATGCCTAACAGAATTGTGTAGAAGCGCGGCGTGGCAATTGACTCTTCCACAACAGATTGGAGCGTTCTTTCGTTTTCGATAACCTGATTGGGATCGAAGCGATGAATGGCTTGCCGAAGCGAAACTGCTACCGAACGCGGATCGGCGTAGGTGCGTAGAACAAGACTTGTTCCAACCGCCGGTCCGAGATATTGCTGGTACGAGTGGTAGAATTCAGGTGTCGGCACTCCCAGCCGACGGGTGTGCGTGTTGCCAACTATGCCAATAATAGGCATTTTGTCGATCAGATGGCCGATGGAATTCTTTCCCGGCCAATATTTTTGCGCCATGGATTGATTGATTACGACTCCGTTTGTTTTGTCCAAGAGGCGGCCCTGCAGAAGCGGGATACCCATGACGGCAAAATAATCGGGGCTCACGGCGTGATAATCGATCCCAACTTCATCCGGCGATACATCCAGCATGTGAACCAACAAGGTCACATGGATCTGACCCAGAGGCAGATAGCCGGTCAGAGCCGCTGCTTGGATACCCGGCACGTTCTGCGCGACATTGAGCAGTTGGCTGTACCGCTGAGTTAACGCCGGGCGGGTGAGATGGACCGCTTGGCCCGGCGGTATCGTCGCCGTGAGAATGTGCGCCGTACGGAATCCCGGATTCACGTTTGCCAAACGAAGAAAGCCGCGCGCCATTAGGATCGAGCCTGCGAAAAGAGTCAGCGCGACTGCGATCTCGCCGGCCAATAAAGTGTTCAGCGTTCCGGATTGGCCGCCTGCGGATCGCCGCTGCCGATCCGCTTCGATAAGTTTTGTGCCCGAAAGACCAAGGGCTGGAGCGAGCCCGAACAGCATTGCCGCCACGAACGTCAATAGCCCTGCGAAGCATAAGACTGCGAAATCCATTTGCGTATTTTGAAGACGCGGGATGTTTAAGTAGGGCGGGAGAAGCCGGATGAGAATGTGATCGCCAGCATTGGCCAAGGCGATTCCCACCAGTCCGCTCAGCCCGGCAAGGACCAGACTTTCGGCTAATACCTGCCTTATTAGACGCATGCGGGGCGCTCCTAAAGCGCTGCGAACGGCAAATTCGCTCCGCCGCGCCGCGGCTCGGCTCAAAAGTAAACTAGCCACGTTCAAGCAGGCGAGCAGGACGAGAAAGCCCGTGGCTCCCAGCAGCAAACGAAAGGCCCGGCGGTATTCGCCGGTGTCGCTGTTCACGATCTTGTCCACGGTCAATTTGAGATTGGATTTGTAGCGGTGAGTGCTAGCCAGAAGCGCCGGTTCGAGTCGAGTCATCTCCACGCGGGCGCTGTCGAGCGACACATCGGGCCGAAGACGCGCCACGATTTCGAGGTAGGCGGTCGCGGGGTCGCTGACAGTCTTACGGTCGGGCAGCCATGCGGTTGTACCGGCTTTAGGAAAGTCGAACCCCTTCGGCATGACACCAAGAACAAGATGGCTTTGCTGGTTCAGAAAAATGGCTCGACCGATAATGGCCGGGTCGCCGTGAAACTGCTTTCGCCAAACGTCATAGGCTAAAACAACCGTTTGAGGAGCATCGGAGCGAAAGTCGGATGGAAGAAATGTCCGGCCTAATAGCGCTTTGGCTCCTAGGAGATTGAAAAGCTCCGGAGAAATTTCGCGCACCCAGAGGTTCGTGGGATCAGCGATACCGGAAAGCGTTGCCGATTGAAAAAAGCTGAATCCGGCCACACCATCGAAGGAGCCCGCATATTTGCGTAAGAACTCGATATCCGCAACCGATTCGGCGTTGACCGTAACCATTCGATCGGCGTTCGCATAAGGCAAGGAACGCAGAAATACAGCCCGAAAGGCACTAAACATAGTGACGGAAGCACCGATACCGAGGGCGAGCGATAGAACCGCTGTGAGCGTGAAAGTCGGAGCTTGTCTTAGTTGGCGCCAACCAAAACGAGCATCTTGAATCATGAGCTGCTTGTGACCTCGCGAGCCTAATATACCGCTGAGTGTATGCGGTTTCCGTAGTGAGAATAATCGAGAGCACTGAAATCTCGCTCGGCGCCACCTGGAAATGGCCGAGCTCGTCCGCTGGATGCTACTCTAATATCGCTGTTGGTACACGAAAGCTCTCAACGAGCCGCAGGGCTCGTTTACTGAGCCGGATGTGTGAAAAGGGAATCCGGTGAGATGCCGGAACTGCCCCGCAGCGGTGAACGGGAACGAACGCCCGAAAGGCACTTTCTCGCAAAATTAGCGGGATGGGAAGCCGGGCTAGTAGAGAAGCGGTTGTAGCTGACTGCCCGCCTGTAAGTCCGAAGACCTGCCGCAGCCCGCCTCCACAAAGGAGCGGAAATAGATCGCCGCCTCGAGGGAGGGCCGCCAATGCATTCGAGACATCTTCTTCCACTCGCCGCGCTGCTTTTCAGTGCCGCCTACGCCGCTCTAGCTTCCGAAACCGCAAGTGTTTCCGGCACAGTTACTGATCCATCGGGCGCTCCCGTAAGCGCCGCCTCCATAACCCTGCATCAGATCGCCGGAACAGCGCTGCTGACCGCCGCATCGGACCGTTCCGGCCACTTCGCCTTTCCTGACGTCGCTCCGGGCCAATATCTGCTGGATGGCTCCGGTTCAGGTTTGACCATCGCTCAGAGCGAAACCTTGGCCCTCACCCCCGGCGAGGCTAAAAACATCGCTATTCATCTGGTGATCTCGGCGGTGAAAACGCAGGTGACTGTTACCGCCGCCGGCGAGCCGCAATCAGTCGATCAAGTCTCGAAAGCGCTCGATATCCTTGACGCCGCGGAACCTGAGCGCCGGGGGATCTTTTCTGTTTCCGACGCTTTACGATTCCTCCCTGGCCTGCGCGTAAGCACGCTCGGCGGCCCCGCAGCGTATACGACTATCCAAACGCGTGGCCTGCCCGCAGACGACACCGCCGTGCTGATGGACGGTTTTCGTTTCCGTGACCCCACCAGTCCCCAAGGCGATGCGAGTGCCTACATCGAAGATCTGCTGTTGGTGGATACCTCGCGCATTGAGGTGCTGCGGGGCTCGGGTTCATCGCTGTACGGCACGAACTCCATCGGGGGCACCGTAAACATCATCACCGATCCAGGCGGCGGACCCATCCATGGAGATCTCGATGTGCAAGGCGGCGGCCTCGGGTTGTTTCGCGGTGTCGCGCACTTTGCTGGGGGCGTGCTGGATAATCGCCTCGCCTATTCAGCCGGAGTTTCACATCTGAACGTGACTGAGGGCATCGATGACGCGGGAGCGGCGCGGGAGTGGAGCGGTCAAGCCGGCCTCAATTATTCGCTCACCTCGAAGATCCGTCTAGGTGCGGACGTATTCGCAAATACAGGTTATCTGCAGATCAATGTCATTCCCTCTCCTACCGCAGATGCACCCACCACGGGAATCATTCCGGCCATCCCGTCCGTCACCTTCGTTCCCTCGCTCGGCGATCCGGACTCGGCCCGTTATGCACATTTCATAGATTCCTTGTTCCGATTCGATGACGAAGTGAATTCGCGTTTCTCATTCCGCTTGGCGTATGCAATTGTCAGCTCAAATCGCAACAACACAGATGGTCCTGCGGGCCCCGGCCTCTATCAACCTCTCTTCAATACCTCGGATCGATACACCGGACGCATCGATACCATGCAGGCGCGCGCGAACTACTTGCTTGGCTCTCATCAGATCTTGACTGCCGGTTACGAGTTCGAGCGAGAACAGTATCTGAACGTAGCCTCAGATCAGAATCCCGATCCGGCTCAGCGCGCCTATTCGAGCACGGATGCCAGACAGCAAACCAACGCCGTTTTTGCGCAGGATGAATTGCGCTTTTTTTCAGGCCGCCTCCAAGTGCTGCTTTCCGGACGCTTCACGCAAGCTTCCCTCGATCAGCCCGCCTTCTTCGGGGCCGCATCTCCCTATACCCGCCTCCCATCCCCGCCGGCCGCTTACACCGGAGACGCCTCGCTTGCTTACTTTGTACACAGCACATCGACGAAATTGCGCTCCCACGCTGGAAACAGTTTTCGCCTGCCTTCTCTCTACGAGCGATTTGGCGGCTACTTATTCGACGGAGTCGATTATGCCTATGGCGATCCCCGCCTCAGTCCGGAACGCGCCGTCTCGGTTGATTTCGGCTTCGACCAATACTTGTTTCACGATCGTCTGAAACTTAGCGCAACTTACTTTTATTCGCACTTGCAACAGGTCATCGGATTCATGGATTTCCCCCCGGGGTACCTCGATCCCTACGGACGCACGTCGGGTTATTACAACACCGGCGGAGGCATCTCCCGAGGGGTGGAACTCAGCGGGGACTTCCGTCCATCGCGCAACACGACCCTCTTCGCCTCCTACAGTTACACAAACGCGCAGGATCGCACTTCGCAATACTACACCGGAGCTGCGTACAGTCCGCTGCAATCGCCATTCATTTTGCCGAATATGCTGACCGCTGTCGCCACCCAACAGTTAGGAGAGCGCATCGACCTCGGATTGGATTTTGAAGCCGGAAGCAAGTACCTGTACCCGCTGTATGGGTATGCCTATCAGTTCTCCGGGCCTCGCCAGCTCGGGCTGTCGGCAGGTTATTCGGTTCCCTTCACGGATCGGATCTCCACGCGCTTCTATGTCCGCGTCTCGAACGCGCTTGATCAAAGCTTCTACGAAGACGGATTCCGAACACCGCCTCGTTGGGCAGTCGCAGGAATCCATTTCGGATTTTAGTTTGCCCTGCAAAGAACCTTGCCTCTTTCCTGCCGCTTGCCGTATACTCGGGCGTATATGGCGCTTGCGCGGCATGCCCGGGTTTTCCCCGCACCGATCCCCATCGATCGCCGTGCGGCCGATAACCTGCGCTTCATTCGCGACACCATGGAGCGCGCCGCGTCCTTCACCGCGGTACCGGGCTGGGGTGGCGTCGTCATCGGTATGACCGCTCTCGGGGCTGGAGCCCTATCCCTCGGACATACTCAGCGCGCGCAGTTCTCCATTTGGCTCTCGGAAGCGCTTTTGGCGCTCGTTATCGCCAGCGTTGCTGTTCGCTTGAAATCGACCCGCTTGTGCTTGTCTCTGCAATCGCGAGCCGCTCGCCGGGCACTCCTGAGCTTCATGCCGCCTCTGTTAGCCGGCGCGGTTCTCACAGCTGTTCTCTATCGCTTAGGCATCTTCGGCGTGCTTCCTGGATTGTGGCTGCTGCTCTATGGGGCTGCCGTAGTGACGGGTGGCGCTTTTTCCGTGCGCATCGTTCCCGTTATGGGCCTTTGCTTCATGTTTGCCGGCGCCGCCTCCTTCGTCGCGCCCGTCGTGTGGGGCAATGGATTTTTGATGCTGGGATTCGGTGGCCTGCACATTGCATTCGGTGCAGTCATCGCAAGGAGGCACGGTGGCTAGGCCGGCAATGGCGCGCACGCCCGAACCCGCTCCTACAAAAGCGCGTCCTGCAGACACGGTAGAGAGCGCTCTGCCGAATCTTGACCGCATCATTCATGAGCGCATGCGCCTCGGCATCGTCAGCGCCCTGGCGGTGAATGACTCGCTTACCTTTAATGAGCTGAAAAAGCTGCTTCAGACTACCGACGGCAACCTCAGCGTCCACGCACGCCGGTTGGAGGAAGCAAAGTACGTGGAATGCAGCAAAAGTTTCGAGGGCCGCATGCCAAAAACCGAGTACCGGCTGACCTCTTCAGGCCGCAAGGCTTTTGAGCGCTACCTCGACCACATGGAAGCTCTCGTTCACGCTATGCGTGAAACAGAACCGCGCACGAAGTAAGCGGCTGGCCACGCAGCGCGGCTGCTAAATTCGTTTCATGGATCGTCGGCAAATGCTTGCCGCGCTCGGAGCATCCGCCCTTATGGACTTCGCTTCCCAAGCCGCGACAACTACAAACACGTTTTTAGAGCTGAAGACCTGGCGTCTTCACAACACCCGCGAGGACCAGGCCGCGCGCGTCGCTGATTATCTCGAGACCGGCCTCGCGCCGGGACTTCAGCGCGCGGGCGCGAAGCTCGCAGGATGCTTTTCGAACGTGATCGGGCCGGACGGGCCGTATTACGTGACCCTGGCTCAATTTGCCTCTCTAGCCGCCATCGAGGACGCGCTGGCAAAATTACGCGCGGATGAGGGCTATCAACGCACACTCAAGAAGATGGATTCCAGCCCCGGCCTGCCTTTCGTGCGTGTCGAAAGCAGCATATTGCGAAGGTTCGACTCCATGCCTGAACCTTTGTCAGCCGACACGACGGAGCGGCGGCCGCCCAGGATCTTCGAGTTGCGTACGTACGAATCGCAATCTTTCACGGCGCTGACGCGAAAGATTGCCATGTTCAATGGCGGCGAAATCGAAATCTTTCGGCGCCTCGGCATGCGGCCGGTTTTTTTCGGCGAGACGATCGCCGGTCCCAAGCAGCCGAATCTGATGTACATGCTGTCTTACGATGACTTGGCCGCGCGCGATAAGCTCTGGCAGGATTTTGGGAACGATCCGGAATGGAAAAAACTGAGTGGCCGGCCGGAGCTCAAAGACTCTGAAATCATCGCGAACATCAGCAATGTGATTCTGCGCCCCTTGACGTTTTCAGCGATCAGGTAATACGCTTACCACCGAAGCCGCATCGTCCGTCTGTCGAACAGCTCCTGAGCACTGCCTCTCCGCGCTTCAGTAGCCGCGAAGTTGTGCGCTCGCGGCTTGGCGCCGCCGAGCGGACTCAGCCGACACAACACTTGTCTATAGAAAACCGCTATTTTGGACCACACAGCCCATCATGGCACGGCTGTCTTTAAGATGTAAAGTGCTTTTTAACACTCGGATCCGTCATCCCACAATCCGAATCTCTCCGATCCCGCCCTCCACCTTCACTCGCACGTTCACTTTGGACTTGTCGTAGAGGTCGTTCTCCCAATGATCGCCTCGCTTCTCCAGCCCGGTCACCGTGATGCTGCCCAGACCGCCGTGCGCTTGTGCCCAAATGCCAACTCCTTCCGGCAACTGGACGGTCGCCTGTCCTACGCCGCCCGAAATATTCACGTCGTAATCTCGCGACGGCTTGCCGCGAAGATCGAGTTGGACCTGTCCGGCGCCCATTTGCACATTCAGGTCTCGCAGCTTCATATCTCCCAGCTCGAGCTGAGCCTGCCCAGCTCCGCAATGGATAGCCAAGTCGAGAAGTATGTCGTCGTTCAATTGCAGATCCCATCGATATCGCGTATGACCGCCGAAATTCGCGTGCTGCGGCTGTTCAATGTTGATCGTCGCGTGAGAGCCGATACCTGAGCTGTGGACAATCGGCTTCCACTCGGCAACGTTGTATTCGAATTTACCTTCAATCAGCTTTTGCGCTCCGCCGCGCAGGTTCATTTCGCCCGCGCCCATATTTAGCTCGATGTTCGCTCGCTCGGCACTCCCCTTTTCAATCGAAACAGGTTCATCGCGCAGCGGCCCGGTCACCACATGGTCAAACTCGCATCCGGCGAGCACGAAAACGCAAGCTGCAACAATCGGAAGTGAAGCTGTCCATTTTTTAGCCATTGCCAAAAAGTATACGCAATTTTCGGCGTTCTTGTTCGCTTCTGCTTTTGGTCGCGAGCGTCCTCAGCGCCGCCGAATCTTGGGCGAACAAAGATCCCGCCCGATGGACTCCGAAAGATATTGAGCGATTGCTTGCCAATTCACCCTGGGCTCAGCGCGCCGACGCGTTCTTCTCCACTCCGGGCAGTGACGACGAAAACGCGCGCGCTGCTGCCTCAATCCCCGGTCCCGCTCCGGCCGGTATGGCCGGAAGAAACGGCGTAACAGATGGGAAATGGGACGGCGGAGTCGGCCGGAATGTCCGGACCGGCGCACCCTCGCTTCCCATAATGATTCGATGGGATAGCGCGTTGCCGGTGAGAGAAGCGCTGTTGAGATCGCAGCCTGATCGCCCGCCTGTAGCCCTCGCCGCCTCGGACAAAGATTACATCATCACGGTGATGGGATTGGCGCCTGGGGGCAAGTATCGTCAATCCGGACACCTCCAGACCAACTCTCAAAGCGATCAGGCCGGAGATTCTCAGGCTCGCGAATCGCAGGATCCCGAGGAAATGCTCGAAGGATTAATGAAGGCTTCGATACTCGCCCCGAACGGCAAACCGCCCATCCTCCCCGAGGACGTGAAACTGGATCCGGAAACCGGCACACTTCACCTCTTCTTTCCGAGAACCGCATCCATCGACTTGAGTGACAAAGAGGTCACCTTCGCAACGCGCTTTGGGTCCATCAGAATTACAAAAACCTTCCGCCTGAAAGACATGACTTACAAAGGCAAGCTGGAGCTCTGATCCTACACGCAGCAACGGGTTGCAATGGCCAAAGAACCCAACCTCCCTCGCCCGTCTTCGTCGACCCGCTTGCGTGTCCACGCTGAGGCCACGCCCGGGAACACGCTGGACCTGCAATTCGAAAGCTCATTCCGTATCGGGCGCGCTGATGATTGCGGCGTCTGTATAAAAGTGGATTACGTCAGCCGTAATCATGTGGAAGTGTTCTATGACAACGGTCAATGGTGGGTTAAGGATCTCGGCAGCAGTAATGGTGTTTATATCGCCGGTGAACGAGTCGAATTAGCTCCTGTCGGCCAAGGCATAGCCATCCGGCTGGGGATTCAGGGGCCGCTTGTCTCGCTGGAAGTCGAAAAGCTGCCGCAAGCAGCGCCGCCGCCGCCCGGCGACAAAACAGTGCTCTCTCATTACGTCGATCGCTACTTCGGCAAAACGGCCAGTGATGAAGAAGTGGGCGAGCACACCCGCTTCGTTCGCCGCGCCTACGCTCGCGTTTACGCGAAGCAGAAATTGAAATACGGCAAAATCATGGCCACGCTCGGCGTTGCCATCATCGCCGCCGGCGCTTACGCTTTGCATGAACATCAGCAGGTGAAACAGCAGCGAGCCTTGGCGGAAAACATCTTCTACGCCATGAAGTCTCTCGATGTCGATATCGCCGGCTTAGAGCAATTTGTGTCCGGCTCAAACAATCGGGAGGGAATGCAGGAGATTCTCAAATATCGGGGCCGGCGCAGAGAAATGGAGAAGAGCTACGACCAGTTTCTCGCCACGCTTCACATTTACGACCCGAAAATGACCGCGCAAGAGCAGTTGATCATGCGCGTCGCGCGCATTTTCGGGGAATGTGAACTGTCGATGCCGCACGACTTCGTAGCCGAGATCGATAACTACATCAAAAAGTGGCAATCGTCAGATCGCTTGGCGAAAGATATCCGCATGGCTAAAGAGCGGGGCTACACGGCTCAAATCGCGCAGGAGCTCCTGGCGCAGGATCTTCCGCCTCAGTTCTTTTATCTGGCGCTGCAGGAGAGCAATTTCGATCCGTACATCAGCGGCCCTATGACCAGAAAAGGCATTGCGAAAGGCATGTGGCAATTCATTCCTGAAACCGCGCTGAAATATGGATTGCATCTTGGTCCTCTGGTTGATCTCCGGAGGCCCGATCCGGGCGATGAGCGTCATCATTACGACAGGGAAACGAAAGCCGCCGCCAGATACTTGAAAGATTTGTACAGCACCGATGCCCAAGCCTCCGGGCTTCTGGTGATGGCTTGCTACAACTGGGGCGAAGACTACGTTTTGCCTCTGGTTCGCAGCATGCCCGCAAACCCTCAAGAGCGGAACTTCTGGCGATTGCTTTCCGCTTACCGGAACAAAATCCCGCAAGAAACGTACGATTACGTCTTCTACATTGCCTCAGCGGCTGTTATAGGAGAAAATCCGCGCCTCTTCGGTTTCGATTTCGATAACCCTCTCGCGCAATTGGAAAGCAAATAACTCCGTTTTCCAGGCATGGTACTTTGGTACATAAGCACCAAGGTCAACGGAATGGTTGAAATAGAACGTGTGCAAACCGGGGTTCGCATCGAGAAGCGGCTGCTCAAGGTGCTGAAGGCGCTGGCGGAATTAAAGGAGCTTACGCTCGGAGACTTGCTGGAGGGCATTGTGCTCCACGCGTTCGAGGGCAAGGCCCCGTTTCGCAAAGAGTCGCTCGCGCAAATCCGCGAGCTGAAGAAGATCTACGGCATGACATTGCGCGCGAGCGACAGCCACAACCTGAGGGAGAAATCGTCATGAAAGCACGTTCACTGCTCGTTTTCGGCGCAGCCTGCGGAGCCGCTGCTGCCGCGCACTCGGCCGGCGATGCCCGAATTCACACGGAAGAGA
>JBAUUG010000587.1:0-4476 GCA_049582585.1 Bryobacteraceae bacterium | reverse complement strand
TGCCGATGAGTCCAAACAGAGAAGAGTGTGGTTTGACGCCGAAGTCGGGCAGGTGAATGCTCGCGTCTCCGTCGATTTGGAATCTTTCGTTTTTCATGGGGTTGAGGACGATGTTCAGCTTCACGGTTCGCCCAATTCCGCGGACCTTCAGAACTCCTTCGACGACAAAGCCGCGAAGAGGTTTTAGAGAGATCCGGGTGGAAGTGAATGTGATTTCGGGGTGACGATCTGCCTCCAGGATTTGGTTCTTGGCGTAGCGCGTGACCGCTTGCTGCTTCTTTTTCTTGAGCCATTGGTCACGACAGGTAACGCTGGCAGCGTCGATGGTTATGTTGACCCGCGACGATTCCGGCCGGTCAGGCATATAACGCAGCTCACCCCTGAAGTTGTCAAAAAAGAGATGGTGTTTCCGGCGCCTCATCAGACCGGTTTTCAAGACCTCGAGCACAATGGTGGAATCGTTTGAAGGCGAGATGGTGAACAGCGTTTCGGGAAGAGACATTAATGTCCTGGAACACAGAAGACGCACGCAGCGTTCCAAGAGTTCACACTGTTAGTTGCCGTCGATTGGCGCGAGCTGAGCGTAGAACTGTCCATTCCTGGGACCGGCGTGTGTCAGTTCGGAGCTTTGAAATGCGCTATTTTGCTAACACTTCTTCAATAAACGAAAGGGCCCGAGGATCTTTGGATTGACCAAGCCAGAAGAAAGCCTGCTTGCGAACCTCCGGATTCCTTTGGCTGCGCGCGATCTCGATCAGCTTGGGAACCGCCTCATCCCTGGGCAGTTGTGAAAGCGCGAATACAGCGCGTTTCTTGACTTCAGTATCGGGATCGTTCTTTATAGCATCGGTAATAATAGACGACGCCCTGTCGCCGGCTTTTTGCGCCAGCCAAAACAGAGCTTGGCCGCGCACGTGGGCCGAGGATTCGGTTTTGGCAGCCTTTTCGAGAATTGCGTCCGCCTCTGGATCATCGTGTTGCGAAATGGCGAAGATTGCGCCATCAGCGATGTGGCCGGACGTATCTTTGCGGACAAGTTTCTCTAGGTGCGCAAGGCTTGCTTTGGCGGACACTCCGGTCAGCCAAACGAAGGGAAGGCCGCCGGCATCCAACGGGCAAGAGAGCGAATAGACCTGAATTTTCTCGATATTGTTGTTGGCGACCCGGAACAGGACGGCGAGTGCGTCTGAGCCTTCTAGCTGCACGGGGCCATTCGAGCGCGTGCCGGTGATGGTGACGCCCGCTCGCCCTTCCTCGAGCGAACAGCCGCACTGGTTCGACCCGTTCCAGCAGCAGTTCCGGCGATCCCCGCGCGTAGTCTTTACTGCATACCCGAACCAGGTTGCGGGAACTGCGCGGATCTGGGAATCCAGATCGCCGGAAGACGAACGGGTCTCGAACCGCGCGTCGGTCACATTCGGCTGCCAGTTTTGCGCGAAGGCCACAGCAGTGAAGAGCCCGGCAGTGAAGAGAAGGACAGTCAACATTTTCATTTCAGGAGCTCCATCATGTAATCGGTGACTTCTTTGGAATGGACCAAAGACATCTTCTTGACGATCTCCTGCTTCATCTGCGGGTCCTTTTCACTGCGGGCAAGCTCAATCAGGGCCTTCCCGTTCTGCTGGAGAAAGAGAGAATTGAGAACCGCCTCGCGGACTTCGCGATTCTGATCGGACTTGTAGATCGATATCAGAACGTCGCCGCGTCCGTTGTCTCCCATCAGGCCCAGGGACTTGATTGCGGCAATGCGCAGCTTGGGATCCTTTTCAGTGCGTGCAATCTCTACGAGTTTGGATGAGTTCCCGCCCACAAACATCGATTTAAGGATGGCTTCTTTGTTTTCTATCGAACTCTCCGACTGATAGAGCTGCCAAAGCTCATCTTGGCCCCCGGCGAGCGCAAGCTGGCGAATGGCATCTTGCCGCAACTCGGGGTTCTGCTCTGTTTTAGCGGCGTTCAACAGAAAATCCCGCGAGCCGGAGATCATGAAGCCTTGCAAGATTGCGTGTTTCAGGCGCGTATCAGATGACGAAGCATAGATGGAAGCGAGATCCTTGCGAGCTTCCGGGTTACCCATCATTCCGATATATCGGACGGCTTTCATTTGAAGGTCGGGATCTGAGGAATTGCGAGCCGTATCCTCCAACAGCTTGCGGCCTTCAGGCGACGGATTCTGAATCAAAACAAATAGGGCTTTATCTTTGAGCTTTTCCGAGTTGCTGCTCTTGAGCAGGTTTTGAATGGCTGGCAAAGCCTTCGCGGGCTCAATCTGCATGAGTCCGTTCAGCGCCAGAAGCTTTAACTCTTCGTCCGATTCGGCGCCGGGACTGACCGGCGCTCCGGCTTGCGAGCGAACCTCGACCTCGAGCGCCTGAGCGTCCTTAATCCAGCGGCTGGAAGGATACGACTGGCGCAAATCCGAGATGGTGGTGAGCGCTTCGCCGCGACGGCCCGCACGGTTCTGGGCGTAAGCCTTCCAGTAGAGCGCAGCATCGACATTGGCTGAACCGCGGGACGCCGAAGCTTCGAACGACTGAATTGCCTGGTCCCAACGCCGCGCGTCGAGAGCGCGAAGGCCCGTCTGGTAATCGGTATCGCCGCGATCAGATTGACCGGCTTGGAAACTCAGCGACGGCGCGCCGGACCAATTTTGGGCCGCGGCCGAGATGGCCAAGGCAATAAAAACAATAGTGCTGCGAATCATAATTTCTGTCCTCTTTCACGAGCATCAGTGCTGGTAATGCGCACCTTAAACAAGAGACCTTCACTCTCAACGCGGCTCTGCAGCGCTTCGAGATCGGCGGGCGGAATGCTTGAAGGGCTGTTGGCGACGTCCAGCAAAACGCGTTCCAGCTCATCGAGCAAGCCCGCTTCTGCCGTATCGCCCAAATGCACGGCACTCTGGCGAAGCAAGCGGTTTTCATCCAGCAGGTCGCGCGCGCGCTCACGCTGACCCGCCACATCGAGCGTTCCCGGAGTTGCGTTCACCAATTCCGCCAAAACAATCTGCGACCGCTCGAGATGATCGCTCATGGCCATCAAAAGCACCCGCTGGCGCGCTTTTTCGGAGATTCCATTCAGACCGCGGCGTTGTTGGGTCAGCATTCCGCCAACGAATGCGATGATCAGCAGAGCCGCTAACACCGGAGCTAACGTCCACCATTGAAACCAGCGCCGGTGCGATTTTGGTGTTGGCAACTGCGGGAGCAGGCGGGCCCAGACCTCGCTGCCGTAAGACGCGCTGCGGGCCGGGACCGGATAGCCGCGCATGGAGTCAAGCATTTCCCTGACGCGGTCAAAATTAGATCGGCACTCCAAACACTCGTCAAGATGGCGGCGCAGCTCAGAGACATCGTCACCGTAATAAGCTTCGAGAAGTTCTTGTTCGCTGAGGTGTTTCATCGGGCGACTCCACAGGCGGGTTCGAGCGCGCGGCGAAGCTTCTGAACCGCGCGAAACACGGTATGCTTGGCCGCGTTGGCGTGGACGCCGAGCGTAAGCGCGATCTCTTCGATGCCGCAGCCTTCGTAATGCCGCAGGACAAAGGCGGCGCGCTCCATTTCAGTTAATCGTTTCAGCGCGGGTTCGATCAGGCCGGCGATCTGCCCGCTTTCAGTAAGGCGCTCGGGCGAGGGGGCCGTAGCCGCTACACGATCGAGCCAATTCTGGGTTTCATCATCAGTCGAAGCCTGCTGCTCTTTTCGGCTCTTGCGCGAGCGAATCAAATCAAGAGAGCAGTTCGCGCAAATGCGATAGACCCATGTTCCAAAGGTGGAGCGGCCGTCGAAACGGTCCAGTTGCTTGTACACGCGAAGAAAGGTCTCTTGAACCAGGTCTTCGGCGTCTTGTTCGTTGCCAGTCATACGAAAGGCCAGGCGGAACACGGACTGGCTATGCCGCTCGACTAAGACACGAAAGGCGTGTTGATTCCCCTTCCGCGCCTCATCGGCGGCCGCTGAGTCGGTCCATTGCATATCTGAGTCTTCGCCTCGCTGAGAAAGCGTGGGCTCATCCATCCGGCTGGTCTTTAGACTGACAATACGCAATCGGGTTAGGCACTTGTTTAAAAACCGAAAAACCGCTTGCTTGCGCGCGCGGCTCGGTCTCGGCGCTGCGTGTTTGCAGTCACCTTGCCGAGCCGCGACCGCGCCGATTCGCGATCGGGTTAGGCGCTTGTTTAAAAACCGCTTGCTTACGCGCGCGGCTCGGTCTCGGCGCTGCGTGTTTGCAGTCACTTGCCGAGCCGCGACCGCGCCGATTCGCGGGCCTATCGAATTATTTCGTTTTTTGGATCGAATCCGCTATGGAGTCCGATTGAGAGGCCAGCTCCGCGGGAAAAGGAATCTGCTTCGTGATCTGAATACCGAAACCTTCCAGGCCGACTACTTTTCGTGGATGATTGGTCAACAGATGGATGCTGGATAAACCCAGATCGGACAGGATCTGCGCTCCCACGCCCGTTTCATGCTGCAGCGG
>JBAUUG010000586.1:0-2450 GCA_049582585.1 Bryobacteraceae bacterium | reverse complement strand
GCACTTTGGATCAAAATTTCTAGAGCTTCCCAAATTTGGCGTAAACGATTGCCCGGTTTGATATCATCATTCTTCCTAAATGCTGTTCCCCCGGTACAAGCACCCATCTCATGGATATTCGGGAAATCGCAAAACGCGCACGAGTTTCGACAGCGACCGTCTCTCGCACCATCAATCGAATTCCGACTGTCAATCCCCAACTCGCTAAGCGAGTATGGAACGTCATCGAAGAACTCGGCTACTATCCCAACACCCAGGCTCGAGCGCTCGTTTCCGGACGAAGCCGGATTTTCGGCCTCATCATTTCAGAGATCACCAATCCGTTCTTTCCCGAGATCGTCCAGGTATTTGAGCGCATTGCAGTTCAGCATCATTTCGAAATCATGCTCACCTCGACCGGAAATGATCCGGCACATATGGAAACAGCAGTCAGGAGGATGATCGAACGCCGTGTCGAAGGCGTTGCCATTATGACGTTCGGCATGGAGGAGGTGCTGCTCGAGGATCTCAAACTGCGCAAGGTGCCACTGGTATTTGTCGACGTTGGTCCGGCGCGTCCCCGCGTCAGCAACATTCGTATCGACTACCTGCACGGTATCCGTCAAGCGGTTCAGCATCTGGCCGCGCTTCGGCATCAGCAGATCGCATTCATTTCCGGCCCATTACACTTGAAATCAGCCGAGGCCCGAAAACAGGCGTTTCTTACCTCAATGGCAGAAATCGGGTTGTCGACCGATCCTACGTTGATCGTGGAAGGTTCTCATACCATCGAAGGCGGAATCGCTGCGTTCGGCAAGCTGCTCGATGGCCCGACCCGGCCCACCGCCGTTCTTTGCTCGAACGATATGACGGCGATGGGCGTGATGCGCAAGGCTTATGAAGAAGGAATTCGAATTCCCTCGGATTTGTCTGTGATTGGATTCGACGACATTCGCCTGGCGCAATTTGTATTACCCGCTTTGACCACGGTTCAGATGTCCCAGGCAGAGCTTGCCCGTCTGGCATTCAACGCTCTTCTTACCGAGTTGCAGCGTGACGCCCCTTCTCCCACCGGAACTGAGTACATTCTAAGAACCCACCTGGTACTGCGCGAGTCGACTCGTCTGGTTTCGGGCGAATCCAAACCATCTGTCGCGAAGAAGCAATCCAAGTCGTAGATGCTCCGGCCTCTTGCCGTGATCGAATCAGCCCTCTCTCATGGAATCAACTTCCCCACTGAATAGCCGTGTAAGAGCGCGCTGGCACTTCAAACCTGGTGCGTCCTGCCGTGTCGTCAGGTTTCTCGAATGGTTGGGGCACGATCCGCTGCGGGGCTTCAAACGTGTTGAACGCTTTTAAATCGCTTCCCGTCAGGACGGTCGCATTCAGAGCTTTCCCTGGCGCCTTGTCCTGCCAATTGATTTCAAGTGTTCGCGCCTTGGCGAGGTCCCGATTGAGGATGAAAAGTGAAACCTTGCCGTCTTGCGGGCTCAGCGTTCCGGCCACATCGAGATAAGGGACCTGTCCCAACTCTGAAACTTCATATGTCGGAGATTCCACAAGTACGTTCAATACGTTTCCGCGGGCCCATTGCAGCGCCCAGCTGTAGGGATAACAGATCGTCTGACGCAATAAGCCTTTTGGATTGGTCACAATCGGAGCGATAACATTGACCAGTTGGGCCAGGCACGCAATCTTAATGCGGTCGGCGTTGCGCATGAGACTGTTAATGATTCCACCGACCAACAGCGCGTCTTCCAGGTTATAGACTTCTTCCAACAGATGCGGCGCCTCGTGCTCATGTCCATTCATAGCTTCTGCGTCGCGGGCCCGATACCACACGTTCCACTCGTCGAACGACAGCCATAGTTGTTTCTTCGACCGCTTGTGCCCACGGACCAAATCACATACGGCAAGCGTTTCCGCAATCTGGCGCTCCATGCTCAGGTTCATGGCTACGTACTTTGAACTGTCTCCTCCGGTTTCCGATTGAGTGTTCCCAATGTAACGATGGAGGGATAATGCATCGACGTATTCGTAGCATTGCTCCAACACTTCGCGATCCCATTCCAGATAAGTCGGCATTCCGGGACCGCTGGATCCGCAGGCGATCAGTTTGAGTGACGGATCGACCGCGCGCATCTGGCGCGCGGCATCCTGCGCCTTCAGACCGTATTCGGTGGCTGTCATGTGCCCAATTTGCCAGGGACCATCCATCTCATTGCCCAAGCACCAGTGCTCAACTTTATAGGGTTGTTCGACACCGTGACTCCGACGCAAGTCACTCCACTTAGTTCCCTTCTCTAAGTTGCAGTATTCAACCAGTGCGGCCGCCCTCTCCGCTGTGCCCGTGCCCAGATTCAGACCCATCAGCGGCAGGGCGCCCACGATCTTGCTCCACGCCATGAATTCGTTGGTGCCAAACTGGTTGGTATCGATTGTGTTCCAGGCCTTGTCGAGCACACGTGGAC
>JBAUUG010000585.1:0-9568 GCA_049582585.1 Bryobacteraceae bacterium | reverse complement strand
GTTGAGAAGATCAGAAACGTCTCAAACGGAATCGTCATCTTGCCGCCGTTTTGGAACGAGAGATAATCCACGCGCCGCTCCATCGGAACAATCCAGCGATTGAGGATTTCGCCCGGCGTGGCTTTCTGACGCCCGAAATCGTCAATCAAATAGATCCCGTTGTTCGCCTTCAATTGAAACGGGGCGTCGTAGATTTTGGAGACTTCGTTATAACTCAAATCCAGCATGGAAAGCGACAACTCTCCGCCGGACGCGATAAATGGGCGGCGGCAACGCGCCCAGCGGCCATCATAGTGAGAGTTAGCGTCTAAGTCTTCTTCCCCTCGCTCCACGGTTTTGTGGTAGATCGGGTCAAAAAGCTGGATAATATTCCCCTGACACTCGAGCGCATACGGAACGTAAATCTCGGAGCTTTGGATGGCGGACAGGGCTTCGGCGATGTATGTCTTGCCATTTCCGGGCTGCCCGTATATAAGAAATGACTTGCCGGAGCTGACGGCAGGGCCGATCTGATCAAGCATGGTTTCCGTGGTGACCATGTGGGAATAGGCTGCTGCCAGCCGCTCCGGTGTAAGCCAACTGGCGGACATCCGTTGCCCCTCGACCGCCAGGCAATACTGGTTAATGGAAACAGGCGCGGGGCCGACATATTGATTGTTTTCGAGGTAATCACGGGCGACTTGACGCCCCTTCTCAGTTAACGCAAGCAGGGCCGAAACCGGGCCGAAGCCCAGCGAGCTCTTCACCTGAATCAATTGTTTTATCTTGAACCCCTCGATCATCCCCTCGATTACGCTGAACTTAAATCCCATTGCCCGGGAGAGATCCCCGGCTAGAACGTCTCCCTTGAAATACAGGAGTTTCAGGATCAACTGCTCGATCAGAGGGTTGGGGAGCCCCGTGTCTCCCAAGCTCCGCGGAACGGAAGGGATGAATCTCTCGATCTGCCGTTGATTGATCTGAGATTGATTGACCGGCTCAGTCTCAAACCCCCCGTGGTTCTCCTCTAGGGGCTCACTTTGCGGATCGGGTTCGGCGATGGCCAACGAGCTGTCTTGAGATTCCATTCGCACTAGTCCGTACTATTGATATCGACAGCAATCGACCAAACTATTGGATTACTCGCAGATGACGGATAATGTCAGGTGAAGCTCATGAGCGCCGCCGCGGGAAAACTAACGCCAGGGCTCACCAAACTTCATTCCATCTTGCAATTTATTCTTTCCTTGATGTTGAAAGAGCTTGGCTTCAAATCACGGCCGGAATTAACGCTGGCGATCAATGAATCTTGGGAACCGACTCCTGACGTTTGCGGAATCATCGGACCCGAGGAAGACCCTTATCCTACTCACGCGATTGCGGTCGCGATCGAGGTGTTGTCGCCTGACGATCGCTTTACGCGAATCACCCAGAAATGCCGTAAGTATGCGGAATGGGGTATTACGGACATCCTGGTGTTTGATCCGGTGGGCAGGCAGGCTTGGTACTGGGATAGCGTCACGGGCGATCTGAAAGCGATTCGGGAGAGTTACCGGTTTCGCAGCCGGCCTGTCGAGCTCGTCCAGAAGGAGATCTTCCGCCGCCTGGATGAGGAACTTCAATAACGAAAGCGCGCTTCTGACAGTTTCATTCCGCCAACGAACAATAGGTCAGGATTTCCCCACGGACGGACAGAGGCTGGTCAGCCATGGTTTCCGAAATGAAACAGACCATCATCGGCGATCATGACCGCGTTGATGCTTCTCGCCTGTATCAACATCGCAGGGATGCTGCTGGGACATGGGCAACAGCGACGCACGAACTCGCCAGTTCGCTTCGTAAAGGGAGCCGTTGCTGCGCTCGCGCGCGCAGGGTTGCTGCGACCGGGAAAGGCGCTGCAGCGAGCGCGTTCAGAATTTCTCGTCTTCGCATGTTTGTTGTGGCGCATAGTATCAATTCGAGGTCCGGATTGCGTGTCTTTGGTCCGTGCTACAGCAGTCCGGTGCGCAGCCTTGGAGCCGGTTTTCCCACGTGGTCCCGGGTTCCGCCATTCGGAGGCGCTTGTGGAGTAACGATTCGTGGTATGTTGCGAAGAGAATCAGCTACAGGGGCGCGGTAGCCAAGTGGTAAGGCAGAGGTCTGCAAAACCTTTATTCGGCGGTTCGATCCCGCCCCGCGCCTCCAACCTATTACCACCTAATGCTTTATCGCTGACCTGCACGGTTCAAGGCAGAGGTCTGCAGAGACCTTTTGGCTCGACGCAGAATGACTGAGCGCCACCTTCCGGTTGCCCGGTATGGTTGGTCTACCCTATGCCGTCAGGGCGGACCTATCGGAGCGTAACTCATCCACTGCCCAGCAACCGGGAGTGACCCGGCAGCGACACATCTGTCTCGCGCCCGCTGTTGTGTCGATGTTCGGAGGAAGTGGATTGTGCGTGCGAAACCCACTTTGTCGATTGCATCATTCTCTCGAACGTTGCGTTTGGGAAAGGGAATGCCCTGAGTATAAGCGTTCGAGCCTGCGCGTTCGATGAGCCGTCTGCAGGATCTGAATGGATGTGCCGAAGTTCATTAATGTCGACAACAAGCGAAAGATCGGAGGAACTGCACTCAGCGCTGGCGGCCGAGCACACCATGCAGCAGAGCTCGTCGTTGAGCTAAAACCGATACGATGCGAATGCTAGAGCTGTCAAGGGCAGCTAGTCAACAACGCGAGGCCGCCGGTGCGAATCGACGAGGTCCCCCTTGACTAAATCGCAGACCCAAATCAGGTTCAGCTGCTGGGAGCAAGGCTGGAAGGGGAAGTCACTCAAGGCTGCTACACGCCTGAGCGCGGCGTTGTCCGGCGAATTTCCTGCTCAATCTCCGTTGAGTAGGCAGTCGAGGCTGGACCGCCCATCCACGGAGGTGCGGCAGGATCTTTGGCGGAGCGCAAGTATGCAAAGAAGCCGATTGCAAGCCCAATACAGTATGTACCGAACGCCCCAGTGTCCTGCGGGAACAGTTTAGTCACAGCGGCTCCGCCGACTGCTCCAAAAACGGTTGCGATATCACTCAGACCACTACTGCTTGCTCGACGCAGCGTTCGATAGGCTATCCAACCAATTACTACACCGAAGCACAACGCACCAACCAGGGACAGCCACCCAGAAAGGTCTTTAGGCATACTGATCCCTTTTCTCACCGCTCGTTATCGAAGGATCAGAAACCATATCGAACTACCCCCTCGTAAATCAATTTGTTGGAAGCCGCCCCTAAAAGATCAAAACGGGCGGCCAATCTGGGTTTAGCGTCTCGTCTTCGCCCACAGCAGTCAGCGCAGGTCTCAAAGCGTAAGGTACATCATCTGAAGGTACTCTCACGTGAATCAAGAAGTTTTCACTCGGGCGAGAATCGATCTCGCTCAACACAGCCCTGAGTTCATCAATCGTATCAACCCTCCGTCCTTCGCCGCCGAAAGCAGCAGTAAGGGTTTCATAGTTCCAGTCATGGAGATTATTGTATGAGTAAGTACTGTTTAAGAGAGGCCGGTCGTAGTTGTGGGCGGGAGTTCGAAACGGATTAGGATTGACAAGTTTTTGCTCAATGCCGTAAATTCCGTTTGCCAGCACGAAAACTACGGTATTTTGATCGAGGTGCTTGTGACTAGATACCGCCTGGCAAGTTTCCTGGAACCCGCCGTCGCCCACTACAACGACCGCCCGCTTTTCAGGTACTGCGCATTTGACGCCGATCGCTGCCGCAGTGGAATACCCGATCGCCAGCCAAGCAGCCTGGGCCACGAAACCATTAGCTGCGGAGATATGGAGATCTTGCGCGCCGAGCAGGGGGAACCCCGCATCCGAGATCACCACCTTATCGGGCGTTAACCAACGGTTCAAAGCGTTGAAAAACGCATCGTACGTGAGGGAAGATTCCGTTGCCATGGCGAACGCAAGAGGCGAATACCCAGCTGGTGCGTATGCCGACGCACGAAGTGGCCGCTTGTCGAGCGCTCGCAAGAGCTCCTGTATGTAATCCCTTAGCATGACACTTGGAAAATATCGAGGGCCCACGAAAACACCGCCGCGCGCGGCGAGAATAACACGATCCCCAAGAATATTCTCATTGTTGACGTCCTTACCTGTTGTCCAGGCACCCAGTCCAATGAGGCACCCAGCTCCCCCAACGAGTTTCTTCATGTGTTCAGGCGAGGTAGGAGCAAAAACTCCGACGAAGCGCGGATGATCCTCGGAAACGACAGATTTCCCAAGCAGGGACGTCGTGAAGTAGAAATCTGTCCTTTCGATCAAATCCAGGAAATCCTGTTGCAGACGTTGCCGCTGAATTTCAACCCCTGCCCAGAACAGTGGCCTGCCTTTCGCCTCAATCAACGCGATAGAAGCAGCCACCGCGTCGAGAACACTCGACGTTGCAATGCTGAGCTGTTCACGCGGCAGCGAGCTAGACGGTGGGTCGCAGAGCGCACGCCAAACATCCTCTAACACTTCGAGATAAACAGGTTGGCCATTGGTGACGCAAGCCGTTAGTACCGAATCGATCTGATAAGGTGCCTGACCTGCACTCGTTATACGCTCAGCATTGACAGTTATCCTTTGATAAACATCCAGGTTCGAGTACGGATCACTAGTCATATGCGAGTAAAGCAGCCCGGCATAGGTCGCGTTTTGGAATTCCTTGTTTGTCGGTGCGCCGTTGACAACGACAACCGGTGCGTTCTCGACTAACGATCCTGTCACAGCATTTAGAAGGCTGAATGCACCAACACCATAGGTGACAACAACGCAGCCAATTCCTTTCAGGCGCGCATACCCGTCCGCGGCATAGCCTGCGCAGATTTCGTTGGAGACACCGAAGATGGCGATCGGACAGCTCTCGTCCTCAAGTATCGTGTCAAGAAATGGGGCGGCATAGTTACCCGCAACGCAAAAAAGGCCGTCTAGACCGAGTTGCTCAAGCCGGGTTTTTAGATATCCAGATACGGTTATATTGCTCATAGTTGGTGTTTTTAGGGCTTCGGCGTCGCACCTTTATGTCCAATAACCAAACGCTACGGCACTCCATCCATAAAGCCCGATTTAGCTCCGGCCGGCACTGGGACGCGAAGCCGAACGCGTGTGTATTTCGATTGCGGCGCGTATTCCTGATTCGATCGCTCCCTCAACCCATGCGTGCTTTAGTGAAGTATGTTCACCAGCAAAATGGACCAAGCCCTCCGGCTTCCGAATGTGTGGATGTAAGGTCGTAAGTTGCCCGGGCGAGAATACAGCCGCTTCACCAAAGGCATAATAGTCCTCCATCCAACTCTCGGTCTGACCCCATCCGGTAAAAAATCTTTTAATCCCTGTGCCGTAAATGTCCGTGAGGCCTTTCAATGCGAAGTTCAGGCGATCTTCCGCCGGAATGGAGTCCCATCTGTTCGCATCGTCGGCCCACGTATAGCTCGCGAGTACAACACCACCTCTGGTCTTCGGAATTCGGTGGCTTGGATAGTAGATAAACCGATTAGGGCTGTCCGTGATAGATGCGCCTCCTAGCGAATTATGGCCCTTGTATGTACCTCCTAGATGGTTTCTCCACTCTGTTTCGTCCCACTCCCAAAAACGTTCGCTAAACTCCAGCAACACCTTGGTCGCAGAGTCATAATGCAGCTCAATGATGGATCGGCGCTTCTCGTAGGAAAAGTCAGGCGAGATATCTATAAAACGTAATGCCGAGAAAGGAATCGCAACAACTAAATAGTCTGCTGTCAGTTCGCGTTCTACGCGAATGTGATTTCGACGCTGAATGCCGCGCTTGATCGCTGGCTCGTTAATAGTTCGAATATAAACTCCTGGTTTGCCGAGGTGCAGGGCTCTAGAGTTACTTGGAAGTCTTTGGCCATCAGTCCACTGGATTTCGATCACACGCGAATCCATGATAATGTTCTCTTGAAGCTCTGGAAGAAACGCGTGCGGCAGCTGCCAGTTGCCGCCAGCCAGTTCGATGTATTTACTGCTGGAGCTGATATAAAAGGTATCGATGAAGCTGTGGAGAAAGGAAAGAAACAAGCGCGAGGTGAGATTCTGGATCGTGCCAATATACTCAACGACCACTTCTGAGTCGAAGTGCTCGCGCAACAAACGCGCCATACTGTACCCGTCGTATTTCTGAATGATCTGTTTCCAACCTTCCAACTGCTTCTCGATCGGTTGGGTAATATCAATCAGTTCATTTACCGGGGCCAGAGCTTCGTCTAACAGACTTTGCGCTGTACGGCCCTTGTATTTGTCCGGCAGCGGAAATCCCGCCGTGCGCTGATCTGGCTTCAGCGCCCCGCTGTTGTAATCCCGCCGCCGAACCTGAATACCATTTGTTCGGAGCCAAGTACGAAAGCCCATTACGTCAGGAGTGCCTTTGCATACATCGACGTTAAAGAAGGGTTGGGCTCTATTGCGGAGGCCCATTACGTCTATAAGCTTGTTGACCAGCGGATGTGTCGTTGGAATCCGCATCGCCCCTGCCTCGGCATATTGCAGGGGGTCTTTGAACACGTTCCCATCGTCCGCAGTTCTAAACGTCTTTATTCGGCCACCAATGCGATTGTCATTAGCCTCAGCGATTGTGACGTTATACCCCGCACCTTTCAGCGCTCGCGCCGTGATTAACCCTGCTATTCCCGCACCAATGATTAGGACATCGCGGCGGCTTTCCTCCTTCGCCAGCTTTTGGCTCAATCCCGATTCGATGATTTGCTCGTACGCTGGAATCAGCGATCGGTTCTCCCCATCGAGTGTCAGGATTTCACGTGCCAGCAGGTCAATAACGAAATCGCCAGGCATTCACTCGCACCACGCACCGAGATTTGCTCGCCGGATCACCGAAACTCAACGTAGACTATCACATGGCGATCAGTGCCGTGCAGCGCGCTTTCCGGGATGTACTATCGGAAGTGTTGCACTTCAACAGCAGCTGTTGCCCTGGCCGCCGGTGCTCGCGTTGCAATCTCGTCACAGGCTTCGAGTTAAAGGCGCTTCGTTAAACACAGGAGCAGGTAGCGAGGTATGCGGTAGTTCAGCGCAGGCCCGACATGATGGACAGAAAGCGTATAATAGGGCGGTGGCCTGCGATGCAGGAAAAAAAAAGTACCTCATCCAATTAGACGCACCCGGGAAACAGCCCACGCTTGCAAACCTTAAGCGGACGCTCGGCGAGGTAGGGATCGATCTCGACGAGGCCTACGGGCCGATACCCGTCAATCGCGACCTTGGACGGTATGTTGTTCGCGGTTGGGCAACAGCCGACACAAAGAGCCGTGCTGAAAAGCTACCTGGAATAACCTTCTTTAGTGATCCCACGATCCGTCAAGCCGGTTAACCGGACAGTGGCAGCGAAACCGCCCGATACTCCTAAGAACTGACCCTGTTCGGACTGTCATCCCAGCGGTCGTGCTTCGCGACGCGGGCATCCGTGTGCAGCAGCATGGTAGCATGCTAACCGAACTCTTTGAGGAGGTAGGCCATGTTACGCAGGATCGTCTTAATGAAGACGCGCGATTATTTGGAGAAAGGCTGGCAGAAGCGATCTTTTGCCGTGATGGGCACGGGCCTTGCAACCGAGGTAAAATCCGCAGGATTGGAACTCGACGAACATTTGTATCCCGTTCCAGTCTTCGGCCGCCGAAGTCCGAACCACCCGGATCTAAAACACATTCGCTATGGCAGTATGTCCCAGGTCGGCACGCCGACCGAAACGCCGTACGCAGTGGTAGCGCATTTCGATGATCAGGAAGCTATCGAGCGCTTCAAATCAGACAAGCAAGACAGTGTTATTGGCGTTTATGCGGACGTCAGGATCGAAATTGCACCAGCTTATTGTAAGGCTGCTCCCGTGGGAGACTTCAACGCGGTCCTGAGGGCCCTTCCGATGACTAAGCTTCGTTCAAATGGCATCACGGGCAAGCGAGTGCGTGTCGCTGTCGTAGATACGGGATCCATGGTGCGCATCCTGCAGCTGACGGAAAACCCATTCAAAATCGCATTGTGGGTGGCTACTCTCCAGCAGGACCGTACACGCCCGGTTCAACGCCTATAAATCACGGAACGATGGTGGCGTTTGACACACTTCTCGGGGCGCCTGACGCCGTCTTGCTGGATTATGCCTTGCTCCAAGCAGCGGCCGACACTTGGTCATCATTCCTATCCGACGCGTTAGCAGCATTCGCAGACCTAATCAGCATGCTGCAGAGGGAGCCCGGCCCTCTAGTGGTGAATAATAGTTGGGGGCTGTTCGATCGCAGCACCGATGCACCTATCGGTTCTCCCGAGAACTACAGTGCAAATCCAAATCATCCGTTCAACCAAATTGTCGGATCTCTGGTCGCAGCGGGAGCTGACGTATTGTTCGCAGCCGGTAATTGCGGCGAAGACTGCCCTGATGGCCGCTGCGGAGAGGGCGATACCGGACGAGGCGCAAGTATTCATGGTGCAAACTCCCATGCATCGGTTTTGACTATTGCTGCTGTCACTGTCGATAAGGGACGTCTTGGATATTCTTCTCAGGGCCCTGGAGGGCTAACTGATAAGAAGCCCGATGTTGCCGCGTATAGTCATTTTGCAGGGTCGGGCGTTTACAAGGCGGACGGTGGCACCTCCGCGGCTTGCCCCGTAGCCGCAGGTGTGGTGGCCGCTCTTCGCCAAGCCGCGCCCAACTTATCACCCGCGGAGCTCAAAGGCATCATTCAGAAGGGCGCTGACCTATTAGGATTGGCTTGGGATTATGATACTGGTTACGGCGTTATAAATGCTGAACGCGCGTGGAGTTTGCTTTCAAAAGAACGGCTAGGGGCGAGACTGACCAGCAGACCTGCAAAGCGGAAATTTCCGTCGGCTTGGATGCTTGAACCCAATAGTGCCGAAGCAGTTATGGAGTACGCAGAGAGCTTGCGTAAACGCGCAGTTCCCGCCCGCGGCTCCGCCCAAACCATGACAGGTCGAAAAAGAGCGAATTCAGCTCCTCGTTCAAAAGCGCAAAAGAAGAATCTGACAGCTGCCAATATCGGTGCAGTGCGGAAGAACAAAAAACGCACTTAGCGAGGCGACGCGTGCATCGCGGCTGCTGACCTTAGTAGCGGCTAGCCCGACGTGGGGCTGCGCTGAGTATTGCCGCCACGGGTTGCACAGCCGCTGCAGGTGATGGAATCGGGGTGGCGCAAGACGTCTCAGGCTGAATATTACTCTGTCCAATGCGCGTCGCCAGCCCCGTCAACTTGATTGTGATGAAGTCGGCAATCTGGGCCCCAAATTGGATCTTCTTCCCATTGATCTTGATGTCACTTACAGTAAACCCGCGTGCCTGAGGAACTTCATAAACGGCCCGGAGAGCTTTTTCGGGCGTACCCCGGGTAATCGTCCAGTAATCCAGCGCAGACGATCCGTCCGGCGTTTCCCAACTCAGTATCGAAAGTCCTGCGATGCACAGGCCGATAGGGTTTGCTAACGTTACATCCGCCTTTCGCTGAGCAAAGCTGTTGACTACGGCTCCAATGTGTGGATCACTATTGCGCTCTGGCTGGCCAAACTTGCCGCATCTGATCAGATCTTGCTCGG
>JBAUUG010000584.1:0-3476 GCA_049582585.1 Bryobacteraceae bacterium | reverse complement strand
GCGCGCCATCCACTTCAAAACCTGCCGACTCGAGCTGCAACTGGACAATCCGGCGAAGCTTCTCCTCATCCTCGACAACGAGTATTCGTCCGGCAGGCATGTTTTAAGCGTACAGGCCGGGCTTGTGCGCCTTTGGCAGCAACATTTCGAATCGCGTGCCGCTGCCCGGCTCGCTGAAAACGTTGATGCGCCCTTGATGTTCGTCAATGATTTTGGCGACGATAGCCAAACCCAGGCCGATTCCCTGGGGCTTAGTTGTGAAAAATGGATTGAAGATATTTTCGAGATGCTGCGGCTGTATACCCTCGCCGCGATCGCTGACGAAAATCATGACATCATCCCGAACAGCCTCGGCGCGAATCTCGACGCTCTGCCCGGCGGCGCTCGCCTGAATGGCGTTCTGCACAAGATTCGAAATCGCCAATTGAAGAAGGTCCGGATCGAACACGAAGGATAGAGGCTCGTCGCCAAGGCGAACGGAGAGCGCGACTTGGCGGTTGCGAGCCAGCTCGCTTTGTTGGCGTACTACGCCGTCTATAACCGAACGAAGATCGGCCATCGTGGAATGTATCTGCAGTGGGCGAGCGAAATCGAGAAAATTTGCAATCAAGGTATTCATTCGATCCACTTCGGTTCCTATGTATCCGGCCATCTCGGACATCACTTGAGGGCGGCTCCTGGTGGAATCTTTCGTCAACATCTCAGCCGAAGCCTTAATGGTCCCGAGCGGATTGCGAAGCTCATGGGCAAGCCCGGCGGTCAGTTGACCAAGAGCCGCAAGACGCTCGCTGCGGCGGAGCGAAGCTTGTGCCTGCCGCAAATTCCGATTCGATTCAGCCAGATCGTTCGCGGCTTCCTGGGTGCGCTTCATCTCTTCTCGCTTAGCCTTCGCCTGTTCATAAACCAGGAACGCCACAATCGCGTAGAACGACGCATTCAAAGACATGAAGCTGATATGGTTCGGCGTAAGTTGATACCTGCTGTAATCGAAAAAAATGGGAAGCAGAAATGAGAAGTAGGCGAGGCATGCAATTGCAGTCACGAGAATTACGCCCGGTAATTCAAAGATGGTAGCGGCGGAAACGACGGGTATCAGAAAGATGGACGAGTAATAGCTGTCGATGGTATGCGTGAATCCGATTAGTAACCAGCTCAGCACCAGCTTGACGGCAATGGATATGATTTGGCCCACTCGAGTGGAAAATACCTTCAGGCGCGAGTCGGCGATCTGAAAGACCCCAATCAGGGGCAGGAGAATGAGCGCGTCGTAATTGGTCTCGGGAGCCGTAGCGATCAGAACCGCGATGAAAAGCAACCAGAGTAACCAAGCGAAGTCCTGTACTCTCAGGTTCCAGGGACGTGGCGTGTTCTTCATCTTCAGCGCTCTATGACAGAATAAGGGGCGAACACCTTGAGTAACCAGTTGAGTAACCAGCAGTATGAGCGACCTGACCACCAATCCGTCTGAGGATTCCAGTTTTGCCGAAATTCTGTCGAGCTTCGAACAACAGCATGCTGACGGAAAGCGGGGCGAAACTGTTACCGGAACCATTGTCTCGGTGACACCCGAGACGATTCTTGTCAATATCGGAAGAAAAATAGAAGGATCTCTGAGCCTGGAGAAATGGCGTGAGATAGAGGAGGGCGATCCGCAAATCGGGGCCGTTATCCCCATTTCAATCGGCCCTCGCAACGAAGAAGGGTATTACGAGCTGTCCGCCGTGAAGGTGGATCGCCCTCGAGATTGGGCCGGCTTGCAGGCAGCGTTCGCGGACAAGCGAGCCATAGCCGGGATGGTGGCGGAGCAGGTGAAGGGCGGGTTTCGCGTGGATGTCGGCGTTCGCGCATTCATGCCCGCATCGAGGAGCGGCGTTCGAGAGGCCGACGAGATGCCTCAGCTGGTTGGCCAAGAAATCAGATGCCGAATCACCAAGCTGGACGTGGAGAAGGAAGATGTGGTGGTCGACCGCCGCGTCGTTCTGGAAGAAGAACAAGCTGAAAAACGCCAACATGCATTTGAGGAACTGCGAGAAGGAGCAGTGGTCCGCGCAACCGTTCGCAATGTGATGGATTTCGGCGCGTTCGTCGATTTAGGCGGGGTCGATGGATTGCTTCATGTCATGGACATCTCTTACTCGCGGGTGAGTAAAGCCGGAGACGTGGTGAAGGCCGGCGACGAGCTTGAAGTCAAGATTCTGAAGGTCGATCCGGCAAGCAAGAAGATTTCAGTGGGTCTGAAGCAGCTCCAGGAGGACCCCTGGACGATTGCTCTTCGGACGTTCAAAGTGGGCGATCGGGTCAGCGGGACGATCTCGCGCCTTGCCGATTTTGGAGCGTTTGTCGAGCTAATGCCCGGAGTCGATGGACTGATTCACGTGTCCGAATTGTCCTGGGACAAGCGCGTGCGCAAGCCCGGGGATTTGCTCAAGGTTGGGGAACGCGTGGAGACCGTAGTTCTGCAGGTGAACGCAGGGGAACGCCGCATCGGACTTGGGTACAAGCAGGCTCTAGGAGATCCTTGGGACGAAGTGCACCGGAAATTTCCGGTTGGTTCGACAGTGGAAGGACCCGTCACGAACATCATGCAGTTTGGCGCCTTCCTTGACCTGGGGCAGGGGATCGAAGGAATGATCCACATCTCCGATATCACCAATGAAAAGCGGCTCGACCATCCGCGAGAGAGACTCAGCAAAGGGCAAACTGTCAGGGCAGCCGTGCTGGAGGTGGATCAGGAACGCAGGCGTATTCGCCTGGGGATGAAGCAGTTAGAGCCCACGACTGTGGATCAATACATTTCCGAGCACCAGCCAGGCGAGACGGTCAGCGGCCGGTTGGTGGAGGTTCACGGCGACAAAGCCAAGGTGGAGCTTGGGGAGGGCGTCACGGCTACTTGCCAGTTCAAACGTCCAGAAGAAAAGACCGCGGAGACGGAACAGAAAGCCGCTGACGTGTCGTCCTTGAGCGCAATGCTGGCGGCCAGATGGAAGCAGGGGAGCAGCATGGGCCCATCGAAGGAGACCGCTCGTGCGGGGCAGGTCCGAAGCTTCCGGATTTCGCGCATGGATGCCGCTAAGAAGCTGATCGAACTGGAGTTAGCGAGCTGAGTTGAGAGACCGGCTCTGCGCGCCCGGGGCGTTTGACGGGCGGAGCTAGCAGCCGTGACGAAATTGAACCTGGCACGTCCAGTGTATTGGTGGCTACCCAAGCGGAAGCGGTTGCATCTATAGCCGTGCCTCGCACGACTGACCGATCAGAGGAAGTAGCTCTCATTCGGGCCGCGCAGCACGGCGACGCGGAAGCTTTCGAGCAGTTGGTGCGGTCGTACGACCAGAACGTGCTCAGAATGGCTTTGAATCTGCTCCACTCCCAGGAGGATGCGCGCGACGTCTATCAGGAGGCGTTCCTTCGAGTCTACCGGAATCTGCAAAAGTTCCGTTTCGATTGCAGCTTCAGCACCTGGCTTTACCGGATCGTCG
>JBAUUG010000583.1:0-10923 GCA_049582585.1 Bryobacteraceae bacterium | reverse complement strand
TGGATGGTGGTGGAACCATTCGCCGGCGATGACGTGTCCGCCAACCTAAATCCTGTTGGACGGATTTATTACTCTGCGTCCGCGATGATTTGTGTACCAGCGTCGCTCTCGCAGGAAGTCGGGCTCGGGCTCGGCGCTCAGGCAGGAGAAGCGCGGTTGCGCGATGTGATCGTGGCCGGTGGGTTCACGCGTTTCCGCCGCGCCACCGAGACGCCATTCAACATGGTGTTCGAAGCGCGTCCGTAGAATCCTTTACCATCGCGTCGACTAACGTCGTTCTTTGAGTGGTCAACGGTCTACCCGCCGGTCAAAGTTTAGGCTAGCGTGTCTTTCTATGGGCAAATGACCGCCAGCCGGCAAGTCGCGTTCGAATCGCACAGAAGCGCAAATCAGTGGCCGGTTGGTGGTATTGCATCCGACGCTGGCATCAGCCAGGCGTCGCCAAATAAACCTCGCTGTCCGCTCACCCACGATTAACGGCCCAGCGTAGAGTAATCGCTCCTGGTTCGGCTAATTATACGTTGCCCCGGTTAACTGGCGAGAAATCCCCTTCGCACCACTAAACATCCGGAGACACTGGCGTCCAGCGGACTGGTCTCGAAAAAGCGCTACACTCGTCCTACGTAGAGGACGTAAAGCATGAGCGCAGCAGCGAGTCCGGTCGCCACCCAGTTATTTCGCGAAGGGACAAGATATTGGGAAGAGTTGCTGGAAGAATGCCGGCGCCAGACCGATTCTATGAACGCTTGGGTTTCAGGCCATGGGTTCCTCACGGATGAGCTGATACAGTGCGCGCCGGGCGCGCAGATGCACATGGTCAAGTCCAGCCATCCCTCGACCAGCGTCAAGGTTGGCATCTGTTTTGAGCCCTGGGGGCCGGTTATCAGCGGAAGCATAACGGGTCGTCAGGACGATGAGATGAACTTTGCCCCGAAGGAGTTCGAAATCCTGCTTGCAAAGGATCTGGACGGAGCTACCGTCGCCATTCTCGAGGAAGGCCGAAGCCTTTCTCCGCCCGAGCTTGCTACCTACCTGACCCAAAACTTCCGGCGCTGCTTCCAAGGAGTGTCACTACCTTGCCGAGATGCCAACGCCTAACATCCGTCGAACAACCGGGATGATTTTGTCGTCTTGTATGGCGTAGTCCTAAGGAGGTCTGAAGATGTTTTGTGATCGCTGTGGCAGTCAGTTGGCTCTGGGGCAGAATTTCTGTCCGAACTGCGGGAAATCTATGGCAGCGCCGACGCCTCTCATGCCGGCCAAAAGCCGAATTGCTGGTCACGTGCGTTTGTTGGCTATCTTCTGGCTCGCCATGTCGGCCTTTCGCCTGCTCCCGGGTATCTTCCTGCTCGTCATCTTTGGTCACGCCGCGCAATTCATGCCCCCGGACGTTCCCGACTTTATTCACGGTCTGTTGCAAACCATCGGGGCCGCCTTGATCATAGGCGCTGTGCTGGGGGTCATCATAGCTTGGGGATTGCTGACGCGCCAACCCTGGGCCCGCATGCTGGCCATCGTCTTTGGTTGTTTCAGTCTCCTCGATATGCCATTCGGCACGGCGTTGGGGATCTATACGCTCTGGGTTCTCCTGCCGGCCAGCTCCGAAGAAGAGTACCGTCAAATGGCAAGGGCCGCCTAGGGAGAGCGTTCGGCAAAGCGGCTCACATCCGGTCAATTGGGTTCGTTTCGCAAAACGGCCCCACCCCTCTGTTATCCTCACGAGTGCAACAATGCCGGGCTTGATCCTCGACGGCAAGAAAATCAGCCAGGAAATCTTGCTTGAGCTCCGTCCCCGCATCGACGCGCTCACCGCGAAACATCGCGCTCCGGCCCTCGCTGTCGTCCTCGTCGGCAACGACCCTGCCTCGCAAATCTACGTTCGCAACAAAATCAAAGCCTGCAACGAGTTAGGCATCCGCAGCATCGAGATCACCCCACCCGAAACCATCCCCACCAACGATCTCATCCAGCTCATCCTCCCTCTTACCCAAGATCCAACCGTAGACGGCATCCTCATCCAAAAGCCCCTGCCGAAGCACATTGATGCGGAGACCGTAAACGCCTATGTCGATCCGATGCGCGACGTGGACGGGTTTTCTCAGTACAGCCTGGGCTGCCTGGTCTTGAATCAACCCGCGCCGCGCCCCTGCACGCCTGCCGGCATCATGGAACTGCTCAAGCGTTATAAGCTGCCGATTTCCGGTAAGCGCGCTGTCGTGGTCGGCCGCAGCGATATAGTCGGCAAGCCGATCGCTCTCATGCTGCTTCACGAAAACGCCACCGTCACGATCTGCCACTCACGCACCCGCAACCTGGCGGCCGAGTGTCGCGAAGCCGACATATTGGTAGCCGCCATCGGCAAACCCGCCCTCCTCACTGCCGATCACATCAAGCCCGGAGCCGTGGTCATTGATGTCGGCATGAACCGGCTGACCGATTTGGCCGAAGTCGAACGTCTCTTTGCCCACGATCCAACCCGATTGGCTTCGTTCCGTAAAAATGGCACAATCTTGGTCGGCGATGTCGACCCGTCCGCCATGCGAGAACTGTCGTCCGCCTACACGCCCGTCCCGGGAGGTGTGGGCCCGCTCACCATCGCCATGCTCATGGCCAATACAGTTCGTTTGGCAGAAATCCACTGCGGATGTTGAAAGTCGGACTCACCGGCGGCTATGCCAGCGGAAAATCGTTGGTCGCCCACGAACTCGAGCGCCTCGGTTGCCACCTCATCTATGCCGACGATCTCGGCCACGCAGTGCTCCTACCGGGCGGGGAAGCTTATGCCGCGGTGGTTCAGGCGTTCGGGAGCGAGATCCTGAGCCCTGACGGCGCCATCGACCGCAAAAAGCTCGCGGCGACCGTGTTTGCCTCACCGGAGCTTCTGAACCAGCTGAGCGGATTCGTTCACCCCGCCGTCTTCCGTCTCGAAAAGCAGTTGCTGGATGGCTTCGAATCGAAGGATCCGACGGGTATCGCGGTGATCGAAGCCGCTATCCTGATAGAAACTGGCCGATACACCGCGTTTGACCGGTTAATCCTGACCGCCTGCGACGAAGAGACGCAAGTCGCTCGTGGCATCAAGCGAGACCACCTGACGCGGGAAGAAGTGCTGGCGCGCCTGGCGAAGCAAATGCCACTGGAAGAAAAGAAGAGATACGCCCACTACATTATCGATACCGGCGGCGAAAAGGAACAAACCATCAGCCAAATCCATCAGATCTATGCACAGCTGAAACGCTTCGCGCAGGCTCGGCAAGCATGAGACCACGGCACTTTTTCATGATCGTGATCTTCGTGATCGCTGCCGGGTTCGTTCGCGCTGCTCTAACACCTGACGAGCAGAACAATATCGATATTTACAAAGTTGCGAAGCTCGCCACCGTTTACATCACCAGCACTACCGTCCGCCGCGATTTCTTCTATCAGCCCGTCGCCACCCAGAGCCTCGGCTCGGGTTTTTTGATCGACGACAACGGCTTCATCCTGACCAATTTTCATGTCATTTCCGGTAGCAGCCGCATTCAAGTCACCCTGCACGATCAAACGCAATATTACGCGCGCGCGCTCGATACCGACCGTTCGGACGATCTCGCCCTGATCAAAATCAATCCCAAAGCCAAACAATCGTTCCTGAGGCTCGGCGATTCCGATCATTTGCAAGTCGGTCAAAAGGTGCTGGCGATTGGCAATCCCTTCGGCCTGGAGGGAACGCTGACCGTTGGCGTCGTCAGCTCCATCGGACGAGCCATCGACAGTGAGAACGATCAGCGCCTCGAGGGCATGATCCAGACCGACGCGGCCATCAACGGCGGCAACAGCGGCGGACCGCTGCTCGATTCGAACGGCAGCGTCATCGGAATCAACACCGCCATCCTGGGCAGGACGAATATGGGCATCGGCTTCGCGTTGCCGATCAACCGCGCTAAGGCCCTCCTGAGCGACTATCAAGCTGGCCGCATCACCGAGCGGCCGCGAATCGGCATAACCACCGAATACGTCGCTGGCGATCTGGCCGAGGCTCTCGATCTGCCGCGCCGTGGCGGTTTATTGGTCCAGGGCGTCACGCGTGGTTCTTCCGAATCCGTGGCTGGAGTTCGCGGTGCACGTCAAGTTGTCGCCATCGGCAACGTCGAGCTCGGCATCGGCGGAGATCTTATCACGGCTGTGGATGGTCAGCCGGTCGACCGCGAAGACGCCTTGGTCCGCGCCTTCTCCCACAAACGCGTGGGCGACACCATCACCTTGACCATTTACCGAAATGGGCGCACGCTGACTCTCCCGGTCAAGCTAATCCGTCCGCCGCCAGACGCTACCTAAATCTCTCGCGAGGAGACGGTTCGTTCGGCAATTCCTCGCCCGTCGCGAACGGGTTGAAGTTCGTTTGGTAATCGAAGTAATCCAGTCCCTCAGTACGTTTTAGAAAGTTCACAATGGCGTAAGTCACAGGCGTCATCAGCGTCTCATAGATCACCTTGATCAAATAACCGGCCACGACCAGCCGGACGATCACCCCAACCGGCCGCATTCCATAAAACGCGGCAAACATCACGACCGTCGTATCCACCGCTTGACCGACCACCGTCGATCCAATTGTCCGCGTCCACAAATACTTGCCCTTAGTCAGCAGCTTCAACTTGGCCAACGTGAAGGAGTTGGCGAACTCACCGCACCAGTAAGCGAAGAGGCTCGCCGCCACGATTCGGCCAACGGGTTTGAAGATGGTGGCGAACGCCGTCTGATCTGTATACTCCGGCGCGGGAGGAATGATCACCGCAATATAGCTGAGAGCCGCAAGAAGAAAGGATGCGAAGAACCCATACCAGATGGCTCGCCGCGACGCAGCGTAGCCATAAACTTCGGTGAAGATGTCCGCAAAAATGTAGGTAATTGGAAAGAGAATTTGCGCGGCGCTTACTCGCAGTACGCCGATCGCGAAGAACTTCGTCGCGATGATATTTGAGATCACCAGCACCACTACGAACAGGGTGATGAAGCTATCCAGATACTTATAGCGGCGCTCACTTTGAAGAAGGCCGGCCATCGCTTGCTAAAACTCGAGGACAGCCATCCTGCCGTCCGTCTCGAGTTCCGGCAGGTACCGTACCGCTGCCGCGGCATGTGACACGACTAAATTCGACAGGATGTGAAACTTCATAAGAGAAACCCAAAGCCCTCTAAGCTCTCTAGTTATAATCAGATAGTGTCACGCCGGTCGGCCCCGATTCTGATCGCGGCGGTACTTTTGGCCGGCTGGGGAAAGGATATCAAGAGCAAGGAGAAGGTCCAGGAAGCGATTCTCACCCGGCTGCAGACCCGATCCGGTCTTGACCTGAAAAGCCTTGACGTGACAACTACTTCCGTCTCCTTTGATAAGAAAATGGCGTATGCTACCGTTGCCTTTCATCCTAAGGGTGATCCTAGGGTAAACAGCGGCATGGTCATGAAGTATACGTTGGAAGATCGTGAGGGGAAATGGGTCGTGGTGAAGGTGGGCGATTCCGAAGGACACGGCACGATGGGGCATGCGTCTTCTGGACTCGATCCATTGCCGCCCGGACACCCACCCCTGGACGGCGCACCGCGAGGAGAAGCTAACGGGCGAGCCCAATGAAAACAATTGCAGTTCTGGGTGGCGGGCCCGCTGGAGCCTCCGCCGCTGAAAGGCTCGCGCGCGCCGGCCTGAAAACAATCATTATTGATGAAAAGCTTGCGTGGGAGAAACCCTGCGGGGGCGGAATCACTTACAAGGCATATTCCCAGTATCCCTATCTGATCGACAACGACACGCCTAAGAAGCTGGTCACGGATACCTTTCTCGCTGCACCCAAGGCCGGCGCGTTCAAGATGACACTTGCTCGCCCGCTGGTCATCTACTCGCGCATCGATCTCAACGGCATGTTGCTGCGCCGAGCTGAATCGGCCGGCGCGGAGATCGAGAAGGATCGCGTGCTCGGTCTGGATCGTACCTCCTCTGGCTGGCAAATCCGCACTCGTTCAGGTAGGCTCGAAGCCGATTTTTGCGTCATCGCGACTGGCGCGCGAAATCCGTTGCGCGATGTCGGAACTCAATACACTGCGCAAGACACGATGTATGCGCTCGGCTACTGGGTTCCGAGCGAGCAGGCTCACATTGACATTCAGTTTCTGCCCGGGCTCGAAGGGTACATCTGGGTGTTTCCGCGCGCGGGGCATTTATCCGTCGGTATCTGCGGCAAGAGCGAGTCGGCCCAATGCCTTCGCGGGCGCTTGGAGCGCTACATGGATGAGAAGGGTATCACGCGCAAAGAGGCGAAGTTTTACGGCCACATGCTGCCCGCTCTGGAATCGCGCGGCTGGCGCAACAATCGGCTGGCGGGCGATGGCTGGATCGCGGTTGGCGATGCCGGCGGCCTGGTAGACCCCATCACTGGTGAAGGTCTCTATTACGCTGTGCGCTCGGGTGATCTGGCAAGCCAAGTTTTGCTGAATGAGCAGGAGCCTGAGAAAAAGGCGGAGAGTTATCGGCAACTCATCGCGCGCGATTTCGGCCTGGATTTGACTTATAGCGCGGCACTCGCCAAGCGGCTCTTCTGCGGAGCCATGTTCTTCGGCGCCGTGCCGAGCCGCATGATCGATTTCATGAAGCGCAGTCCCAAATTCTGCGAGATCATGCAAGATCTCTTTGCCGGCACGCAGCCATACCTCGAGCTGAAAAGCCGCCTGCTGCGGAACGTCAACACCACGCTTCATGAAATCTTGATGAGCTTCCTCTTCCGCAAGTTGATCCTCGGCCAGACGCGAGTATGAACGCCGCGCTGTCGGAAGCGCTATTCGCCCGTGCGCAGAAATGCATTCCGGGCGGCGTGAATTCTCCGGTTCGTGCATTCCGCGCCGTCGGCGGTACGCCACGCTTTATCGCCCGCGGAGAAGGCTCGCACCTCTTCGATGTGGATGGCAATGAATATATCGATTATGTTTGTTCCTGGGGACCGCTCCTCCTGGGACACCGGCCCAAGGTTGTAATCGATGCGCTCGCGTCCGTGCTTGAGCTTGGAACCAGCTTTGGAGCGCCGACGGCCCGTGAAGTCGAGCTCGCTGAGCTGATCGTCGATGCAGTGCCGTCGATCGAGATGGTGCGTCTGGTAAACTCCGGCACTGAAGCGTGCATGAGCGCGTTGCGCCTCGCTCGTGGATTCACCGGCCGCGATCTGACCGTTAAATTTGAAGGTTGTTATCACGGCCATGTCGATTCATTGCTGGTCAAAGCAGGGTCGGGTGTAGCCACGCTGAGCTTGCCTGATACGGCTGGCGTGCCGCGAGCGTTTTCCGAAACCACCATTGCGCTTCCATTCAATGATCTCGATCGCGTGGAAGCCGCGTTTCGCGAGCAGGGAGACAGAATCGCCGCCGTCATCGTCGAGCCTGTGGCCGGCAATATGGGTTGTATTTCGCCGGAACCCGGTTTTCTCGAAGGCCTGCGCCGCATCACGCGGTATTACGGAGCGTTGCTGATCTTCGATGAGGTTATGACCGGCTTTCGCCTTAGCCGCGGAGGAGCTCAGTCACTCTACAACATCAGTCCCGATTTGACGACCCTCGGAAAGATTATCGGCGGCGGTCTGCCCATAGCCGCTTATGGCGGACGAGCCGAAATCATGAAGAAAGTGGCGCCTCTCGGCCCCGTTTATCAGGCCGGCACTCTCTCCGGCAATCCACTCGCGGTAACCGCGGGGATCGCCATGCTGAGATACATCGAAGAGCATCCTGAGATCTACGATGTATTGGAAAAATCTGCCGCGACCCTGACCGCAAATCCCCCGCCTGGAACGTGCGTGAATCGCGTGGGATCGATGTTTACATTCTTCTTTCAACCCGGCCCGGTTCGGAATTACGAGGAGGCGAAACATTCTGATACGGGGGCCTTTGCCGGATTCTTTCATCATCTGCTCGAGAACGGCGTGTACTTCCCGCCTTCGCAATTTGAGGCTGGGTTCATGTCTTCCGCGCATGCTGACCGCGATATTGCATACACCAGTAAAGTGATCGGTGAGTTCTCGGCTTGACTTCAGCGCCTCGGGTCTTAGTAACAGGAGCGGCGAAGCGCATCGGCCGAGTCATCGCGATCGAGCTTTCGCGTCAAGGCTTCCAGGTTGCGATTCACTACAACACCTCGCGGAATGAAGCCGAGCAAGTCTCGCGCGAATGCAATGCAGCCCCGATCTTCCAGGCCGATCTGACGAAGGTCGAAGAGATTCGGCGCTTGTTTCAGGACATTCGAGATCGGTTCGGGTTATTGAATTGCCTGGTGAACAACGCTGCCCGATTCACGCGCTTTGATCCGCTCGACATCACGGAAACCGACTGGGATTTCGTCCATGACGTGAACCTGAAGGCTATGTTCTTCTGCTGTCAGGAAGGCGCAAGACAAATGAGAGAATTGGGCGCTGGCCGAATTGTGAATATCAGCTCGCTAGGAGGCATCCGGCCCTGGGCCAATCATGTTCATTACAGCGCGTCGAAAGCCGGAGCGATCATGATGACCAAGGCGCTCGCCAAGGCGTTCGCGCCCGAGATCACTGTGAATTCGGTCGCGCCCGGCGTGATCTCATTCGACGATGTCGACGCGGCAACTCAGAGGATGATTGACGCTACTCCGATGCGCAGGGCAGGGAAGCCGGAGGAGATAGCCGAGGCCGTTCACTTCTTTCTCACCGCGCCGGATTTCATCACCGGCCAAATTCTCGCGGTGGATGGTGGATTGAATGACCGTTAGCTCCGCTCAGGAATACAATGAAGCCAATATGAATCGTTCTTTCCTGATAATTTCGACTCTTAGCTTCGCATGCGCTTGCGGACTCCAGGCCCAGACCGCCAACCCGCTGAGTACGGAAGCCAAACAAGCTTATACCTCCGTAAAGAACAATCTCATGCGATCAGCCGAGAAGATGCCGGAGGAAAACTACGGCTTCAAGCCTTCGCCCGAGATGCGCAGCTTCGCAGAGGTCCTGGATCACGTTGCCGATTCCCAGATGCGCGCCTGCTCGGCGGCTCTGGGCGAGCAGAAGTCCGCGAGCTCAATGGCGAAGTCGTCGAAAGCCGATGTGACCGCCGCATTAAGGGCGGCATTCGACGAATGCGATAAGGCCTATGATGCCCTGACTGATGCGGCCGCAACGGAGATGGTGAAGTCTTACCGGGGCGAGCGGCCGAAACTGGGCGCGCTCATGGGCAACGTAAGTCACGACAACGAGCAGTACGGCATTCTGACTGTCTATATGCGCCTAAAAGGAATCATTCCGCCGTCGAGCGAAGCCCCCAAGGGAAAGTAGATCGGGCGGCCGTTCCAGAATTGACTCACGGTGCGATGGGCGATTTAGTACTTTCTCCGGGTATCGCAGTACCTTAAAGAGCGTCTTGTGTTGCACCGGTGTACCTCCGTGGGTAGAATGAATATTCACTCATAATCTTGAATATCCGCTGGCGGTCTCGAAAGACTGCTGTGGGAGAGGCCTGCTTGGAACGTATGCTCGATCTCATTACTACTCAGATCAATTTCGGACTGGCGTATGCACGTGAGGCGCACTCAGCCTACGAAGGCGGCCGCGGCGACTATGGAGACACGGCAAAGCAAATCGCCGTGCGCGCGTACTCTACGGCCGTTCGTTTTGCCGGACGCCTCTCGCACGAACCGGGCGTTTTCCTGTTAAACCGTTTAGCCGAACTCGAAAATGAGCTGGGCGTGCTTTTCGAGAGCCCGGAAATGTGCGCCAAGTCGATCGCTTAGCCAGCAGACGCGAAAGTAGCTACTGCTCCTTAAGCGATATCGCCGGAAGCTCCACGGTCCCGCTCGCGCGAACGTTTCCAATCGGGCGAGAATAGTCAAGCGAGAGAAGAAAAAGCTCAGTCCCGGCCTGAGGCCTAAAATCCCAAGTGCCCGATTCCGAACTCAGAAGGTCATTGCTGTTAAGATCCGCGGAAGGATTGTTCCGGATCGCGTGGAGACGCCACGCAAGACCAGTCGGGCCCTCCATGCCCTGCGCCGCCGCTCTCCATTGCATGTGATAGAAGCGATTCGGATCCAGCGGGACATATTCCTGCAGCAGAGCACAATTGTCGGGCTGCATGCCTGAAAGTGTGATTCGTACTTCCTTTCGATCCGCCAATTGTTCAACGCGAGCGCCATTCGAAGCAACCGGAGCCCAGTCGAAGCCGTGCCCAAAAAAGGGAATGCGAAAGTCGCCGTTGGTCAGAGGGCGCTGAGGCGTCGGCGTAGGAAGATCGATCCATCGGCCGTTTTTCATGCTGGTCCAGATTTGAAGCGCTCCCCGGAGTTCTCCCGCAGCGAGCAGACGATCTTCGATAGGCGCAATCAATCCATCGCGCCCATTACCAGCCGGATCGTTGCTGCCTGCCGCAATCACCAGCCGCTGGACAATCGGCGGGATGGCGTCGAATTGGTGACTGTCGGCGAGGAAGATCGCGTATTGAACCAGGATGCGAGGTCGATCCGGGATCCAGGAAGCGACCTTTGCCGCGTCCGGGCTGAACAGCCACATCTCGGCAAAAACCGGGTATGGCGAGAAAGGGCTAATGGCTAAGCTCGCCTTCGCCCAGGTGAAGAATTCGTTTGCCCGCTGCTGCCGGAAATAAAAATTCGTGAGCGTCCACTTCGGCAAGTACATGCGATCGACTTCTGCGGCTCGAAGCAAATAGCGCTCGGCGAGAGCGACATCCCGTTGTTCCATTTCGGCCGATAATCCAAGCTGAATCCACGACTCCGCCGCGAATGGGTTGAGATCGACTGCGCGGTGAAGCAGGGCTGCTTTTTGGTTCGGCTCCCAGTCTGCCAACCGCGCTACGTATGCAGAATTGTACGGCACAAGGCGGACCGCTGCCGGGACTGATTTCGCGGTGTTCTGTTGGAACAGGAAAGACGCGCGGCCG
>JBAUUG010000582.1:0-20729 GCA_049582585.1 Bryobacteraceae bacterium | reverse complement strand
GAGATCTCGAGGAACGGGAAGATCTGCTTTTCGGATGAAATCACGCTGGCTCAAATGAAACGCACCGCGGCGACTCTCATCGAATATCTTTTCCGCGAAAACACGTTTCCGAACGGCTGCTTTCTTCTGACCGGAACCGGAATCGTGCCGCCTGAAAACTTCACTCTTCGGCGTGGGGACGAAATTCGAATCAGCATCGATCAAATCGGTACGCTTCAAAATTTCGTCGAGTAAGCGTCTAACATGCAAACATGCGCTTAGTTACGTTTAAATTCGGAGGCCAAGCCCGGCCAGGCGTGATTTCAGGAGAAGACACGGTAGTTGACCTGTCTTCGATCGGCTTCAGCACGCTGATAGAGTACATTGAGTCCGGATCGGAAGGGCGTGCGAAAGCAGAGGACATCTCAAATAAAGACCGGCATCCGCTCGCGATGGTGGAACTGCTTGCGCCGATTCCAAAACCTCGCAAGCTGATCTGCGTGGGCCTGAATTATCGCGATCATGCGGAAGAAACGGGCGCGCAGATTCCCGCGGTGCCCACTATTTTCAACAAATTCGCAACTGCGGTGATCGGGCCGGGCGCGAGCGTAGTGCTGCCCAGAGTGTCGAAAACTCCTGACTACGAAGCGGAATTCGCTTTCGTCATAGGCCGCGGAGGACGCCGTATCGCGCCTGAAAACTGGGCCGATCACGTCTTCGGCTACACCATCGTAAACGACGTGACGGCCCGCGATTATCAGCGCGCGACAACGCAGTGGCTGATGGGCAAGACTTTCGATACTTTCGCGCCCATGGGGCCCTGGATCGTCAGCGCCGATGAAATTCCGGACCCGCACAATCTCGATGTTCAGATGGAAATCAATGGCGAGACGCTGCAGGATTCCAATACTCGCGAGCTGATCTTTAAGATCCCCGATCTGATCGCCTATCTTTCGAGTGTTTTCACGCTGGAGCCCGGCGATATCGTTTCAACGGGTACGCCGGCAGGCGTGGGATTTGCGCGCAAGCCGCCCCGCTATCTGCGTGCAGGCGACGAAATGGTGGTGAAGGTCCACTCGATTGGTGAATTGCGCAACCCTGTGGTGGCCGAAACGTAGTCTGGAGTATGCCTTGTTTTACGCTCGGCCAAGTGGCCGAATTGCTGGGTTGCGAGCTGGCCGGCGATGCGGGGATAGAGATCACAGGAGTTGCGGCCATTGAAGGAGCGGGTCCTGGGGAAATCACGTTTCTCGCCAACTCGAAGTATGCGCCGAAGGTGAAGTCTACACGCGCGGCGGCCATATTGGCAGCGGAGCCTCTGAAGGGCACTTCGGCTGCGACACTGGTCTCGTCCAATCCCTATTACGACTTCGCTCGGGCGCTGGCTTTGTTCTATCAGCCTCCGAAACCTGCGCCCGGCGTCCACAAAACCGCCTGCATCGCTGCCAGTGCGGTGGTCGGGCCGAACGCATCGATCGGCGCCTACGCGGTAATCGGGGAGAATAGCGTGCTTGGCGCGAACGCCGTGCTTCATCCGCACGCGGTGATTTACGAAGGCTGCTCGATCGGCAATGATTTCACGGCGCACTCCCATGTTTCGGTCCGTGAATTCACGCGCATCGGAAATCGCGTCACTCTGCAGAACGGCGTGGTGGTGGGCGGAGATGGTTTTGGGTTCGCGAGAGGGAATGATGGCCGGCAACACAAGATTGTCCAATCCGGGGTCACGGTGATCGAAGACGATGTGGAAATACAAACGCTGACGTCAGTCGATCGCGCGACGATGGGAGAGACGCGCGTGAAACGAGGCGCGAAGATCGACAGTCTGGTGCAGATCGGCCACGCTTGCGTTGTCGGAGAAGACAACATCATCTGCGGCCAGACGGGCCTTGCCGGCAGCACGATTCTCAAAGAAAACGTGATTATGGCGGGACAGACCGCATCGGCGGGTCACCTGACCATTCACAAGAACGCGATCGTTTGGGCGCAATCCGGTGTCGGGCATGATGTGCCGGAAGGCGCGATTGTCAGCGGATCACCCGCGTTCGACTCACGCGATTGGCTTCGCGCATCTGCGGCGTATTCGAGACTGCCGGAACTTTTGAGAACCGTTCGGGCGCTGGAGCGCCGCGTGGCGGAATTGGAGAAGAAAGGAAAGCAGACGACTTAAATGGATTGTCTGCGCCGCCGGGCCAGAAACAACAAGCCGCCGAGAGCCGGGGCAATCAACAGCAAACTGGCCGGTTCAGGGGCAAACCCCATCGGCTTCGCCGAAACATCGTCGAAGAAGAAGTAATCGTCATCATTCTGGAAATCAAAGCTCAGCACTTCCGAAGCGGGACTCGCGCCACCGGCTTCGCGGGTGAAAGTGAACTTCTGATACCCGCCTGAATTCGGGGCATTCGTTTCACTCATCAACTGAACGCCATTGAAATACGCGTCGAAATAGTTCGTATACCCGGGCGCATTGGTAGGCCCGTCCTGATCGAGGTAAAAGGTGATTTGGTAAAGCATGCCAGGAACAGCCGACAGCTTTTGGCTGAGGTTGAGAAATGGGCCGAGAGTGCCTACACTCGAACCCCCGCCGCCTTGCACTCCGAAGTACCCTTCGTAAGAGCCGCTGTGCGGGTTGGAGTTATCCACGCCCCAATAGGCGCCATTGTAACCGCCTTCAGTGTTTCCCGTGACTGTCCAGCTCGGGATTGAAGAGGCGCCTAAGGTTTCGAAACCGCAATTCTTGACGATGTTGCCCGTTACCGAGCCGCATACGCCGGCGTTTGCCTGGCTGGCTGCGGACATACCAAGTAAGAGCACCGCTGAAATGAGAAAAGTAGTACGCATAAAGCCTCCGATGATTTAGTTACGTTCTCGAGCTACTTCGCGGCGTTGGCGAGGGTACTTCCGGGCCAGTTTTTAATCAGATTGTATACATTGACGCTGCCGATTCCGGTGGCAAAATCCCAACCCGTGGTTGCAGCGTACGCCGGCTCATACGAAGTATTGGAAGTTGAGAGCACGCCGTTAGCGCCCGGGTTGGTCTTTGGATAGAAGCAATCAAACGTGCCGACCCCGCTCAATGGCTTGCAATTCACGTCCATGTCGCCGAGTGTCACGTCGTAAAAAATGCAGTCGGGACTGGTGCCATTGCCAAGCGTGGAGTTACAGGCCTTGCTTCCGCTTGCACCGTACTCGGTCCCCGCAAGCACGTAAAAAACGAAGTTCGGATTGCCTTGCGGACTGCCCACCGCTTGATTGATCAATGCCTGAACCCCGGCCATAATCGGCGCCACGAAGGACGTTCCGCCCGCCCCGGCCCAAGTGTCGGGGGGATTGTTGCAGGGACCACCTCCGCCGTACGGATCCGAGTAGCAAATCACGAAGTAGTGTCCCCATACTCCGTTTGCCGCAAAGAGAGAAACATCGGGGAGATCACGAGCGTGGTCATTGGGATTTCCAAATACCAACGTCTGGTACGCAGGCTTTGGATATCCGGTACACGTTCCGCTCACCACGCCAGGGATGCTCGCGTTTCCAAAGGCGCATCCGCTTGGTCCGCCACTACCAGCGGCAGTGCCTAAGAATTCGTCGCCAGGCGCGCTGTTGCAGGATCCGCTAGTCCCATATGTCTTCGTATAGCCCAAAGCAAATGCGATGAGCTGGCTCGCGCAGGAATCGTTCCAGGGAATCTCAGGGATATAAGAGAGGGCCGAATTATAACTGGGTCCGTTTGTGGCGCTCCAATAGATCGAGTTCTCGCCCAGGAAGGTGTCGCCGAAATCCGTGCCGCCCGCTGCGACATTGTAGGGCGTCGAGGCCAATGCGTTGACATTGATTCCGTGAGTCGCGGCAATTCGGTTCTGGTCCGTAACGTCAGCGCCCGCATCACCGGTGGACACGAACAGCGAAACGCCTTGGCCTTCCGCGAGCGCATACAGCCCGCTGATATACGCGTTGCCGTCCGCTCCGTTTTCCGACTCGGGCGACCCGTAGCTCAGGCTCATAATGGCCGGTGGAGGAGTGACTTCGGTAACCAGATTCTGCAAGGCGATAAATGCCCCGAAGTTCGTATCCGTGTCCGCGCAGGACGCCAACTCGACGGTCGCGTTCGGCGCCGATGCGCTGGCCCATTCCACGTCGACAGCGGCTTCCCCGTCATCTCCTATTACGACGCCTGGATCGGAGCAGGGTCCGCCGTTATTTACGTTAGATGCGTTAGGCTGCGGGTGAACCGTGATGAAGCTGCCGTGCGGAAACTTTCTTGACAGGCCAAGAGTCTTGCGGAATGTGTACCAGTCGCCGTCGCTATAAAGATCGGTACGTTCCAGGAGCACTACTGTCTGGCCCTGCCCCGAGATGCCCGCCGCATAAGCCGGATTCATGTTATAGATCGTTTGCAGATCGAGGGGCACTACGAGCTGATAGGTCGAGTTCACCGTATATTGCGCGCGCGGGTGATTCGTGGGAGAAGGCTTGAAGTCGTGGAGGGACACCGGGCCGGTGACTACCGCATCCAACGCTGCCGGGATTTGCGGATCGCTCATGTTCGCGATGTGGGGCGCGCCGTTCACGTCGAGATTGTGGATCTCAGTATGGAAAGCCGCGCTTACCTGGCCAGCCGTGCCGGAAAAATCGATCACCAAGTTCGGATAGATGTAGTTGACGGCAAGGCCGTGCGATTCCAGCCAAGTAGTAACTGCGCTAAGGTCTTCTTGTGCGATTCCAAATCGCTGCCCATACTGCGCCGAGGTGATCCATTTGTGAAAGCCAGGGGACTTCGGATCGTGCAAGTCATTTAGGAATTGTTCCAGCTCAGCCTGCAGTTCGGGGGAGCGCTTCAACTGCAAGTACACGTGCTGAAGCTGGCGGCTGTCAGACACCTTCCCGAGGTCTTTGGCCAGGCTCACTTCAGGACGTACGTTGCCGGGCCGCGTGACCAGCGCGCTCTCATTCACGCTCTGCGCAACCAGAGGCCGCGCATGCGGACTCACTTGCGCGTAGGAAGCAACATTGAAAGTGAAAGCGGATGTGAAAAGGGCAGTTAAGATTGAATGTCGAGACATGACTCTACTTTCTGCAGGAGGAGATCGGCTCCTCCAAGGCCTAGACCAACTGATTCCGGTAGAAGTAAGGTAACATGGCATTCAGTTTCCCGCAACCGGTTTTTCGAATGTTATTGACTCGCCGGTACCTTCAGTTCCTTGACGTATAAGCCTCCAGCTGAGAAACGCGCATGAGAGTCGTGGTCGGCATCACTGGCGCTTCGGGAGCAATTTTTGGCGTCCGTGCCCTTGAAGCGCTGAACACGCTGTCGGTCGAAACGCACCTGATCCTTAGCCGCTGGTCGCGGACGACCATTACTCATGAGACCGGCTACTCACTTGATCAGGTAGAAAAGCTTGCGTCCTTTGTACATCACGAAGACAATCAATCGGCATCCATCTCGAGCGGCTCTTTTAAAACGGAGGGGATGATCGTCGCGCCGTGCAGCATGAAGACTCTGGCCGCCATTCGCATCGGGTATGGCGATACGCTGATCTGCCGCGCGGCCGACGTGGTGTTAAAGGAGCGGCGGAAACTGGTGCTGGTGGCGAGGGAAAGCCCGTTCAGCGAAATCCATTTGGAGAATATGCTGGCTTTGACGCGCATGGGCGCGGTGATATTCCCGCCCGTGCCGGCGTTTTATAATCGCCCGAAAGATATCGACGCTATGGTGAACCATATCGTGGGCCGGCTGCTGGATCAATTTGGCCTGGAAATGCCCGGCATGGCGCGTTGGTCCGGTTTCGATTCTTGAGGCACCAGACCCGCTTTCGCGTCCGCTATGCGGAGACGGACCAAATGGGCGTGGTCTATTACGCAAATTACCTGGTGTGGATGGAAATAGGAAGAGTGGAACTGGTGCGCTCGCGAGGATTCAATTACAAAGATCTGGAGCAGAGCGAAGGCCTGTACCTCACCGTGATAGATGCGAGCTGCCGTTATGTCTACCCGGCGCGGTATGACGAGGAAATTATCGTTGAGACCGAAGTGACGAAATCGAGCTCGCGGGTGATTGAGTTCGCCTATCGGATCATTTTGGCTGAGACGGACAAGCTGCTCGCGGAAGGTTCCACGCGGCATATCTGGCTAAGTCGCAATTGGCGCCCGGCCCGCTTACCGGAGCATTATCACGATGTCCTCCGGGTAGGATGAATCGAAGATGATTCACGTGATTCTTCCGGTGGGAATGCTGCAGTGCAATTGCTCAATCTTCGGCGATGAGCGAACGCGGGAGGCCATTGTGATCGATCCGGGAGATGAGATCGAGAAGATTACGGAAGCGCTGGATCGGCACGGATTGAAGGTAAAAGCGATTGTGATTACTCACGCGCATATCGACCATGTAGCCGGCGCGCACAAGCTGCGGGCGCTGACCGGAGCTCCGGTTTATATGAACGAGCGCGACAGGGAATTGCTGGCTATGCTCGATGTGCAGGCGCGCTGGCTGGGAATGGATTTGCCGGAGCGAACGGTGGTGGATCAGGCGGCTGGAGAAGGGACCCTCCTACATTTGGGCGAGGCCGAATTTCAGGTTCTTCACACGCCCGGCCACACGCAAGGCAGTTTGTCCATTTGGATACCGCAGGAGAACAAACTGATTGCCGGAGATACGCTGTTTCGCGATTCAGTTGGAAGGACGGATTTGCCGGGGGGAAATACGCGGCAGCTCCTGTCTTCGATAAAGACGAAGCTTTTCGAGCTGCCCGATGAGACGCTGGTGTTTCCAGGTCATGGGACGGATACGACTATCGGCAGGGAGAAAGAGCGGAATCCGTTTCTGCGGGAGCTCTAAACCTCCTTTTTCATTCCTTCCAGCACGCTTGCGATCAACTCTTTGGCGTCGGTGAGGCTCTTGGTGATGAGCTGGATGTCCATCGCGGGCTTGCCTAATTGCCGTACGCTTTGGCAATAGACGCCATGCTGTCCCACCAAGACCAGGGCATCGGTTATGCAATCTAAAGTGACTGCCAGCCGGCCGCGCTCCGGGCCCAGCATGAATTCGAAGCGCTCCAAATCGTTCTTGCGTTCCTCGTAAACGGACATCTGCCCCTAATTCTCACATTGTCTAAACTGAGAGCGGCATGCGGATACCTCGGTGGCCTCAAGCGGATGAGCGCGAGGCCGAATTACTGCGCATGGTGCTGGAAAGCTCGCAATGGGGCGGGTTTCACCCGTTTGTGACGGAGTTTGAGCAGAGCTTCGCGGTCTATCAACATGGGGCGCACGGCATTTCCGCATGTAACGGGACCATCACGCTGGAGCTGGCGCTGGAGGTTCTCGGCATAGGCCCCGGGGACGAAGTGATTGTTCCGGCGATTTCGTTTATCTCGACAGCGACGGCGGTGTCGCGCGTCGGCGCTATACCGGTTTTCGCCGACATTGAGCAGTGGTCGTTCAATCTGGATCCGGCGGCTGCCCGGCGAGCGGTTTCATCCAAGACCAGGGCCATCCTGGCTGTACACTTCGGCGGGGCCATGTGCAACATGGACGAGCTCACAGCCATTTGCCGGGAGCGCGGCCTGCTGCTGTTGGAAGACGCCGCGCACGCCCACGGCTCGGAATGGAACGGGAAGAGGGCAGGCAGCTTTGGAGTAGCGGGATCGTTCAGCTTTCAGAACGGGAAGGTTCTCTGTTCCGGCGAAGGCGGCATGCTGGTGACTTCCGATGACGATTTCGCGGAGCGCGCCCGTTCCATCTCGAATCAGGGCCGCATCGCCGGAAAGAGCTTCTATGAGCATCATCGGCTGGGCGCAAATTTTCGCCTCACGGGTTTCCAAGCGGCGGTTTTGCTGGCTCAGTTCGAGCGACTGCCCGAGCAGATCCGTCTCCGCACATCCAACGCGCGGCTACTGAAGGAACTGCTTTCCGATGTCCCGGAGATTGTCTGGCAGGAGCAGCCGCAACAGATCACCCAGAATTCCTGGTATCTGATGCTTGGCCGTTTACGTGGAGGCGCGCGCGACCGCGATGAGTTTCAGCAAGCGCTAACGGCCGCTGGCGTACCCTGCGCGCCCTTCTACCCGCACACGCTTTATGCGAATCCGCTGTATCGGCAGGGCGGATGCCGCGTTACACCTTGTCCGGTCGCAGAAGCCTGCATCCGAGATGCGTTCTGGCTGCCCCACCGCGTCCTGCTCGCGGACGAACAAACCATTCGCGAAGCGGCGGAGATTATTTCTGTGCGGGCGCGTGCTGCCCGGGTATTTTGAAATCCGTGTCGCCGGCGTGAACCTTCCCGAGCCGCTCCCGTATGACGACCTCTTGCGCGCTGGGATCGGTTTTCAACCGGTCGATGCGTTGCTTTTTGGCTTCGAGGTCCCGCTGGAGATTCGCGTTCTGCTCCTCGAGGATTCGAATCTCCCGGCGGCGCTCTTCCAGCGCTCGGATGCCTTGCGGCCCGCGCAAGGTGATGGTTGCATAGGCAGCCAAGCCCGCCAGAGCAGCCACGGCGGCGAGCGGTCGGAGAATGGAGCTTAGCACCTTGAGGGATACTCCTTACATATCTTTATAAACTTGTTTTGAAGAAAGGTCCAGTGGAAACCGGGTTTATGTCGGATGCAATCGTAGTTTTTTGTACTTGTGGCGGTCAGGAGGAAGCTTTGCGGATCGGGAACGCGCTGGTGGAAGGCCGATGGGCGGCGTGCGTGAACTTGCTGCCGGCGGTTCAGAGTATCTATCGCTGGCAGGAGAAAATTGAACGGAGCGAGGAAATTCTACTGCTGATTAAGACCACGGAGGAGGGATTTCCGGCGTTGCGTGAGCGGATCCTCGAACTACATAGCTACGATACGCCGGAGATCATTTCGGTCCGTATCTCGGACGGGTCGGAGAAGTATCTGGCGTGGATTCGTTCAGCGAGTAAGCCGCAGGCTTTCAGTTAAGCCGCTTATTGTGCTGCGCCCTGCGGGAAAGGGCTTGCGTCACGCGCAGTAACATATTTGGGGAAAACGGATCGTCACAACTCGAGGGCGAAAGAAACAGCACCATGAGGCCGGGCCGGAAGCCGGATGCGATTTCAGCCAACCTCCATCCCGATGTGCCCGGCAGGTCGGCATCCGTCACAAGAAGATCGATCGCGCCCTCGTAGGTGCGGCAAAGGTCCACGGCATCGTCGCCACGAGTTGCCGCGAGCACTTGATAGTTCGCGGCTGAAAGAAACTCGTGGAGAGTCTCACGGTGCACCGCGTCAGGATTTACGATTAAAGCGGTCTTCTGCACGACGGAAACGTCTTTAAGATAGCCTAGAATGAGCGGCTTTTAAACTAGGGAATGCCCTTAAAGTAGATTTCGCGGTACACTTCGAGGGAAGTGAAGGCACGCGTTTTGATCGGCGACGATCACCGGCTGGTGATCGAAGGATTGTCCAGAATAGTTGAAAGTTGTTGTGAAATCGTCGGCACGGCTACAAACGGGCGGGAGGTGCTTGATTTAGCTGACGCACTCAGCCCGGACTTGATCCTCCTCGATGTGACTATGCCGCTTCTGAATGGTATCGAGGCTGCTCGTCAAATTAAGCGGAAGAGCCCAAAAACGAAGATTATCTTCGTGACCATGCAATTGAATCGCGATTACGTCCGGGAAGCGTTCGAGGCGGGCGCGTCCGGGTACGTATTGAAGCAGGCGGCCGCGTCGGAGTTAATTACGGCCATACACGAAGCGGAAAATGGGAAATTCTTCTTGTCGCCAATGGTCTCGGAGCGCTTCCTGGGGCATCGGATCACGCCCGATCAGAACCCTTCTAAACTATTTACCGCCCTCACGCCGCGGCAGCGCGAAGTTCTGCAGCTGGTCGCGGAGGGTAAATCGGCAAAAGAGATCGGCGCGCTACTTTTCATTTCAGTTAAAACAGTCGAGTTTCACAAAAAGCACCTCTTAGAAGAGCTCAACCTGCGAAGCACGGCTGAGATGATCCGGTATGCCGTAGAGCACGGCTGGGTAGCTTCCTAAATAATATCGGCCGGCGCATCGACTTGAACTGTGGTGCCTTCGCCCAGCGCTGAAGTCACCTTGAAAAACGCTCCGATCAATCGCGCCCGTTCTTCCATGCTGATCAAGCCGAGCCCGCGCCCCTCGGTGGGATCAAAGCCCTCCCCAAGATCTCGAACCATCAAGCGCAGGCTGGAATCGGCTCCAGTGAGACTGACTCTCACATGCGTGCGCCCGGCATGTTTCGCGATATTTCGCAGTGCTTCCTGCGTTATTCTGTAAAGCGCGCTGCTCACGTTGTCAGGCAAATTCGGAGGAACATTGGCATGCGTGAAATCGGCCGGCATCCGTTCGCGATCCGAAAATTCGGTAACCAGGCTACGCAGAGCTGACGCAAGGCCAAGATCTTCGAGGATGGAGGGGTGCAGCGCGTGCGAGATATTCCGCAGATCGTCGGATAAAGCTTCCGCGCGTCCGCGCAGCATTTCCAGGCTGTTCCGCACCTCGGCGGGATTTTCCGGAATGTTTCGACGAAGGTGCTCGAATTCGTTCGCCAGCATCGCCAGCCGCTGGCTGACATCGTCGTGCAGCTCGCGCGCGATCCGGCGGCGCTCTTCTTCTTGAGAGGTGAATAAGCTTGCGGCGAGCGCCCTCAATTCCTTTTGCGTGCGGCTGAGTTCTTCTTCAGTGGTGCGCACCTGGCCGGCGAGGCGCTCGCGCTCGCGCTGCATCAGCCGTTCCGCCTGCCGGCGAACGGTGATGTCATCGACGGTGATCAGCAACGCTCTTCGGCCTTCGAGCTGGACTGCCCGTCCACCCACGCAAAACACGCGCTGGTCGGGGGCCGGTGTTTCGTGCTCGATTTCAAATTCCTGGCCCGCCGCTCGCAAGCTTTCGAGCAAAGGGCGTACCTGCTCCATATTCCAGAGGAGAACGGTAAGCTCGGGGAAAGAGCGCCGCTCAATCTCGGGCTTCGGAATTCCGCAGAGCGCGCGGAATGCCGCGTTGGCCATGGTAATTCGAAGCTCCTCGTCCAGCACGGTCAGCGGTACACGAACCAATTCAACGACGCATTGCGCCAAATCGCGCGCTTCGCGCATGGCCTGCTCTCCGCGGCGAATCTGGTCCACGTCAACCAGCACCAGAACCAATCCATCGATCTTGTTTTCCGCCGTGCGGTATGGCCTGATGCGAAGAATGTACCAGCGCCCTTGCTTATCCTGCACATCCACTTCCCTGGTCCCGAGAGTCTCGAGCACTTCTTGCAGCAAGGGTTCGACATCGTCGATGGTGAGGTTCAGCCGGATCTCTCCGATGCGACGCCCGACATCGGAGCTCCGAACATGCATCAGGCGCTCAGCGGACGGAGTGAAGTGCCGGATGGTGAGATCGCTGCCTAGCATCAGGACGGGGATGTTGACGCTATTGAGCAGATTGGAAACATCGTTATTGGCTTGAAGCAGGGCAGCGTTCCCCAATCGAAGCTCTTCGTTGACGGTCTGAAGCTCTTCGTTGGTGGATTGCAGCTCCTCTTTCGCGGTCTCCAGCTCTTCATTAGTGGACTGCAATTCCTCGTTCGAGGACTGAATCTCTTCGTAGGCGCTGGTCAGCTCCTGGTTCCGGGCGTCGCGCTCCTCGATGAGAGATTGCAGATAAAGACGCGTGGAGCCGAGATCTTCGCGCAGGCGATCGATCTCGCGGCCTTTCTCGTCCGCGCCGGTCCGGATGCCTATCTCAGTGGGTTCATCCGTAATCTCCCTCGGCTTTGCCTCAGGGCGCGGCAAGAATAAAACCAAGTAACACCGCTTTCGCGGCGGAGCGCTTTGGATGGGCAAAACCTCTAGAGTCAGCTCCCGGGCCATATCTCCATCGCGTACGTTAACGTGGTCCACTTTCACCGGAACGTCTTCGGACACGGCGCGTTGTATGGCGTCCCGCAAAACAAGCGCCAGCGATGGGCGGGCCATTCGGAGAATGTTCAGGCTGGGAATCCCGGGCATGTGTTCGATATAAGCAGCCGTGTGGCCGCGCACTTGCAACACTTCGAGCTGATCGTTAATCACTACGCCCGCGGGTCCGTATCTGGCCACGACGATGCGGTCTGCCGCGCGCTGCAGCTCGATTTCACTCCAGCCGGCGAGAGCGGAGGTGGATGCTCCGTTGTGATCCAGCCGCTCGTGGACCGCCAAGCGCGGCGCCAAGTCCGCGATGGGCGGCGCTGCGGGCACCTTTCCATAGATCTTGTGTTTGCGGTCGATCAGCGTGAATAGATCGGCGTGATTGCCAATGGATTCCGACGTTCCCAGCAAAAGATAGCCTTCCTGACGCAGAGCGTAGTTGAAGGTCCGCATAATGCTTTTTTGAATGGTTGGGTCGAGATAGATCAGGACATTTCGGCAACTGATCAGATGGAGCCGTGAGAAAGGCGGGTCGCTGGACAGATCCTGGCGCGCGAAAATGCACAAATCCCGGACCCGCTTGGACACTTGGTACCCGTTCTTGACGGGCACGAAGAAACGATGCAGGCGCTCCGGCGAGACATCCGCGATTATGCTTTGCGGATAGAATCCCGTACGGGCCTTTTCAATGGACTGCTCGCTGACGTCAGTGCCGAAAATCTGGATGGCCGGCTCGACCGGCTGGCCGGTGAAGTACTCGAGCAGGGATATGGCGATGGAATAGGCTTCCTCACCGCTGGAACAGCCGGGGACCCACACGCGGGCTTGCTGTTCCCGCAATTGTTGCTCAAACAGGCGCGGGAAAATATCGTGCGCGAGAACCTCGAAGACGTCGGGATCGCGGAAGAAACGGGTGACGTTAATCAGGGCGTCTTCCTGCAAATCGCGGAGTTCCTCGGGCCGGCTCTGAAGCAGCTGAACGTACTGGCTCAGCGTTTCGGATTTGTTGACCAGCATTCTTCTAGCAATGCGGCGGCGGAGAGTGGTTGCCTTATAGAGGCGGAAGTCGATTCCGGAAACGCCGCGCAACAGAGTCAGAATGCGGGTAAAGTATTGCTCTTCCTTCGGCTCGATTTCGCCTTGTTCCAAGGGCGCCAGCTCGGGCCGGTCGAATTGCCGCGCCAGCCGGGTCAGCTCCAGCCCAATCTGCGGCGGCGGCAGGATTAAATCCACATGGTCGACCGCGATGCCGCTGCGAGGCATTTCCCTGAACTGCGCGGATTCGGGGTTCTGAACGATGGCGATGCCGCCCTCCCCCTTGATGGCTTTTAAGCCCAATGCGCCATCGCTGTCCATTCCGCTGAGCAGCACGCCTACCGCGCGGTTCTTTTGTTCGGCAGCTAAGGAGCGGAAGAAATGGTCGATAGTCGGGAGCCGGCCCGGAAGGCGATCTTCCAGATGAAACTTACCATCGGAGAGAGAGAGCCGCGTGGCCCTAGGAATGACGTAAACGTTGTTGGGCTGTGGCTGGACGCCTTCACCGGCTTGGGAAACAGGCATGCTGGAATGGCGCGCCAAGATTTCCACCAGGTGGCTTTCGTGCTCGGCTGACAAATGGGGCACCAGCACGAACGCCATGCCGGTGTCGGGCGCCAGGGCGGTGAGCAATTGCGTGTAAGCTTCAACGCCCCCCGCAGAAGCGCCGATACCAACGACGGGAAAAGGCAGCTGGCTCTGCGGGAACTCTGAGGCGGCCGTCTCGGGGTCGGCCGGTGGGCCAGGGATGGCCGGCGCTTGAGAAACATCCTGGGATTCGTCGTTCATTGCCGCTTATTCATTCTCACTCATTTCCAGCCATGGCCAGGCCTGAGCGTTGCGGCGGGCGCTGGTTTGCGATGATGAGCGCATGAAATTCGGCGTGAACACTTTCTTGTGGACTGCGAGCTTCGGCCCGGCGCACTTCCATTTGCTCCCGTCTATCCGGGAGCGTGGATTCGATGGTGTTGAAGTCTCGCTGTTCCGGCCTTCGGAATTCGAGGCGAGGGCGATACGGCAGGCTATGGACGCAAACCAATTGAGCTGCACTGTGTGTTCCGTTCTGTCAAAGGGACTCAGCCTGGTTTCAGATGACGATTCCGTCCGGAAGAGAACCATTGCTCACTTAACCGATTGCGTGAAGGCCTCGGCAGAAGCTGGAGCGGAGCTGATCGCCGGGCCGCTATATTCACCTGTCGGCTATCTTCCGGGACGCAGGCGCACGGCCGATGAATGGGAAAGAGTGGTTGATGCATACCAACAGCTGGGACCAGCATTGGACAGTTACAACGTACAGATTTGTATCGAGCCTCTGAACCGCTTCGAAACTTACTTTCTGAATACGACAGCGGATGCAATCCAGTTGTGCCGGGAGATCGGCCATCCGAAGGTGGGGATCCTGTGGGACACATTTCACGCCAACATTGAGGAAAAACAGCCCACGGACGCGCTGCTCGCGACCGGCCGCTTCCTGAAGCATGTCCATACATCGGAGAACGATCGCGGCACGCCGGGTACGGGGCATGTCGAGTGGCGCGGCGTATTCGCCGCATTGCGCGATCTTCAGTACGAGGGATGGCTGACCATTGAGAGCTTTGGGTTCGCTTTAGGAGACCTCTCATCCGCAGCGTCCATCTGGAGAGATCTGGCAAAACGGCCGGAAGACATCGCGTGGGACGGAATCGAATTTTTGAAGCGCATGCGAGTAGAGAGCTGAACAACCCTCTCCGGCATCGGAGGCGTTCGGCCCACAAGGCTAAGAACGGTCGACGCAAAATTGAGGCTGTCGTATGGTTCTTCAATTACCGACGTAGGTACTCCAGCGCCCGCCATCATCCAGACGGAATGAGTCGAGATGCGAAAAAAACCGCCGTGATTCCCGCCCGGATTGAAATTGCGCGCATTGAAATTCCAATGATCCGTCGCGAAGATGTGGAAGTCCGCCTGGACCAGCTCGCGCCGGCGGCGCTCGAAGCGCAGCAGGGTCGGATTGATTGCTGCGGGGCCCGGCACATTTTCACTTATAGGCGAAAGATATTCAACGACGCTAATCACTCCGTTCGAATATTGGCACATGTGAATCGCTTTCAGCCATTCGCTTTCGCTGTGCCAACCCGATAGCCAAGCCGCGCGGTCCGCTTCTTGCGGCAGAAGAAGCTCGGGGTCTTCAAACAAGTGCAGCGGTAGCACGGCGCGCCAATCTTGAGGAACCCAGGTAAGTTTCCCGCTCTCGTCTTGGGTCAGGCGCTGAATGGGTTTGACGGATATTTCCCCGGCCCCATTTACCTGGATCAAAAGTTGCTTCTCTTCATCCGCATACAGCCAGTACGAAGGATCGGAAGTAGCGAGACGCATGGCTGTAAAGTCGATCGGCCGAGGAGATAGAGCGGGCTGTGGATTGTTGCGCGCGCGCTGCTCGGCGAGTAAAGAGAAATAATCCACGAACCGAAACGAGCGCTTTTCATCTAGCCTGCCATCGGCATTCACCACAAGGCCGCTGGCGGATGGCCCGCAGATGTAATTCTGCAAATCGTACACGCTGTTGCTGTCGCCCAGCGTGAGCTCCGGCATGAGCTCCGATATTTTCCGCCGAAACGGCCGCTCTGTATCGATTTGAAGCCCAAGCAAGGCGCGGAGATGCGCCAAAAACGCAGTGTACCCGGCGTGTTCGTGTTCCAAAGCTTGCAACTCATCGCTTGCGCGCCTCGCAACCTTGTCGTCCCCCTGGCCGCGCTGCTCGTCCGTCCAACTCTTCGGCTGATTCGCTGCAATCTTTTTTCGCTTATCCACCTCCTCTTCAACGGCGCGCATCTCCTCCTCCAGTTCGCCGGCGGTCTTGGCCCACTCGGCCCGGTGACGATCAATGGTTTCATGCACGCACATCGCTGCGGCCTTCCGCGCATTCGGCGGCAGATCCGGCCTCGCTAGTTGAAGCAGCAGGATATGGATCTTATTAAGGTCGTTGTTACGCAGCTGAACCGACGCGCGCTCATTGCCGTCCAGGTCAAGCCACGCCGTAGGATAGCGGGCGGATTCGCCGGCCAAATAGAACGAACTGGTGCTCGGGGTTATCACGCGCTGTACCAGCGGGTCGAGCCCCATGATTTTGTAATCACTGAGCTGATGCCGATTGGTGATCACATGATGACCACCCCCCTGCGGGCTATTGAAGAAATCGGGCAGACTGAAGGCTTGGCTGAACACGTCCGGCACATTGTTCATGCCGTGATCGGATACCACTGCGAACAGCGTCTGGTTTGCCAGCGAACTCTTCTGAATGGCGGTCCAAATTCTTCCCGCCAAAGAGTCGAGGCGGCGCAGCGTATCCAGCAGAGCTGCCGGTTGATTCGTCGCGTGTCCTTCGTGGTCGACATCGCCGGTGTAGAAATCAAGGTAGAAAATTTCAGGCTTTTTTAAGCTCTCATCGAGGTCGTTCTCCGTTTGCTTGGCAAGCATTTCATCGAGCGATGGCGCTCCGGCGCTCTCGATCATCGAAAACAGCACTTTAGATGAAAAGCGCTGTTCAAGCACGTGCTGTAAGGTGGTCCATCGCACCCCGCGTTGGAAGAGTTGAAAACTTTGGAATCTCTGCGGATAGGGGAATGAATCGATGAGCAGCGGAATCCCTGCCCGGTCAAGCACCTCCACGCCCGGCATATCGACCTGCCTGTTGCGCGCATAGCCCAGGTAAAAAGGGAAGAAATTCAAATAATCATAGATGTACCCGGTATATCGGTCGTACTCTACATTTCCGCGAATGATGCCGTGGCGCCCGGTATCGAGCATTGACCAGGATGGAGCGGAGAGACTGATGCCGCGTGTGTAGAAGTTCTCGACAATGACGCCGTTCTCGGCGAAGATATGAGAGAACCAAGGGAGGCGCGACTTGCCGGTGGCCGGGTCTGCCTCACGCATATTGCGGTAAAGCAGATCTGCATTCAAACCGTCGACTTTGAGGATGATGACGCGGCGGGCCTGCGCAGCCGGGCTCAAAGGCGCGCTGAAAATAAGAAAGAGGGCGAAGGTCAGCGGACGCAGCCGGATCACCGAAGAGTTTCAGCGCCGTTCGCAGCCACAGATGCGGAAGCAGGCACGGCCGGCTCTCTGGCGCTCGCGGCTCTGAGCGAAGCAACCGCAACCGAGCAATCGGCTTGCAACAGGCCGTCTTGCGAGAGCTCTTGAAGGCGCAGTAGAGTTGCTTCGGCATGCGCCCGGGTCTCGGCCGAATTCACGTCAGTCATCAGCGCGCTCAACGCCATTACGGAAGACTGAATTCGCGAGCTGTCGTATGTTATCTCGGGCTGGGTGCCCGCTTCGACAAGAGAATCGAGGAAAGCGAGATGATACTGGATTCGACGATATCGATCCAGCGCCTCGAGATTCGCGGGATCCTGCTTGGCGCGGTGGGTGTAAAGCCCGAAACTAGCGTCGTGCAGCAAGGCTTCCCCGATTTTGGCTTTCTTCGTCTCTCCAAAAGCCGCCAGCTCGGAACGGCGCGTCTTATCTAGGCGCTCTATCAGCTTTCCTCCATCCTCGGCTTCGGTTTTCAGAAGCGCATAGCGCTCGATCGCGGCTTGCATCTCGCGCTCCGGTGACGCCTCGAGCGGATTAACTGCGAGCGAATCCACGCGGCGCTGCATTTCTTTTCGCAGCTCAGACTCTAGCCGATTGTCAAGGGCAAGCGCGACGCGGAATTGCGAATAGGAATCCAGACGAGCCGCCTGATCCATGGGGCCGCCGTGACGGCTTTTCACGAAATCGTAAAGATCGGCCGCCACATAGTAATACCAGTTCGTGAAATGCGAAATTCCGATCACGCCGCTTGTAATCTCATTGATTGTGCGCTGTGTCATTTCGTGCTCGCGAGCATGAAGCTTGTCGCGAAAATCCACCAGAAGAAGCGGCATTTTCGGATAGCTCAAGCCGTAAACGGCTAGGGGCACAAGTCTAGCCTGCGCGGCCCCAGCCGCGCCCACCGGCAATAACGATCCATTTTCATCGAGCGCGCGATTGTATGTTCGCCCATGCCAGTCCGCCAGGCGCGTATCAGTCCAGGGATTTTTTATATTCAGCAGCTTCCAGATCGGCGAAACGGAAGTTCCGCTTGCCTCGGGTGGATGCTGCAGCGGAAACCAAATGATTGCGTACTGGCCAGTTGTGCCGCTAACGTCGAGAGGCTCGAAAATTAGTCCGGTTTTCTCGGCGCATTGCCGCAAAAGCTCCCAATTGCGGCTGCGAATACGCTCCTGCTCAAAATTCCATTCTTCTCCCAGTTGGGCTGCGCGCCGTTCGCTGACTAAACCGCCGAGCAAGCGTTTCCGAAGCTCCAAGCGAGCGATTACCGTATCCAGTTGCGCCCGCGTAAGGGCCGACTCGTCCTCCGATACGGGAGCCTCCCGCAGATAACCGATCGCCTCTTCGAGATGCAGCCGTTCATGATCGGTTTCATTGGTCCGATAGGCGCGTGATGTGGCGCGAACCGGAGTAGTCATGGGATCGAGCATGGTCCATTGCAAAATGTCACGCCCGGCTTCGGACAACACCGGGTGTATCGGCGCGGTCAGATCGAATAGCGGAGCGGTGTCATGAACGGATACGGCTTGAGAGCCTTTGCCCGCGCGCCAATAAAAAAACGGCACCGCCGAAAGCATCCGCTGTTCGATGCTCAGCCGGGAATAGCTCAAAAGCCAGACATACGAAACCCGGTTATTTTCGGGATCATGATCCCCCAATGTGTCCCGCAGAACGGCTACCAGCGGCACGTCTTGATCGCGCAGGCAAGACCGGCACACGAGCGTGACCAGCTGGGCCGTGGTCCCGACGGAAGTGGCGCTCCAATAATACGGCGACTGGCCTTTTTCGCGCACGATGGCTGATTGCAGCCGCTGTTGCGGCACATCCGCGGCGAGGCATGCCGTCGCGGCGCATAGTAAGGCAAGTAACGAGGTGCGGAAAAAGGCGCCCATGGCAATGTTCTAATTACTCAAATCAAAAGAGCCTACTTGCAATTGATGCTCCAAACCTGAGTTGAGGTTCCTTTTCGTGCCTGTATGTTTGCCAGCATCCGATCGCTTTAATCAGCTTTAAGAAAGCTATGGTTTTCCCGTGCTAACTTGGAAAAAAGTGCATTTCGAAGCGGCATTAAACATTGTGTGGCTCGTGCTGGGCGTAATTGCCCTGGCGAGCACCATCCGTACCGCGTTTCGTCCATCCACCGTGGAGAACCGTGCGCCGGCCTGGCTCCACATCGTGGGCGTGGCGCTGATCGTGATCGCCTTGTTCCCCTACATCTCCGCGACCGATGACGTTCTGCGCATCGAGCATTTCAATTGGCAGCAGAATCATCATTCAAGCAAGCAAAGCCAGAACGATGAGCTGATGCGGCTATATGAGGTGATGGACAGCCCATTAGTCTGCCGTGTTTCTGAAATCGCACTCACGTTTTTCTTCATCTCGCTCGTATTCACGCCTGTTGCGGCCGCAATCGGCCGCATTGCTCCATTGCAGGCGGGACGCTCGCCGCCCACGCCGCTAACCGCGTAACCCGAACCCTAAAGTTTAGATTCCGAGGAGGACAGATGCAGCGCCAAAGCCGGCGTTTGTATATCGGTCTCCTGTTGGCAACCGGGTGTTTGGCGCAGACCGCCACTCCGCCGCGAACGCTTACATGGCAGGAGATCCAACGGATATTTAGAGCTAACAATGCGACGCTCCTCGCCGGGCAAGTAACCATAGACGAGGCGCGGGCTGACGAGATCACCGCGGATCTGCGCCCCAATCCGGATTTCTCTTTCACCGCGGACGGGACCCAATTCACTCCCCATAACGGAATTTTTCAACCGTTCGCCGGCACATTGTTTATCACGAGTCTTAGCTATCTGCACGAACGCGAGCACAAGCGTGAGCTGCGGTTGGAGAGCGCGCAAAAAGCCACGGCCATCTCCATTTCGACCCAATGGGATTTGGAGCGCAATCTTATGTTCAATTTGCGCGATGCGTTTGTCCGCGTGTTGTTGCAAAAAGCAATACTGGCAGTGGCAAAAGAGAACCTCGAGTATTACGACAAAGAAATAGGCATTAATAAAGATCGCTTTCAGGTCGGCGCTATTGCAAAAGTCGACTTTCAGCGGCTCGAGTTGCAGCGAGTTCAATTCGAATCCGATTTGCAAACCGCTCTGGTCAACTTGCGGACGGCGAAGGTCGATCTGCAGGCGCTCTTGCGCGACAAGAAGCCGGTTGATGAATTCAACGTGGAAGAGGAATTCGAATTTCAGGAGCCGAATGCAACCTTGGAGGAGCTGCGAAGAGTGGCGCTGGAGACGCGGCCGGATCTGAAAGAGGCGGAGCAGTCGCTGGAGAAGGCTCGAACCGATCATCAGCTGGCGCTGGCCAACGGCTCGACGGACCCGACGTACAGCGCGTGGTGGACGCATAACGGCTCATTCAACAACCCGGGCGCTTACAACACGCTGGGCGCCAGTGTAAGCATTCCCCTTCGCATTTTCGACCGGAATCAAGGCGACAAGCTGCACACTCTTCTCGATGTCGATCGCAACCGGAAATTGAGAGACCAGGCGGAAGTGACCGTGCTGCATGACGTGGATTCGGCCTACGCGACGCTCGAGAGTACAGTTCAGCTCTTACGGCCTTACAAGACGAAATACCTGGAAGAGGCGGACAGCATCCGCTCGACTGTGTCATTCGCGTATCAGCATGGGGCTGCATCGTTGCTCGATTTTCTGGACGCGCAGAAGGAATATCGAGAGACGCAACTGAACTACCTGAATCTGGTGGGCTCCTATTTTTCCGCCGCCAATCAGGTGAATCTTTCCGTGGGACGCGAGGTAATTC